>CP046178.1:2005014-2327516 GCA_014075255.1 Gammaproteobacteria bacterium
GAACCCTACACCGGCTTGTTCGAACACCGCGCCATTTTGCAGAATGCGCGTGCGACCGCCACCGCCTTCTGCGCGCTCCCACGCATCTTCTTTAAACTTAGCCGCACCGTCTTGCTTTTCTAACTGCTCGCAATTGCGATTCTGTAAATCCAGCAAGTAGTTTTTTACCTTGTCGATGTCTGGGTCGATGCTTGGTGTAATATCAATTGACATACGCTAACGAAGTTTTTCTCCGGTGATTAAATCTATAATTTTACTTGGTACGCTTGATCCTGTTTCGCCTACGATAATATAGTCTACGTGAGGGCCGAACCAATCTCGAACCTCATCTTGATCTGCTAATATTTTATAGCTGGAAACATTTGCGCTGGTAGACACAATTCCATGAGTGGCTGCAGATAAGGGGTTGGCTGTGGGGTGTTGGGTAATGCGCATGGCTAAAGTTTCATGTTTGCCTAGCATCCAACTTGGAGCTTGGTCATTCGCCGGGATGAGCCAAGTGGTATTTTCTGCAGAAGAAATTGATGCAACCTGTTCAGCAGTCAATGATGTTGTGTATTGCTGTAACGACACAATATTGTTTACCAACATGATCAAGCCATTTTCAATGGCGCGGTTTTTTAGCCAAAGAATTCTGTTAACGGCTTGTTGATTATTGGGATCACATCCCAGACCTAAAACTGTTTCGGTTGAATAAGCGACTACGCCACCGTATTGCAAAATAACCGTAGCTTGCGAAACCTGACTGGCAAGCATGATTATTCTGTTGAGCTGGTATCGTCGCTAGCTTTAGGAGATTTCTCAGCTGACTTCTTAGTCGCTGCTTTCTTCTTGCTTGATTTTTTCTTTGCCGCTTTTTTTCTTTTGGTAGTTTTTTTCTTAGGCGCAGCCTTCTTTTTCTTTGCCGCGGCTTTTTTCTTAGGCGCAGCTTTTTTCTTCTTTGCCGCTTTCTTTTTGCGGCCCCATTTCTTTTCTGGCGCCTCGGCAATCATCTTTTGACAGTCTTCCAGGCTGAGTGATTTAGGCTCAGTGTCTTTTGGAATTTTTACGTTCTTGTTGCCGTCGGTAACGTAAGGCCCATAACGGCCATTAAGCACTTGAATGCCTTCTTCTTCCCAATGGTTAATCAGCTTTTCGGCATCGGCTTTCTTTTTCTCTGCAACTAATACCATCGCTTCTTCAAGTTTAATAGTATAAGGGTCAAGGCCACTGTCTTTTTTAATCGAAACGTACTTTGGGCCGTACTTAACATAAGGGCCAAAACGTCCAATGCTGGTGGATATGATTCCGTCTTCTTCAGTCTCGCCTAACTCTCGAGGCAACTTAAACAGCTCCATGGCGTCTTCAAAAGTAATATCTGCCATTTTTTGGCCCGGTAATAGGCCTGCAAATTTTGGTTTTTCTTCGTCTTCTTTGGTGCCAATAATTACAAAGGGTCCGTAACGCCCCATACGAACACTAACGGGTTTTCCTGATTTGGGATCCGTCCCAAGCTGTCGTGCTTGCACCGCCTCTTCGCGTGTGACACTTTCTTCTTTTTCCTCAACTAAATCGATGAGCGGCTTCCAATAAGTGCGCATAACCGGCACCCATTCTTTTTCGCCACGTGAAATTTCGTCTAATTCATTTTCTAAGTTGGCGGTAAAATCATAATCGACATATTGGGTGAAGTGATTAGTAAGAAAATCATTTACTAATCTACCCATCTCGGTAGGCGTAAAACGGCGACTCTCCACTTCTGCATATTCTCGATATTGCAAAGTAGAAATAATGCTGGCGTAGGTTGATGGGCGGCCAATGCCAAATTCTTCTAACGTCTTCACTAAGGTAGCTTCTGTAAAGCGTGGCGGCGGCTCAGTAAAGTGTTGCTCGGTTCTTATTTCATGAAGGCTTACGGTTTCGCCAACTTCTAATGCCGGTAACATGCGTTCATCGGATTCTTCTTTTTTGTCGTCCATGCCTTCTTGGTAGACCTGCATAAAACCAGGGTCTTTGATGGATGAACCCGTAGAACGAAAAATATTGCCATCGCCGCAAGCAAACTCTACGGCCACTAAATCTAAGGTAGCGTGAATCATCTGACTGGCCACAGCACGTTTCCAAATCAGGGAGTAAAGTTTCATTTCATCTGCGCTAAGAAACTTTTTAACCTCATCTGGTGTACGCATGAAAGAGGTAGGGCGAATAGCTTCGTGAGCTTCTTGTGCGTTTTTAGATTTGGTTTTGAATACACGAATTTCATCAGGCAAGTTATCTTTGCCATAACGCTGCACAATAAAATCGACCAATTCATCCAGGGCTTCTTGCCCAAGTACCACAGAGTCGGTACGCATGTAGGTAATTAAACCAACGGTCTCTCCATCTAATTCTTTACCTTGATATAAGGCTTGTGCGACGGCCATGGTCTTTTTGGCAGAGAACCTAAGTTTACGCACGGCTTCTTGTTGCAAAGTAGAGGTAGTGAAAGGTGCAGCTGGGTTACGCTTGCGTTCTTTCTTATCAACCGTTTTAACAACCAGTTTGCCATTCGCATTGCTATCTAATAATTTTTTAGCAGCTGATGCATCACCTTCATTATTGATATCAAACTGTGCAAGTTTCTTGTCTTTATAAATGTTTAACTTGGAGAGAAATTCTTGTTTGTCTTTTTCGCAATCGGCTTCAATGGTCCAATATTCTTGCGGATCAAATTTTTCGATTTCATTCTCTCGTTCACAAAGCAAACGTAAAGCGGGACTTTGAACGCGTCCTGCAGATAAGCCACGTCTGATTTTTTTCCAAAGTAATGGCGAGAGGTTGAAGCCAATAAGGTGATCTAACGCGCGACGTACAAGATAGGCATGGATTAAGTCGTAAGACAGTTCTCTTGGGTTCTCAATGGCTTCACTAACTGCGCGTTTGGTAATTTCATGAAACACTACTCGACGTACGTCTACGTCTTTTAGCAGGTCACGTTCTTTTAATATTTCATACAGGTGCCATGAAATCGCTTCACCTTCGCGATCTGGGTCAGTGGCAAGATGTAGCACATCCGATTTCTTGAGTGCTTTAACAATAGCGTTAATATGCTTTTCGCTGTCTTCCTTAATTTCATACTTCATCTCGAATTCATTATCTGGATCGACCGCACCATTCTTTGATAATAAATCTCGTACGTGGCCTACTGAAGCGAGCACGTGGAAGTCTTTGCCTAGATATTTTTCAATTGTCTTAGCTTTGGCTGGAGACTCTACAATGACTAAATTTTTACTCATGTGTTTATGCAACTACTATTATTAAGTACCTGTAGCGGCGAACTATTACGCGTTTCTAATGGGTTTGTAAATGCCTATGGCGTTATTCTTAGCAGAATTACCGCCGAAGATAAAAGTTTTACAGAAAAATTTATCTAATTAGCTATTGTTTCTAAAAATTATTGCGGCGCAGATAAATGCCATTGCCATGATGTGTAACTTGGTTATTCAGCTCTAAAATCAAAAGGATAGAAGATACTACTTCAACTCCAAGGCCACTACGCTCGATCAATACATCAATACTAATGGGCTCATAGCCCATGCTTTCTAATATTTTTTCATGTTGCGGGTCTAATGCACTATCTTGTTTGTCTTCGGAGACCGATTCTTGACTAGACTCTATAGAGTTTAGGTTGATGTGATGTTTGAGTTCTTCTAGAACATCTTCCACAGTCTCAACTAACTTTGCGCCGTTACGAATTAAAGTATGCCCGCCCTTAGAAAGAGGATTATGAATAGATCCAGGGGTGGCATACACCTCGCGTCCCTGTTCTGTAGCAAGGCGCGCTGTAATTAAAGAGCCACTCTTCATTGAGGCTTCTACTACTAATGTACCAAGACTTAACCCGCTAATAATTCGATTGCGTCTGGGGAAATGTCCTGGCATTGGTGAGGCGCCGATAGGGAATTCAGAGACGAGTGCACCGCGTTGAACAATTTGTTCAGCGAGTTGACGATGCTCTGCAGGGTAGACACGATCTAATCCACAGGCGGCGACGGCTATGGTACTGCCAATATCTGCCTGCAATGCACCGCGATGGGCTGCGCCATCAACGCCACTGGCTAAGCCACTGGTAATGACAAGGCCGTTAATTGCTAACTGTTGTGCAAATGAGGTAGCAAGTTCTTTGCCATATGCGCTGGCATTTCTACTGCCGACAATTGCCAGCTGCGGTTCAGTTAATAAGCTTACTGACAGCGTTGGTTTGCCTAAGACGTATAAAACACAAGGCGGGTCAGATATTTGTTTGAGTAATTCAGGATAAGACGTATCCTGGATGGTAATTACGTGATGGTTTTCGTGCTCTAACCACGCAAGGTCGCGTTGTATAGCATCTTCATTAGGTTCCAGAATGCCATCGATGATGGATTTTCTAATACCGAGTGATTGTAATTCGCTACGACTGGCTTCCAGTATTCTTGCTGGGCTACTAAAGTGGCCTAATAATTTTATCAGTGTAACCGGTCCAAGTTTGTCAACATGGATAAGCGTAAGCCAAGCGTTGAGTGGTTGCATGTGCTGATACTATTAAGTTGCCCCAGCCTGTAATTGTAGCGACTTACGTGAGCTAACGAAAAACTTGCAACGTACTAAAGTAGCTAAGCCCAAGATCTATGTTAGATCTTGGGCTTAAGGACGGTGTATTTGTTATGTTATGGTGATTAAGGGTTGGTTGCTGAATCACCGAACTGAATGGCTCTTGAAGTTTCCATAATCAAAGCATAACTGACTTTTTCAAAGGTGCGAAATACCATAGCGCGGCCTGCGCTTTCTTCAGGTAATTCAACATCGATCAAAGATCCTGGTTTTTCGAACGGGTCTGCCACCACTCGTCCAGCTTGATTAATATCCAACACATGGCCTTTTTCGATGCCGTTACGTTCTCCAAGGCTAAGCGTGATTACTTGAAATGTGCCTACTTGAGTAATCGCATCAAATAAAGATATCACATGGCCATGAGTATTTTCGGGTGGTGCATGAGGGATAAATTCGGTGTCAATTTCACTAAAATCTACCGGCAATAGTCTATCGCCACGTAACACTTCGCGCGTTGTATGCGTTAAATCTAACGTTGCAGGATCTTCCGCGCGGATAATTTCACCGTCACCAACAAGAATGGCCTCAAAACCGAGTAACTCATCAGTTTTCGGGTCATACAGTTCCTCGCCTTTACGGAAAATAGAGTATTGACCATGCGGTTCACCGCCAAAGCCACGTGCATAAACACGATCTCCCGTGCCGAATGCAAGTCTTTCTTCGATGTGACTTAAAATATACGGAGCACTATCTAAGGTCTCTTCACTCACCACACGAGGACGAATAATAAATTGCTGAATAGCGGGGATGGGAATGCCATACGTCTGGGAATCAATATCTTCACTACGAACTTTTGGTGAAAGTTTAGTGACTCTTGGCCCGTCCCCAACGGTTAGATAAGGTTTTCCGCCTACATAAAAAATTGATATTACATCCCCAGGGTAAATAAGGTGCGGGTTATTTATTTGAGGGTTTAGATACCAAATCTCTGGCCAATACCAGGGCTGAACTAAAAAACGATTCGACAAATCCCATAATGTATCACCTGGTGCAACCGTGTATTGCTCAGGAGCAGATGCTTTAAATTCAACATTATGTTGTTGCGGAGATACAGGTAGATCTTCTAAGTGTGGCTCGCCGGACGTATCTAATGCTTGTGTTTCAGAGGTATCGATATCTACATTCGGTTCACCAACCTCGATACCGGTATCGGCATTGTTTGATTCCGATGTTGTTGTGCAAGCTGCTACTAATATAGCTAATAGGCAAGTGACTAGTAGTATGAAAAATGTGCCGTGATGGTTGAATTTCCCCAGCATGTTGATCCTTAATGCGTTGTTATAGAAGATTTTTTGCTAAACTAGCTACCAATACTTTTATACTAGAGTATAGCCCTATAAGCATAAGGTTATCTTATTTGTGAGCTTATTAAAGGCAATACTAAATTAATTTATAACTATTGTGTAACTTAATGGCGTTCTTAGAAATTTTACACTTTCCTGACCCGCGGTTGCGAAAAAAAGCAACTCCAGTCGATGAGGTGAATGAACAGGTCCGACAGACGGTGAAAGACATGTTTGAGACCATGTATGAGGCTCCAGGCATTGGTCTGGCTGCAACTCAGGTGAACATACAACAGCAGATTATTGTAATAGATATATCCGAGGATAAATCGGAGTCTCTGTGCCTGATCAATCCCCAAATTATCAAAAAGGATGGAGAAGAAGAGATGCAGGAAGGCTGTCTATCGGTACCTGGTATTTTTGAGAACGTGCAGCGTGCAGAGAACATCACGGTACAGGCTCTGGATCAGCAGGGAGTAGAATTTACCCTGGATGCAGACGGATTGCTCGCGGTATGCATTCAACATGAAATGGATCATTTAGACGGTAAGCTATTCGTAGATTATCTATCACCCCTTAAAAAACAGCGGATAAAAAAGAAAATGCTCAAGCTGAAAAAACTAGAACCATCAGATCAGGATGTTCCTTCTCAAACTGCCACGATCATCTAAAGGCACGATGTAAGTGTAAGCTGCAGCTAAAAGCGTAACGTTCAGTAATGCGCGTTATCACTATCAATTCGGTATCCAACGCGTTCAACATAACTGCACAAATATATGAGCCAGCCTTTAAATATAATTTTTGCGGGTACTCCAGACTTTGCAGCGTCTGCATTGCAAGCATGTATCGCCAGCCAACATTATATCGTCGCGGTGTTTACTCAGCCGGATCGTCCGTCAGGCCGTGGGCAAAAAATTAATTATGGTCCCGTAAAGCAACTTGCTATCAATGCAGAAATCCCTGTTTACCAACCATTACGTTTAGACCAAGAACAGTTTTCCCAAATTAAAAACTTTCAAGCCGATGTAATGCTAGTTAGTGCATATGGTTTGCTATTACCTAAAGAAGTATTAGCGATTCCTAAATTAGGTTGCATTAATATACATGCATCCTTACTACCAAGATGGCGAGGTGCTGCACCCATTCAACGCTCGATTATTACTGGAGATACGGAAACTGGAATCAGCATTATGCAAATGGAGGAAGGCTTGGACACAGGTCCCGTCTTGCAACAATTTGAATGTGACATTCAAGCTACTGATACAGGGTCAAGTCTGCATGACCGACTTGCCTGTATTTCTGCTGCTGAAATTGTGCAGGTTTTAGAAAATTTACAAGAGGGCAAGTTGGCAGCTGTTTCTCAAGATGAAATTCACGTTAGCTATGCTAAAAAAATTACTAAACAAGAGGCCAATATTGATTGGCAGCAAAGCGCCATAGTAATTGAACGCAAAATTCGTGCTTTTAACGCATGGCCGGTAGCTTATACATACTTTGGGCAACAACGGATACGGATTTGGCAAGCAGCAGTAAGTGACAAAAGTAGTGATAAACTCCCTGGTTCTATTTTAAGCAACAATAAGCAAAGTATAGAAGTGGTTACTGGAGCGGGGGTAATAAATCTAATCGCGCTACAACTTGCTGGCGGTAAAATCATCAGCGCACAAGACTTTATCAATGCCCACGATGTTAGTGGATACGGCTTTACTAATGAACCTGTGAGCAATTCACTCGGCGCATCGGCATGAATAATTGTTGGCCACAAAGATTAGTTTCAGCATTATTGCTCATAAACATAGCTGTGTTTATGAGTTCTCTAATAGGTAATTCTGCACAGGCGAAAACCAGTGCGATCGAAGTTAACTATTTAAACATTACTGAGTTGGATAATGAATTACGTTTAGATGCTGAAATTGCTTATGTATTAAATAGAGAAGTTAGGGAAGCGTTAGTTAATGGTATATCTTTGCAGTTTCAAATTGAAGTGCAAATAGTATCCTTGCAAAAATGGCTTTGGGATAAAGTTGTCGTAACAACGGTAAAAACTCACTTGCTAAAATATCATGTGCTCAGCAAACAGTATGTGTTGGAAAATCTTGAGACGGGCGAAAGCGATAGTTATCCAGATTTAGAGTCTGTCTTGATTCAGCAAGGAAGAGTATCTGCACTGTATATTGCTGAGGCTGACCATTTAAATAAACAAGAAACTCATGTTGTGCAACTGCGTTCGCAGTTATTAACTAATAAATTACCTTTACCGTTAAGAATGAAGAGTTATTTTTCACCTAAGTGGCGATTGGATAGCGGGTGGTATGAATGGCAGCTATAGAAAAACAAACCATTCTGCGTATTTGGCCGATCATATTTTTGTTCAGCTTGTTAATGGGGTCTTTGTATTTATTGGCGGACGCCACGCGTAGTGAAACTAGTTTTGAAGAGCTTCATTATTGGTTATTCCCATTCAATGTATTTTTGCTGGGTGTGTTTTTACTTCTAATCATTGTCAATGTGTATCGACTCGGCATGCAAGTGCTTAGACGCCAGCCCGGTTCGCGCCTAACATTACGCTTGTTATTAATGTTTGTACTGCTCGCGATTGTTCCTGTTGGTATCGTGTATACATTTTCAATGTGGCTTATTCAAGAAGGCGTCGACAGTTGGTTTGATGCAGATGTAGAAAAAGCTTTGCAAGATTCAGTAGACCTAAGCCGCTCTTCTTTGGATTTGCATATGCGACAACTTCGTAAGCAAACCAAGCCTATGGTTAAAGAGTTATCACGAACTACTTCATTAGATGCGCCCTTGGTGATCAATGATTTATTGCGACGCAGCGGTGCAGCGGAAATTGTTTTATTTACTCGCAGCAGTCGTATTATTGCGTCTGGGGGCGAAGTTGGAGCGGCGGTTGTGCCTCGGTTACCGGGAGAGACGGTGATGCGCTTAGTTGGCCAAGGCGAAACATACGTGGGTTTGGATCCTATAAAAGATTCGGGTTTGCATGTACGCCTAGTGTTTCCGATGAATACTACGGGAGCCACTACGCAAAGACGTATGGTGCAGGTTTTATATCCAATTTCCGATCGTATTAGCGATCTCGCATTAAGTGTACAAGAAGGGTTTGGGAAATATAATGAATTGGTTTATTTACGCACTCCTTTAAAACAAAATTTTGCTTTGATAATTACCTTAGTGTTATTGCTTGGAATTTTGTTTGCTGTGTGGGCTGCATTTTTTTCTGCACGTAGATTAGTTGAACCAATCAAAGATCTTGCGCAGGGCACCAAGGCGGTAGCAGAAGGTCAGTACCATAAAAAAATTCCTGTTGAACGTAATGATGATCTGGGTATGTTAGTTGTATCCTTTAACCAAATGACAGAGCGTTTATCCTTAGCGCGTGATAAAGCTAAGCTGAGCCAGCGATTAATTGACAGCCAACGCAACTATTTACAAACTATTTTAGAAAATCTCTCTTCCGGAGTAATCAGCCTCGACCAAAACTTGGTAATTAAAACAGCCAATGCAACGGCTTCACAAATATTAAATACTGATATCAACGAATTCATTGGTCGTGATGTCGCACAGTTGTCTATGGGGCATGAAAACTTGAAAAGTTTTTGCGATCAGGTTGTGCCTATGTTGCAAGGTAGCGAAATACAATGGCAAACCGAGGTTAAGCTAGTAGGCGGAAGTCAAGGCAACAAATTTCAAAGCAAAATACTAATGTGTCGTGGGGTGACATTACCAAATGATGAAGAACAGTCTGGTGGTTATGCGCTTGTGTTTGATGACATTACCGATCTCATTAGTGCACAACGTGATTCTGCCTGGGGGGAGGTGGCGCGTCGATTAGCGCACGAAATTAAAAATCCATTAACTCCGATACAACTATCTGCTGAACGATTGCGGCGTAAAATTCTGCCCGAACTTGACCAACATGAAAGCAGTATTTTAGATCGCGCTACTACTACTATCGTTGAACAAGTAGAATCCATGAAAGAAATGGTGAATGACTTTGCTGACTATGCGAGGGCACCACAAATTGAAAAAAGCCCCCTGGATCTTAATAAATTAATTTCTGAAGTTGTTGAGCTGTATCAAAATAATATTCATAGCTTTGAGGTACACACCTCACTTGATGATTATCCTCCATTAATATTGGGAGATAGCACGCGACTTCGCCAATTAATGCATAACCTTATAAAAAATGCATTTGAAGCCATGTTAGATAAACCTCAGGAATATGCAAAAGTACAAATAACTACACGCTGTTTTGAAATCAGCAGTGTGCCATTAGTAAGTTTAGTGGTGGTGGATGATGGACCAGGTTTTCCGAATGATTTATTAGAACGTTTGTTCGAGCCTTATGTAACTACTAAAAATACCGGCAATGGTTTGGGTTTAGCAATAGTTAAGAAAATTGTTGAAGAGCATGGTGGCACAATACGCGCAGAGAATTCACCTGATAGAGGTGCGCGAATTAAGATTCGTATACCTTTAAGCGCTGCAACATTAAGCACGGTTGATGCAAGCGAAATTTCAGTGCGTAGTCAAGGAGACGCAGCATGAGCCAAGAAAGCATATTGGTTGTAGATGATGAGCCAGATATTCGTAATCTGGTGCAAGAAATATTGGTGGACGAAGGTTACAAAGTAAGTGTTGCCGAAAATACTGCAGTGGCGAGAAAGCATGCTAACAGCAAGCATCCAGATTTAGTGTTACTTGATATTTGGATGCCAGGGGAAGATGGTATTAGTTTACTAAAAGATTGGCAGAGTAGCGGCAGCATTGATTGTCCGGTGGTGATGATGTCAGGACATGGCACAGTGGAGACTGCTGTAGAGGCAACCCGTTTGGGTGCTTACGACTTTATCGAAAAGCCATTAACCATGTCAAAGTTGTTAGTGAGTGTTAAGCGCGCACTAGAAGCCGGCGAAAAAAATACTGCTTCTTCGTTAGCGAATGAGATAGTCGAAATGCCTATCGGTTCAAGCCTGCCTATTCAATCCTTGCGTGATCAAGCAAAAAAATTAGCTGCACATGATAATGTTTTATTTATTAAGGGCGAGATAGGTGTTGGTAAAAAATATTTTGCTAATTTTGTACATTCATTAAGCATTAGAAAATCAAAACGTTTATTAGCGCTTAACGAGGATAACTTTAATACTCGTGAGCCTGCTAAACAGTTATTTGGTACTGAAGCAGATGAAATTATCAGCCCTGGATTATTAGAGTCGTGTAAGGGCGGAACAATATTTATTAGTGATGTTGCTAATCTGAATGAACAGGGGCAAAAGATTTTGTCTCACTTGTTGCAAAAGAAACAATTTAGACGTATTGGCGGAGCTAATGCACAAAAATTCGATAGTAGAGTGATGGTTGCCACACAATCCGATCTACAAGCTGAAGTTAAGGCCAATCGTTTTGATGATGAATTGTATTTTTTACTGAATGTGGTGCCAGTTCGTATTCCAGCACTGCGTGAGCATTTGCAAGATGTGCCTGAATTGTTGCGATATTACATTGATTTTTATTGTTCGAAAGAAAACTATCCATACCGAAACTTTGCAATTGCTGCGCAAAATCGACTACTACACTACAGCTGGCCAGGCAATATCCGTGAACTTAAAAACCTAGTGCAAAGATTACTTATATTAAGTTCATCAGATGAAGTGTCTGCTGAAGAGGTAGAGGCAGCATTAGAGGAGCAAAGTGAAGATCAAACAAAAGAGGTTTCAAATGATAAAGCGGCACATGAAGACCTTTATCAATTACCGCTTCGAGAAGCACGTGAGTCTTTCGAACGTAGTTATTTTCTATATCAGTTGAAACAAGTAGGCGGCAATATCACTAAACTGTCAGAACGTGTTGGGTTAGAGCGTACCCATCTTTATCGCAAACTTCGTGCGCTTGGGATCAATACCAAAGAGTCCTAATTAAATCACGTAGAGAGAAAAGGGCTTGCAAGTGCTAATTAACAGGCCTATCCTGCGCCGCCAGTAAACAGCCAGATATAGCTGACGGTTGGAGAAAAACATTATGAAAATCATAATCTTAGGTGCAGGACAAGTAGGCGGGTCATTAGCACTTAGCCTGGCTAATGAGAATAATGACATCACGCTTGTTGATACTAATGCTACTGTTTTGCAAGATATCCAAGACCGTGCTGACTTACGTACCATTGCAGGAGAAGCTTCTCATCCTTCGGTGTTATCACAAGCGGGTGCGAAAGATGCTGACATGATTATCGCTCTTACCAATAGTGATGAAACCAATATGGTCGCTTGCCAGGTTGCGTACACCTTGTTTCATACACCCACTAAAATTGCTCGTATTCGGGCAGTGGAATATCTAGCGTATAGCGACTTGTTTGTGCAAGAAGCGTTGCCAGTTGATGTGTTAATCAGTCCTGAGCATTTGATTTCACAATATATTCAACGTTTGATTGAACATCCGGGTTCATTACAAGTGCTAGATTTTGCAGAAGGCAAAGTAAAACTTTTAGCCATGCGTGCAGAACTTGATGGCCCTTTAATTGGCAAGCGGGTAGATGAAATCTGGGAGGCCATGCCAGAAACTGAAGCAAAAGTAGTTGCAATTTATCGCAATAATAAGTCCATTACATTGCATAGCGAAGGGCATATTCAAGCTGATGATGAAGTATTTTTTCTTGCTTCATCTTCCAATGCCGCCTCGATTACTGCGAAATTGCGCGGTACAGAAAAGCCGTATAAACGAATTCTGTTAGCTGGAGGAGGTAATATTGGGCTGCATCTTGCTAAGTCTCTTGAAAATAAATACCAAGTTAAAATCATTGAGCGTTTTCCAGAGCGTGCAAGTTATTTGTCTGAGGCACTTGATAAAACTATTGTTTTACAAGGTGATGCAGCTGATCAAGACATGCTGCGCGAAGAGAATATTGAAAATATGGATGTATTTTGCGCCCTTACCAATGATGATGAAGCGAATATTCTTTCTGCTATGCTCGCCAAACGTTTGGGCGCAAATAAAGTCATGTCACTCATCAATCGTCCCAGTTATGTAGATTTAGTTGAAAGTGGCATGATCGATATTGCTATTTCGCCTCAACAAGTTACTTTGGGCACTTTACTTACACATGTGCGTAAAGGCGATATTGTTTCAGTACATTCTTTACGTCGTGGTGCAGCAGAGACCATCGAGGCGGTTGCGCATGGCGATAAAAAGACATCTAAGGTTGTGGGGCGTAACATAGAACAAATTAACCTTCCAAACGGCGCAACCATTGGCGCAATTGTTCGAGGCGAGGCAGTTATAATGGCTGAAGCAGATATCATTATAGAGTCTGAGGATCATGTAATTATCTTTTTGGCCGATAAAACAGGTGTTAAAGATATAGAACGACTGTTTCAAGTTAGTGCAACGTTTATATAACTCAAGCTTAATAGTCACGCGCAGTCAAGAAGCCCACTATTTGTAAATATTTTCTTAAATATTTATACATTCAAACACTCTCATGCAAAGAAAAACTATTCAACGCGTACTAGGATTTTTGCTTGCATGGTTTAGCTTTACTATGCTGCCGCCTATTTTGGTGGATGTAATCTACGAAGAAGGTGCATATGCTCCATTCGCAATTGCATTTATGATTACTCTCATCACTGGTTTGTTGTTGTGGTATCCAGTGCGTAGTTACCGAAATGATTTACGCTTACGGGATGGTTTTTTAGTTGTTGTGTTATTTTGGACAGTGCTGAGCTTGTTTGGTGCATTGCCATTGTTATTAAGTAACTCTCTTTCTTTAGGCATTACGAATTCAATTTTTGAATCGGTTTCAGGGTTAACCACCACTGGCGCAACGGTGATTACCAATCTTGACCAATTACCAAAATGTATTTTGTTTTACCGCCAGGCCCTACAGTGGTTAGGCGGTATGGGAATTATTGTTTTAGCGGTGGCCATTCTGCCTATGTTAGGTGTAGGCGGTATGCAACTTTATCGCGCAGAAACACCAGGTCCTGTCAAGGATACCAAGTTGACTCCGCGTATTAAAGAAACTGCAAAAGCACTTTGGTATATCTATTTGTCTTTAACGATTGCGTGTGCAATTGGTTATTGGCTAGCGGGCATGAGCATATTTGATGCGATAAGCCATAGTTTTTCTACTGTAGCGATTGGCGGATTCTCAACTCATGATGAAAGTATAGGCTATTTTCGTAGCATGCCGATTGAAACCGTTTCCATTATTTTTATGTTGTTGTCTGGCTTAAATTTTGGTTTGCACTTTATTACCTGGAAATCACAAAGTTTACGACATTATTTTCAGGACGCTGAATTTAAAACTTACTTTTTTGTAATTATTTCTATCACTACAATTACTGCAGTGTTTTTGCGTATCGGTGAAGTGTATCTGAGTTGGGGCGATGCATTTTCAAAAGCAGTATTTCATGCTGTGTCTATTGCTACTACGACGGGTTTTACCACTTCCCAATACCATTTCTGGCCTAGTTTTTTACCATTGCTGCTAATACTGGCAAGTTTTATCGGTGGCTGCACAGGTTCAACTGGTGGAGGAATGAAAGTGATTCGGGTGTTGCTATTGGTTAAACAAGGTATGCGAGAGATGATGCGTCTGATTCATCCCAATGCAAAAATTGCAGTAAAAATAGGTTCTAAAGCAGTCGATGGACGTGTTATTGAAGCGGTATGGGGCTTCTTCTCGGCCTATATCGGCGTATTTGTCGTAATGCTTTTATTGTTAATGGCATCTGGCTTAGATCAAGTTACAGCATTTTCAGCAGTGGCCGCAACACTAAATAATCTTGGTCCAGGTTTAGGTGAAGTAGGCGCCAATTACACTAGCATTAACGATTTTAGTAAGTGGGTATTGTGTTTAGGCATGTTATTGGGACGTCTCGAAATCTTTACCTTATTGGTTATACTGACTCCAGCATTTTGGCGTCGTTAATTTATGGCTGACCATACTAGTGAAAAAAAGTGGAATGATATTTACACCACCCAATTTCAAATAGAAAGTAAATTAGAAACTAAAGCTGCAAGTGTTCTACTTGACTATGCCTATTTATTGCCTAGTAGTGGATTAGCATTAGACCTCGCCTGTGGTTTAGGCGGCAATGCTATTTATTTAGCACAATGTGGGTTGAACACTCATGCTTGGGACATCTCAGCAATAGCAATTGAAAGAGTGCAAGCGCATTGTCAGGAAACAAATATTTCTATTGCTGCAGACGTTAGGGATATTGAGCAACACCCACCCACATCGAATTCATTTGATGTAATTTGTGTCAGCTATTATCTAGAGAGAACATTAACGCAAGATATTATTGCGGCATTAAGACCTAAGGGTTTATTGTTTTATCAGACATATACAAATGAAAAAGTATCTACTGTGGGGCCTAGTAATCCACAATATCGATTGCAGCAAAATGAGTTGTTAGCATTATTTTCACCTCTGCATGTACTTGCGTATCAAGAACATGGAACGGTAGGCAATGTTAAAAAAGGTTTGCGAGACGTTGCAAGCTTAGTTGCCCAGAAAAGATGAGCCAAAAGATGATCAAGAAAATACAGTAGTGGAATTACTAACTTTATATCCGGAAATTGAGCCTTATCATGAATTTCAACTTAAGGTTTCACCTATACATACAATATGGATTGAGGAGTGCGGTAATCCCCATGGCATCCCAGTAGTGTTTCTACATGGCGGGCCTGGCGCAGCATGCGAACCGTTTCAACGTAGATTTTTTGACCCCGAACAATATCGCATTATTTTATTTGATCAACGTGGTTGTGGTCGTTCTACACCACATGCGGAGCTAGCTGAAAACACAACACAGCATTTAGTTGCTGATATAGAAACCATTCGTAACTACTTAAAAATTGAAAAGTGGTTAGTGTTTGGTGGGTCTTGGGGTTCAACACTGGCGCTAGTTTATGCTGAAACACATACAGAATGTGTGACCGGACTCATTTTAAGAGGAGTGTTTCTTTGTCGCCCACGAGATATTCAATGGTTCTATCAAGATGGGGCTAGCTATATTTATCCTGATCTTTGGCAAGACTATATTAAAGTAATTGCTAAAAATGAACGTGATGATCTGGTATCTGCGTTCTATAAACGTTTGACTAGTGAAGAGGAAAGTATTCAATTAGAGGCTGCGCGTGCTTGGTCGATCTGGGAAGGCAGTACTTCTAATCTTATAGCAAAGCCTAGTGTGTTAAATCATTTTGCGGATGACCATACTGCATTGAGTTTAGCGCGCGTCGAATGTCATTTTTTTGTTAATAATTCATTTTTAAACGACAATCAGGTGCTAGTAGAAGCCCATAAGCTTCGCGACATACCTGGCGTGATCGTGCATGGCCGATATGACGTTGTTTGCCCTGTTGAACAGGCCTATGCATTACACCAATCTTGGTCTACTGCTGAACTTATAATCACTCCAAAATCTGGTCACTCTGCCACTGAAGATGAGAATGTCGATGCATTGGTGCGTACCACACAAAATTTTGTAAAATTACTATCATGATCGCTTTGTTACAACGCGTATCTAGTGCCAGTGTAGTTGTTAATAATATAAAAGTTGCAGAGGCTAATGCTGGAGTGTTGGTGTTTCTTGCAGTGCAAAAACAAGATACCGAGAAAATGGCTGAGCAAATGCAGCAGCGAATATTATCGTATCGAATGTTTGCAGACGATGATGATAAAATGAATAAAAACATCTGCGAAGTACAGGGGGATATTCTACTTGTACCGCAATTCACCCTAGCAGCGGATACCACAAAAGGTTTAAGGCCTAATTTCTCTGCTGCAGCGACTCCTGATCATGCTAAGAGGCTGTTTGACTATTTTTTAGACAAATTAAAAGCGGAATATGCTAGAGTTTCATCAGGAAAGTTCGCTGCGGATATGCAGGTACATCTGGTTAATAACGGACCGGTAACTTTCTGGCTAGAGATATAGTAAGAACTATAAAAATTTATTTAATTAACTAAAAACCACATCTCCTGTGACTGCACGTACTGCCAGCGTTGAACGCAATACCAACGAAACTCAAATTTCGATCCAGCTTAACATTGATGGCACTGGCCAATCTTCGCTACAGACGGGTCTGCCATTTTTTGAGCATATGATTGATCAAATTGCTCGTCACGGCATGTTGGATCTAACCATCGATGCAAAAGGTGATTTAGAGATTGATGCTCACCACACTGTAGAAGATGTTGGCATTACCTTAGGCCAAGCATTTAGCCAAGCGATAGGTGATAAAAAAGGAGTGGTTCGTTATGGACATGCTTATGTGCCATTAGATGAAGCGCTTTCGCGAGTGGTAATCGATTTTTCAGGGCGGCCAGGTTTAGAATTTCGTGTGGACTTCCCTCGTGCGCGCGTGGGTGATTTCGATGTAGATTTAACCCATGAGTTTTTTCAAGGTTTTGTAAATCACGCTAATGTGACTTTGCATATAGACAGTTTATCTGGGGTGAATTCCCACCACATTGCGGAGACTATTTTTAAAGCATTTGGACGTGCTCTGCGTATGGCAGCAACGCCGGATGAACGTATGCAAGGCATAATACCGTCTACTAAAGGAAGTTTGTAAACAGCACACTTACGTAAAGCATGAGTAACATTGCCATTATTGACTACGGTATGGGGAATTTATATTCCGTTACCAAGGCGATTGAGTATGTTGCCGAGCCAAAAGATTATATTATAGTTACCTCAGATGCAGATAAAATTGCGTCTAGTGATAAAGTAATTTTTCCTGGTCAAGGAGCGGCTAAAGACTGTATGTCTGCTTTGCAGCAATGTGATCTGCAATCTGCAATTATCGATGCTGCAAGTCAAAAACCTTTTCTAGGTATATGCATGGGCATGCAGGTGTTGATGCAAATGAGCGAAGAAAATGATGGTATCGATTGTTTGGGGCTGTATAGCGGTAGTGTGAAATATTTTGGTAACCATTTAACCATAGGCTCTGGAGAGGATAGCTATAAGGTGCCGCATATGGGTTGGAATTGCATCGAACAGCAACAGAGCCATCCTTTATGGAAAAATATTTCAGAATCGAGTTATTTTTATTTTGTGCACAGCTACTTTGTGGCAACTGAAAATGAACGTTTAATTGCCGGCACAACAAATTATGGTCCAACATTTACTTCGGTAATCGCACAAGATAATGTGTTTGCGATGCAATGCCATCCTGAAAAAAGTGCTCAGGCAGGCTTGCAACTCCTTAAAAACTTCATACATTGGGACGGCAACAACACCGTTAATTAAATCATGATTGTTATACCTGCAATTGACTTGAAAGATGGTAAATGTGTACGCCTGCGACAAGGCGGCATGGAAGATGTAACGGTATTCTCTGAAGATCCGGTAGCGGTAGCAGATCAATGGGTGGAAGCAGGCGCAAAGCGCTTACACATAGTAGATTTAGATGGCGCTACTTCGGGCGGGCCTGTGAACCGTGAAATTATTCACAGTATAGCCGAGAATCACCCTGATTTAGAGATTCAAGTAGGCGGTGGAATACGTGACGAAGATACCGTGCAAGCTTATCTAGAGGTTGGCGTTCAATATGTGATTATCGGTACTCGAGCAGTTAGTGCACCACATTTTGTGAATGATCTTTGTTTAGAGTTTCCAGGACATATAATTGTTGGCTTAGATGCTAAAGATGGCAAAGTGGCTATCGATGGTTGGTCAAAGTTATCCCATCACGACGTAATTGATATGGCACAGCATTTTGAGACAGATGGTGTCGCTGCAATTGTGTTTACCGATATCAGTAGAGACGGCATGATGCAAGGCTTAAACGTTGAATCCACCGCAGAGCTATCTGCTGCAATCCATATTCCTGTAATTGCTTCAGGTGGAGTGACGGATGAAAATGATATCAAGCGCTTATGTGAGTGTGATGAAGAAGGTATCATTGGCGTGATCGTTGGCCGAGCGCTTTATGAAGGTACCATCGAATTTCAGCATGCACAAAAACTTGCTGATTCTTATCAATCATAACTATTTCTAAATAATCATTTGGTAAGCAACGGATATTTTTTCTGTTTCTACAAATAGTATTTCTAAAAGACATAAATAACATGCCGCTTGCGAAACGTATCATCCCTTGTTTAGATGTGGATGCAGGGCGAGTAGTTAAAGGTGTAAAGTTTGTAGATATTCGTGATGCAGGCGACCCAGTTGAAGTGGCTAAGCGTTACGATCATGAAGGTGCAGATGAAATTACCTTTTTAGATATCACAGCAAGTTCAGAAAATCGTGACACTATGATTAATGTGGTTGAACAAGTTGCAGCTCAAGTATTTATTCCTTTAACGGTAGGGGGTGGCATACGTAAAGTGGAAGATATTCGCACCATGCTAAATGCGGGTGCTGATAAAGTGGGTATTAATACTGCCGCTGTTTTTAATCCAGAATTTGTAAAACAGGCCAGTGATAAAGTCGGCTCCCAATGCATCGTAGTCGCTATCGATGCCAAGCAAATAAGTAAAGTCGGCGAGCCGTTAAAATGGGAAATCTTTACCCATGGTGGACGTAAGCCTACAGGGCTAGATGCGCTAGAATGGGCGCAGAAGATGCAAGATTACGGAGCAGGTGAGATTTTATTAACGAGTATGGATCGGGATGGCACTAAGATAGGATTTGATCTGCAGTTGACACGTGCCATAAGTGAGGCCGTTGGTATTCCGGTTATCGCCTCTGGGGGTGTAGGTACGTTGGCGCATTTGGCGGATGGCGTGACAATAGGCAAGGCAGATGCTGTACTCGCGGCTAGTATTTTTCACTTTGGCGAATACACTATACAAGAGGCAAAAAGTTATATGGCACAGCAAGGGATTGTGGTGAGAAATTAATTATGAGCAATAAAGATGCCTTGCAAAAATTAGCTGAGATTCTTGAGCAGCGTAAAGATGCTAAAGCGGATGAATCTTATGTCGCTAGTTTATATGAGTCTGGCCTTGAAAAAATTCTAGCCAAGATTGAAGAGGAAGCTGTTGAAACGATTGATGCTGCAAGAAAAGCGGACGCTAAACATCTTATACATGAAGTTGCTGACTTGTGGTTTCATTGTATGGTGTTGTTGGCACAGCAGAATTTAAGTCACGAAGATGTGCTAGAGGAATTAAATCAGCGCTTTGGAATTTCAGGGCTGGTTGAAAAAGCTCAGCGTTAGTCTCAGCAAGATATTTTGTGAATTTAAATTAAATACTTATTTATAGTTTTTATTAGGAGTTTAGATTATGGGAATTAGTCCTTGGCAATTACTGATTGTACTCGTTATTGTTGTATTAATTTTTGGCACAAAAAAATTACGCAATATGGGGGGCGATGTCGGTGGCGCAGTTAAAAATTTCAAAAAGTCCATGAAAGATGAAGACGATAAAGGCGCAGACGATGCAGCAAAGTCTGAAACAGACGACACTACACCAAAAGAATAAATCCCTAAAATCATAGATACGCATGTTTGATTTTGGATTTTGGGAGCTTGCCATTGTTATGGTGATTGCTTTACTTGTGGTTGGCCCGGAACGCTTGCCCGCCTTAGCAGGTCAGATTGGCAAATGGGTCGGCAAAGCAAAACGAATGATTGCCAGCGTTCGCTCAGATATTGAGTCTGAGATTAAAGCAGCGGAGCTGAAAGAAATTTTAGAAAAGCAGCAAGGTGAAATTGGTGAGCTTAAGGAAATGCTGAAAGGCACCCAAAATGAAATAGAAAAAGAATTAGACCTTGAAAATGAAAATGAAAATGAGGATGAGGGGAAAGGTGACCGTGAACTAATTCGAGCGGTTGAGAACCACATCGAATCAACCAAACAGAAAGAGTTGTTATTAAGTTCAGAAGAAAGCGCAAAAATAGGCCCAAATATGGATAAGGCTGAACAAAAGCATGACGACAACTAACGACACATCTAGCAGTAATCAAAAAAATGAAACGCTTTTAACGCATCTTTATGAATTGCGTAGCCGATTACTGTGGATTGTCGGCAGTGTGATGTTTGTTTTCATGTGTTTATTTTATTTTGCAAACGATCTATACGGATATTTAGCAGGTCCGTTGATGGCACATATGCCAGAAGGCAGCTCTATGGTTGCTATAGATGTTGCTTCACCATTTTTAACACCTTTTAAACTGGTTTTTGTACTCAGTATTGTATTGGCAATACCGGTTATTCTTTTTCATGTCTGGGGATTTATCGCACCAGGACTCTATAGTCACGAAAAACGTTTAGCTTTTCCGATTATTGTTTCAAGCTGGGTTCTTTTTTATATCGGTATGGCGTTTGCTTATTTTGTAGTGTTTCCATTGATGTTTGCTTTTTTTACCCGGGTTGCGCCTGAGGGCGTAGCGGTAATGACCGATATAGGGCGTTACTTAGATTTTGTACTGAAAATATTTATTGCTTTTGGTGTCGCTTTCGAAGTGCCGATAATCACTTTTGTGCTGGTTAAATTAGGCATCACCACATCGGATCAATTAGCGACTAAACGTCCTTATGTGATTGTGGGCGCGTTTGTTGTTGGGATGTTGCTCACTCCACCAGATATTATTTCGCAATTTTTATTGGCCATACCAGTATGGCTATTATTTGAACTAGGTTTATTATTGTCGCGCGTAATGATTAATAATAGGAGTACAAATGAATTAGAAGCTTCAGAACGCCAGGAGCCTCGGTTTAGTGCATTAAGTAAAGAGGAACATGCAATAGAAATCGATGATAATGAATTATTAGATGAACCTCCTGAAGATAAATGATCACCAATGAATCAAGTTCACTTTGATTAAACATACCCGCCTCGATAATTAATTATAAAAACTGTTTTAACCGTGGAAAAAAAAGTAACCCTTCGAAATCGTGCCATGCTACTAATCCTGGATGGCTTTGGCACGAACCCTAGTAAATCCAATAATGCAGTGTTGCAAGCTAAGACACCTAATCTAGATGAATATTTTTCTAATTATCCGCATACCGTATTAGAAGCTTCAGGCGAGGCTGTAGGACTGCCACCCGGACAAATGGGTAATTCTGAGGTGGGTCATATGACGATTGGTTGTGGTGCTATTATTACTCAAGACTTAATCCGTATAAATGCTGCTATTGCCGATGGTAGTTTTTATGAAATGTCTCCATTACGTCGTGCTTTGGAAAATGCAAAGAAGAAAGAAGGCTATGTCCATATTATCGGACTGATGTCAGATGGCGGTGTGCATTCGCACATCAACCATACTCTTGCGTTAATGAAACTTTGCCACGAAGTGCAAGTACGACCTGTGCTACATATCATTACAGATGGCCGAGATACAGCGCCTAAAAGTGCAAAAATATATGTAAAACGTTTAGAAGATGCGCTTCTTGAAGTTAATGGCACCATTGCAACCTTAATGGGTCGTTACTATGCAATGGATCGGGATCGCAGATGGGAACGCACCCTTAAAGCCTGGCAAGCACTCGTACAATTAAAAGGCGAAAAATGCACCGACGCAATAGATGCGATTGACAAAGCGTATGCGCGCGGTGAGTCAGATGAATTTATTTTACCTTCTGTGCTAGGAAACGCGATGCCATTAACGTCCGAGTCAGAAGTGATCTTTACTAATTTTCGTAATGACCGTCCGCGCCAAATCAGTAAAGCGCTCGCAAAGCCAGACTTTAGTTCATTTGATCGCGGGCCAGGTTATGAGCCCATCAAACTTACTAAAATGACTAAATACAGTAAGGAATATCTGGGTCCTGTAGTGTTCGCGCCTCGCAAACCAGAAACTAATCTGGCGGAGATTATTTCTAAGCATGGCTTGTACCAATTTCATTGTGCTGAAACCGAAAAATACCCGCACGTGACGTACTTTTTAAATGGTGGCCATGAAGAAGCTTATGAAGGAGAAGATAGGAAAATGGTGCCATCTCCAAAAGTGGCTACCTATGATCTACAACCCGAAATGAGCGCAGAAGAAGTTGCAGATGAAGTGATCAAGGCCATTAATAATGATACGTATTCATTAATTGTTGCAAACTTTGCCAATGCCGACATGGTGGGTCATACCGCAATCAAAGAGGCAGTCGTCGCTGCGATTGAAGCCCTGGATCTACATGTCGGCCGAGTTTTAGATGCTGCTAAAGTTAAGGGGGTCTCTGTCCTGTTGACTTCTGATCATGGTAACTGTGATGAGATGATCGATCCGCGTACTAAGGAGCCGCATACTCAACATACAACGTATCCTGTACCTTGTTTAGTTATTGATGATGGCGCCTGGGATTTGTCCAACGGCCAAGGGTTGAGTGCAGTAGCGCCAACGATTTTAGAATTGATGGGTATTGAACAGCCTAAATCAATGACGGGTGAATCTTTACTCATTCACCATATTGGAGAGTAATATTTGTATAGAGAATTTATTATAACTAATGTTCTTAACCCGTTTTAGTCAAACGGATTCCACCATTTTTTCTTCTTTTTATTTTCTTCTTGAGCTTTTTCATAGGTTGGTTGTGACGCAAGGTATTCCTCTTCAGTGGGAGGTGTGTAAGAGTCGTCTAATACTCTGGCAACTTCAGTTGAGTCTACTCCTGTTTGCTTAGCATTGGTTGCATCGGCTAGTGTTCTGATCGCATTCACCATTTGACCAGGATCAGCCGTTTTGCGTAACTGAATTTTAGTAGTATTGCCTTGTTCATTTTTTTCGTGTTTTCGTTTTAACTTAGTTTTCATGTCCGCACGTAAATTTTTCCATGGGTCAGCGGTAACATATTTGCGTTTTATAGCCGCACTGGACACCGTTAATCCTGTCTGCCCATATAAAAGTTTACCTTTACCAGCTTCATTCACTTTTAAATCTTTGCGTGAGATAGAAAAGGCGACATCAATGCATTTAGTCACCCATGAATCAACATCAGGCGACATCTTCCATTGGGTGCACACTTTTTTAATATAATTCAAATTTTCAGGGGTAATGTCAATGGAACGTGCATCTATACCACCACGTAACGCATTGATAGCTTTTCGTTCATCAGCGCTGAGACCTGTAGCATCTGTTTGGCCTCCTTCTTGTACAATAATAACCGGCTTTTGGTAGGGTTGATAACTCTCGGCTTGATTAGAGGTGGCGGTGCATAATTTTGTAATTTGCTCCTGATTAAATCCCTTATCTAAGTAATACTGAATCGTTTCTTGGGTACATTCAGCAAAGCTTGTTGCAGGGAGTAATAGGAGAATGAGGATTAATTTTTGCATAGTAGACCTGTGTTAACAATCCGACGTTATTAATGAGATTATAGTATGAAGATAAAGTTCTTGTATCAAGCATATATCAGGCATAAACCATTAAAGTTTAGCTGAGAACTTGAAATTAAATCATGGAATATAAAAAAAGCCCCCAAGAATGGGGGCTTTTTACTTATTCCCCAGTAACTACCAGGAAATAAAATACAGCGTGTTTTCTCTAACAGTTCAATTAGAACGCTTGGGTAATACTAACTCCCCAAACTTCTGAGTCAGAACCGGCTGATAGAGAGCCGTCGCCAGCTGCCCAAAAACCTGTGTCGTATCGAGAATTATCCTCGTTATCAACTTCAACGTATTTAAGCGCAAACATGGTTCCACCGGATGTGGTGAAGTCAACACCTAAGCTGATTGAAGAAGCGTCTGTGTCATTATCAGTGTCACAGCCATCGGATACACCGCAGTCATATTCATCTGCATCCAAGTAGGTGCCACGAACAGCCCAGCCGTTACCGAACTGATGGTTTAATGAAACCATCCAGGTGTCTTTTCCAAGCTCAAGGTCTGTTGCACCAAGTGTTCCTGTAGATACAAATGTAGAAATTGCGCCTAGTGTGTCGACCATACCATCATCGTCTGTATCGACCATGAATCCACAATCATCCCAGTCATATTCTAGTTCTTCATACATTGCGGCAATGGCAGTTGAACCGCCTCCACCCCATTGGTGTATGTATTGAGCTGAAATACGCGCGCCGGTGTCATCTGAATCATCACAATTAAAATCAACCGCTGCCCACTCATCATGCATTGAATAAGATACGGCCATCCAAAAATTGTCACCATTAGCTAGTGGCTTATTAAAGGTTGCACCAAATTCCGTCAAGCGAGGATCAAGCTTTGTAGCACCACTGGTTGCGGTGGCAACTTCTTCATCACCCATATCATGCGTAGTCGTCGCAACTCTAAAAGCAAAGCCATTAAAGTTAGGTGACAAATACTGGACCAAGCTGTCTTGTCGCTTGTTGAATCCGTTAGCACCAACTGAACCTGCACCAATGGAAGGACCTGAACCAGGGCCAGTGTAGTCAAAGTTGTTAATGGTACCCATTAAAGAGGTATGTGATGTGAAGTCTGCGTCCCAGTATGGATCGATCCAGGCTGCATGCACTACGTTGTAAGGTGTGAGCCAGTTGCCCCACATAACCTCACCAAATGCACCACTTATACTAATTTTAGAGTTACGATTACACCAGGCTGGGCCTACGCCACCGAACTCACCACCAAATTGCATAAATTGCTCACATTGGAAATTAGCTTTTACTGCTTGACCGCCTGTTGAAAGACCTGTGTCAATACTGGCTTTGAAGCCAAGGTTTGCAGCGTTATTTCTAATTTTTTGTGACTCTTGGTCGCTGCTAGTCTCCGCTGTGTTATTTTCAACATCAGTGAATTCATACGACCAGTTATGCCAACTATAAATTTGCCATTCAGCAGCTGGAACGTAGCCGATAGTGTCATTGGCGGTTGCAGCAAAAGATGCAAGGCCTAGCACTACAGCTGACGCCGTTGCTAATAGTTTAGTTTTCATGAAGATACTCCTCTTCGTTAACTAAGGTTTAAAGATAAAAGAAAAATACTCGAGTAATTTTCCTAGACGAGATTACTCATACTTATTTTGGTTACAACCTTAGTAATAAAACGAAGGTGCTTCCCTCCCTCTGTATGATTCATCTCAATCTGTTTAAGTAAGTAGTTACATCCTTGCAACACTCCGCACAGATCCAATACAACAAAAGTTGTATTTGTGCGACAGATTGCCTTTTGGCGTGAACGAAGTCAACTAATTTACGTTGTATTTACGCAACAAATTAAGCAAAAGTTATAATCTTTACAAACAACTAGCCGTATTTCTTGGCGTATGCACTGATATGGTTAATGAAGTGAATTTGAGGGCAATTGTTGTAAATAAGCAACATAGTAGTAAAAGATAGAGTAAGGTGTTGATTAAATTAAGGAATATTATCTTTTATGCGTATTAAGCAACAAATCTAGACGTAGTCTTGCTTAGGGAATGAGTGGCTCTTATGTAAGTATAGTTAGATAGAGATGGTTGGATTGATTATTCGATGATTTTCAACAAATTGAGTATTTTTTTAGATTAAGCTAGATCTAACTAATGTTTTGTCGGCATATTCTATGAACTGATCTGGAGAGCGCCCTTCAGCACTTCTTACTTCTATATAGTGAGCCTGAATCAATTGTGTTGAAAGGACAAATTGGATGTCTGTGAATTTACTAGTCGCGCTCTTTATACTTGTGGTAGGCGCTGCAGTACTAATTTGGAATTAGGGCTGTCACGCATACATAAAATATTTTTGTATTGTATTTTTTAACAAGTAATTACTCTTAAATTACTCTTAAAACTTTATTTACAAAGTTAATCTTATAAATTAATTCCCTTCGTATTGAATTTTATTGTTGATATTGACCTGGCGGCACAAAGTTTAGCTTCTCTTCAGGCTGGTATTCGCGATCAAAAATCAACTCAATCGAAATCTCTCCATTTTTTTCCAATGCCTTTATTTGCTTTAATTCAGGTAATGCGTGGGCGAGATAGGCGCAGCTTGCTGCTGAAAGTACTTCTTCGTCATTCAAAATAGCCGAAATTAAGTTTGCTGCAACAAATTCAACCCGTTGTTCAAGAGTAGGGTTGGTAATTTCTACACTACCAAGCGTTAGACCTTGGCTTAGTTTTTCTTCCATAAGCACTAAAGATTGTTGTTGGGTAGATGAGAGTGTTTTCATGCGGTCATACTCAAGCATGGGTGTGCCATTTACTTGCACAATTAATAGTATGGAAGAATTGTTATTCATTGAAATAGTTGTTTCGTGTTGACTGCGTAATTTAGTAAATAGTTGCTTATGGTTTATTTCTATAACGCCTTTTTAAACTCTAATAATTGTTCGATTCGTTGAGCGATTTGCGAACTTTTTGGTTCAATGGCAAGTGCTTGTCCATATAAAAACAGTGCAATATTATAATTTTTACTTTGTGCATGGAGTTCTGCCCAGTCAGTATAGTGATCTTTTAATAAAGACAAGCCTTGTTTGGCTTGTTGGTTTTGTGGTTCAGATCTCAAAACATTCTGGTACGCTGTTTGAGCTTTTTGATAACTGTTGTAGTTGCGGTTGTTAGCGCCAATATCGGTTTCTATTTGCTGCATGCTTTGTTCCGCTGTAACGAGCAAATTTTGAATTAATGCAGTTTGTTTACTGTTTTGGAGTACGTCAGTATTTGATTCATTAGCGAACTCAGTTGTAGCAATGGTCTCTTGTTGGGCGACGATGGTTTGTAACTTATTTTTTGCAACAGTGTCGTTTGGATCTATGCTTAATGCTTTATTGTAAAAATGGGCTGCACGACTAACCTCGTTATTTTGAAAATAATAATTGGCCCAGCTTAAATATTTGTCATGTACTTTTTTGACACCATCAATCGCAGCCAAGTTGTTAGGATCATTTGTTAGAATATATTGATATGTATCTAGCGCATTATCACCAGCAGGGGTGGATAAATTTTTATTTTCAAGCTGCTGCTTAGCCAGTGCTAGCAGCTCATTAAGCTCCTTGCTAGGTAAAGAGTTATCTACGATATGTATATTTTCTTGGGGGGCTAATACTTTATCTTGATCATTGTGAGAAAGCTCATTGCCCGGTATTTTATTTAGAGATGTAATTTGTTCTTCTAGCTGAATCGTCGCGACATTATTTGTATTTATTTCTGCAGCGTGTGCATTCTCATTGACATTTTTCTCAGCATCTATAGTAGGTTTTTGTGGTTGAGTATCTGAATTTAAAGAGTTTTCAGTTGTGGCGACTACTGTATCAGGTGCTAATTGCTCTTCGATAACAGTATCTTCTGATTGATTTAAGTTAACGTGTTCATTTTGTGATTCTTCAATACTTGTGTTGGGCCCAATTCGAAAAGCGATAAAGGTAATAAATCCTAGGAGGAGAATAGTTATGAGTCCTGCCATAACAGGGAATGATTTTATTTTTGCAGTTCCACGTTTAGCGGGAGGGGTCCATTGCAATGGCATGGATTCGTTTTCTGCCGCATGCTGTCTTTGCAACACCTCGTTGCCTACCGGTTGAATTTGTACGCTTTCTCCTGCATCCCTTTCTTCAGAAGCAATTACAGAATAATTGGTTTGTTGAATTGTCTCTTGGTTATACGGTTTAGTTTTATTTGGCTTTTCGTCTGATTCTACGGATGTTTTTGTAGTAGATTCCTGGGTAGTTCCTTGGGTAGATTTAGCATTATTAATATATTGATATACTTCATGCGAAGGTGGATATGCGTTATCTAAACCTAAGTTTTTATCTATAGCATACTGCTGTGCAAAACTAATGGCACGATTAACAGTGTGGCTTGATATTGAAGTAAGTTGATCTTTTTTAGCTAAGGCAGCACACCATTCGAGTATGACATCTAATACCTGTTGGCTAGATTGAATAAAGTCTGCAAGGGTGCGAAAAGATTCAGATTCAAACTCCAGCCGCTTTATAATAGAAGATATTTTATAGGTTTTTGCTAGGACATAAGCACGTATAGTTTGTTCACTAAGGGTGTCCATCGGAAAGTGGACCAAATCTTCTGAGCCTATTTGCTCAATAGACATAAGTTGGTCTTTAAAAGTTAACGGGCCCGACAGGATCAACTGCAAACTATGATCTTTAGCAGAGGAGCACTTAGCATGCTCAATGAGCTCTGATAAAAAGTTAATGGGTAAACAATGTGCATCATCTAAAGATACAACTAGTTTATCCCCCAAATCAGTGGACTTTAAAAAAAAGTCCTTCATGTTGTACAACTCAGGGCTGCTATTTTTGTCCTTAAGCTTTTCAGTAGAAGGTAAATCTTTCCCAGATAAAGTGATAATGCGGTGTTTTTCAGCGATATCTTTGCTTATAGTGTGAATAAGAGCGGTCTTACCTTTTTTTGCATCACCGGTAATTAAAATGACTCTTTTATCTTCCTGTAATGCAGCGAGTACTGATTCGTAAGTGCACCTAAGAATATTTTTGGGTGCAGGATAATTTGAAGAAGACTCTTCTGATGTGGTATCACTTGGAATAACGGTACTCATGTATCTGCGAGTTGGTAGATTTTTACTTAGGATTATTTGCTAGGAATAATAATATAGTACATAAAGAGATTACCAAGAAAACTTCATGAATTAATTCCTCAATATCGAGAATATTTTGATGTAGCTTGAAGGGGTATGAAATTAATACTAAACCCATGTTAAATATAGGGGTATAGTTGCAGTACGTTAGATGGCTAGCTAGCCACAGTGACTGGGTACTGTATTGCATATACATGAGAATCAAAATACGTAAACTTAAATATGCATATAGGCAACATTAGCCAAAAATCGTCTATACACATACAATCTAAAATGTTTAGTAAAATATTCTAGGCCACTACCGGTTTTTAATAATTTATAAATCAATAAGCGCTATGTCTGATAAACAGAGTGTTCGCTTGGTAAGGAGATATTGTGAGTAATAAAACACAGCAGGGCTTTTCAACCCGCGCTATTCATGCAGGAGCTGCACCAGATGCCACTACAGGTGCACGCGGCACCCCTATACATCAATCAACGGCATTTGTATTTAAAGATGCAGATCATGCTGCAAGGTTATTTGGTTTAGAGGAATTTGGATTTATCTACTCGCGCCTAACCAACCCAACGACGAGTGTTTTACAAGATAGAATGGCAAGCCTTGAGGGCGGAGTAGCAGCGGTCTGTACTGCTTCCGGCCATTCCGCACAACTGCTTGCGTTATTTGCCCTAATGAATAGCGGTGATGAATTTGTGGCTTCCAATAAACTCTATGGCGGGTCTATCACTCAGTTTGGCCATAGTTTTAAAAAATTTGGTTGGGAAGTTAATTTTGTTGATCCCACCGATCCTGAAAACTTTCGTAAAGCGATTAATGAGAAAACCAAAGCCGTATTTACTGAAAGCTTGGCAAATCCAGGTGGTGTGGTGTGTGATATTGAGGCGATTGCAAACATTGCGCATGAATCAGGTATACCACTGATTGTTGATAACACGCTACCATCCCCTGCATTATGTCGACCGATTGAACATGGCGCTGATATCATTGTGCACTCAACGACTAAGTTTATTTCTGGCCATGGCAATGCCATGGGCGGTGTGGTTGTTGATAGCGGCAATTTCGATTGGTCGCAAAATGACAAATTTCCTGGTCTGACAAAAAACTGTGAGGCTTACCAAGGGCTAAATTTCCATGAAACCTTTGGCAATATGGCCTATGCCGTATTTTGTATTGCAGTAGGGTTGCGTGACTTGGGCCCTACTATGGCGCCGATGAATGCATACTTAACTATTACCGGCGCTGAAACTTTGCCATTACGTATGCAAAAGCATGCAGATAATGCTCTAGAAGTTGCAAAGTGGCTACAAGGAAATTCAAAAGTTACATGGGTTTCTTATGCGGGCCTACCTGATAGTGAATTTAATGCCTTAGCCAAAAAATATTGTCCTGATGGTGCCGGCGCTGTATTCACCTTTGGTGTTAAGGGCGGCTACGACATGGGTTTAGGGATTGTAAGTAATTGCAAGTTGCTGTCACATCTTGCAAACATTGGTGACACACGTTCATTGATTATTCATCCTGCTTCGACAACACATCGTCAGCTTACAGAGGAACAACAAATTTCAGCTGGTGCAGGGCCAGATGTGGTGCGCTTATCCATTGGTTTAGAAGATGCCGCTGATATTATCGCTGATCTTGATCAAGCGATATCGGCTAGTAGTTAAATTCTGTATTTAGCTATCTGCTAAATTAACATGTCCTTACTGCGCAAGCATTTGTCTGCTTGCGCAGATTTTGGATCTCTTTTGCTAAAGCCTTTAGCCCATGTTGATATTTTCATCATTTCGACTTCTATCTAGTACAAAGTGCATGTATTTCCGGATAAATGGAGTCTCGGAAATTATTCCAGCTTGTATAGTTTCGTAACCTATGATGATTCTTTGGAGTTAGTTTTTTCATTGTAATCAGAGATTTACGATTTTAATTACAAGAGATCAAAATCAGTCTATTTAATCCGAAATTTAAACCCATTCAGTGCGTTACAGGGTTATTTATTTATGTGAATATCCAATAATTCATATCAGGCTTATTTATTAATGAGCAGTGTTTCGCACAGTTTTCAAAAAGTTTAGACGCGGATTAAACGAATAGAAAATAAATCGATCAAATAGTGATGATTTAATAATTAAATATATGAGGTATAAGCATGAGCACACGTCTACTAAGTAAATTAATTCTAATAGTATTTATATTTATACCATTCGGTGCATCGGCCGCAATTTCAGTTGGTGACACGGTGCCTTCGTTTAAAGCTCGTTCAATTGATGGTAGCAGTAATGTTTCCATGGAAGATTTCCGTGGCAAAGTAGTGTTAATCGATTTTTGGGCATCATGGTGTCCGCCATGTCTTAAGTCATTTCCTAAATATGATGATTTACGCAGAGAGATTGGTACCAGCGATTTTGAAATTGTAGCGATCAATGTTGATGAAAACACAGATGATGCAAAAAAATTCTTATCTAAACACCCAGTAGGTTTTCCAATTGTTAAAGACCCTAAAGGTGTTTTACCTGGGGTATTTGGTGTAAAAGCTATGCCGACTTCGTATTTAATTGACAAAAATGGTGTTGTTAAATATGTTCATGCAGCCTTTAAAGAAGGCGATATTGAAAAGCTTAGAGTTGAAATTGAAAAACTAATTGCACAGTAGAAGCACAAGTATAATCTCGACTTAATTAACCTAAAATAATTATAGGCATAAATAAATTATGAAAATATTTTCGCGTATTTTCGCTGTTCTATTAACCTGTTTCCTTACATTTTCTTGTAGCTCGGTAAGCCCATGGGAGCGAGGTATTTTGGCTAAGCCTGAAATGGCATGGGAGCCTGATCCATTACTGGGTCAATTGCAGGAACATGTCTATTTTAGTAAAGAAGGATCTGCGGGTGGATACGGTGCCGGTGGCGGAGGCTGCGGTTGTAACTGATTTAAATATCTTTCTAAATAACACTAACAAATTAGACAAATAATTAATGAGTAAAAAACAAAGCGGCATCAGTCCCGCATTAGCTGCGTTAACGTCTGCCGCTATGGCATTACCTGGATTTAGCACAGTCGTGAAAGCAGCAGTGGGTGCCAGTGAACCTAAGCTCTCAATGCAATATACCCGTTATGATGAAGACTCCATCCCTAGTGGCGACTCTGATCCTGCTGCTGGAGAACGAGATCGCTACGAAATTGATGTTCTGCAAGTTCAATTCCTTTATCCGCTTAATGAAAAATGGCAACTTACCACAGGGTTTGTTTACGATGATATGAGTGGTTCATCTCCTTGGTATGTAAGGCCTACGGATATAGGAAATGCCACAGGCGATCCACTCGTAGTCATGAGTGGAGCAACAATTGATGACACACGTTATGACTTTAGGGCAGGGTTAGATTACTTTGGTGATAAATATACCATTTCTCCAAGTATCGCGTATTCAACCGAAAAAGATTATAAGTCAATTGCTGGAGGGGTAAGTGTTGAGTATGAATTTCCAAATAAAGCCACATCGGTAAAAGGAAGTATTTCAGCTTCTTTTGATGAGATAGAACCTACCCAGCTAGCCGGCACATTACGTGTAGATAGTGAAGATAAAGAAAATTACACAGTTACTGGTAGCGTTACTCAAGTAATAAATAAATATACTGTATTGCAATCTACATTAGGTGTCTCATATTTTGATGGATTTTTAACAGATCCATATAAGCAAGTATGGATTGGTGTGGGAGGAGGTTTTGAAATAAGACCAGAAAATCGACCCGGCGATCGCACTAAGTATACTTGGGCAACGCAATTACGTAGATATTCCGAGTTACTCAGCGCAGCGTTACATGCAGATTATCGTTTCTACTACGATGATTGGGATGTGCGTTCTCATACTTTAGAACTAGGTTTAAATAAAGTAACTGAGAGTGGCTGGGCGTTTGACACATCGATTCGCTACTATTCACAAACGCAAGCAGACTTTTACGAACCATTCTATCGTCAGGAACGAGCAGATGGCGAGTATTCTAGCGATTATCGCTTATCACCCTATGGGGCAATTTCATTACGATTAGGGTTATCGGAAAGCATTGGCGACTGGACAGTCAGAATTGGTGCTGAACGTTATTTAAGCGACAAGTCCTACTCTTTCCAAAAAGTTGATGTTGAAAATCCAGCTTTACTTGATTATACGCAGTTCACCTTTGGCATGGATTATAGTTTTTAACTATCCAGTTATTGCTTAAAATTTAGTAGACTTCATTATCTTTAGTCTACTGGGGTTTCCTGTTTGGAGCTCTTTACTTTTCCCTTCAAAGCAATGGGTTCGCCATGCGAGCTGCGGCTCTATGCAGCTGATAACAAAACTGCGGACTCAATATCTAATGATGCAATTGCAGAAATACATCGACTAGAAAAAAAATATTCTCGATATCGTGAGGATAGTGTTACTACAAAAATAAATAATAGTGCAGGTGATGAAAATGCTATCGAGGTTGATATTGAGACAGCGTTATTACTCAACTATGCACAAGTAGGTTATGAACAAAGTAATGGGTTATTCGACATCACCTCTGGAATTTTGCGCAAAGTTTGGGACTTTCGATCGAATAAAATACCCACGCAAAAAGACATTGAAGAACTTCTACCATTCATTGGTTGGAATAAGTTAACTTGGAATGCACCTGTACTAAAATTACCATTACAAGGTATGGAGTTAGACTTTGGTGGCTATGTAAAAGAATATGCAGCTGATGTTGCTGCAAACTTTTGCTGCCATGCAGGCGTACAAGGCGGACTTGTAAATTTAGGTGGCGACATTTGTATTATTGGCCCGCATCCTAACGGTGATCCTTGGAAAGTTGGTGTGCGACACCCGCGTAATCCAAATATACCGATGTCGTTTGTGATGTTATCAAAAGGCGGTTTGGCAAGTAGTGGCGACTACGAACGTTTTATGTTGGTAGATGGGGTTCGTTATGCACACATACTAAATCCACAAACTGGTTGGCCAGTGAATAGTCTAGCGAGTACCAGTGTTTGCGCTGAGCAATGTGTAGTAGCGGGAACAACTTCGACCATTGCGATGTTAAAGGGAGAACAACAAGGATCTGCTTGGTTAGAACAACTTGGCTTACCTTATCTATGCATGAATCAAAATGAAGAAATTTTTGGCACATTAAAACGTGTTAGTCGCTTAGAAGTGTAATCTCAGAGGAACTAGTGTTATAAATTGTGCAAATAGCAATTGAGAATTACGGGGAGAGCCTTGAATAATGCATTTACAAAAGTGTGAAAGCCATCACACTTTGAATTAAATCCACAAAGAAAACATAGCAATACGACCGTTTATTCATGCTTTGCTACCACATGTCGTGAAAAAGAGTTACTATTTCCTTGCCACATTGTTCCAACTCCAGTGGCAAACTTGAAAGCCTTGTGGATGGATCCACGGGGCTTTCTTATATCTAGACGCACATTGTTTTGTTTTTATTGAGTTAAAAACTCTTCAATCTGTTCTGCATTTTCTTCAGCATCTGTTTCTCCCAATTCTATTAATCGATTTAAATAATCTGGTTGAAACATTAATAGGGAAAGTGAATCAGGACTCTTTGTATCACGTGTTCCAAAGCCGCGGGTAAAATATCGGAATGGTTGAGGAAGTTTAATTTCATACTGGCTTGCGAGCTTGCCTAAGTCTTCACTCGGCCTCAGAATTAACAAATTCACTTTATTTAATGCTTCTCGAGTTTTTTCATTCACTTCATCGTAGAGCATATTTATGCGGCTCATATTAGCCGCATCATAATCGAGCAAATCTAAAAATATAGAATCGAGCAAAATGCCAATAATCTGCGCTACAGGTGCGAACTCGTCAATCATAGTTTCATCAGGTGTAACTTCACCGCCACGATAACGTGTCGAAATAGCGAGTATTTTTTTTGCGCCTAAATGCATAGTAGGTGAAAGAGGAGCGATCGAACGTATCCCCCCGTCCCCATGCCAACCATCATCGAGCTTTATAGCAGGAAACACTAAAGGTAAGGCTGTTGATGCCATTACATGCTCAACCGTAATTTCAGCACTCTCGCTGCGTCTTCTTGGTCTTTGCCAATGTTCTTCCACATGACCTTGTACCCAGGTGATGGCTTTCCCTGTTCCATAATTTGTGCTGGAAATACCTAAAACTTGTAAGTGACCTTTATCAATATTTTCTTGAATGCCTTGTATTCTATCAGTGGCTTTTGAGGCTAATTTCTTTTCTAAGAATTGTCGTAGTGGATCGCTATCTAATAAACTGCGTTTACGTGGACCCATACGACTGCCGCCAAGAACAAAGCTCAAGCCCCAGCGGAAAAAGTTTGAAAAGAAAAAGCCACTATCCGTATGAAATACTTTATCGGTTGTAAGTTCTTGCCATAGTTCCGCAAGTTGTTCCACTGCCTCGCTAAATGTGCCTTGATAAGCTGCAAGGTGTGCAGCATTAACGGCTCCTGCAGATACACCCGTAATTATTGGAGGACGGAACTCACTATGTTTCTTGCAAATGTAACGCAATACGCCCACTTGATACGCAGCTCGGGCACCACCACCCGTCATGGCTAAACCAAGGTCAGAATTAATTGAAGGCGGCATATTTTTTGACGGTTAAAGTAAGCATATAAAGTGGTGTAGGGTCTATTAAATATAGAGTAGAGTATTATTTCTTACTTTAAGTGAAAGGGTTTTAATGCAAAGGCTTTCAAAAATACTTATTGTGACGGTATCTTATCGTCATGTTTTAGTATTGCCTAGTATTCAAGCTAACCAGCGCAACAATCTATAACTTAAATGGCCAAATGAACGATATTGACCCTCAAGAGACACGAGAATGGATAGACTCCTTACGTGCGATCGTAGAACATGATGGAGAGGATCGTGCACATTTCATCATAGAGCAACTCATTAATGATGCTCGATTGGCGGGTGTAAACTTACCGTTTAGAAATACTACTGCGTACGTTAATACAATACCTGCAGATGAAGAAGAACGACTGCCAGGTGATCCTAAAATGGAACATCGAGTTCGTTCCTTAGAACGATGGAATGCTTTAGCCACTGTAATTAGAGCCAATAAAAAGTTTCCTGAACTTGGTGGGCATATCTCTACCTATGCATCTGCAGCTACGCTAATGAGTATAGGGTTTAATCATTTTTTTCGTCCGGCTAGAGAAGATTTCGCTGGGGATTGCGTTTATTTTCAAGGACATGCTGCTCCAGGTGTCTATGCGCGAGCTTTTTTAGAAGGTCGGTTAAGTAAAGAACAATTACAAAATTACCGTCGCGAAGTTGAAGGCAAAGGCTTGTCTTCCTATCCTCACCCATGGTTGATGAAGAACTTTTGGCAATTTCCAACCGTATCGATGGGTTTGGCAGGGATTATGGGAATCTATCAAGCACGTTTCATGGAGTATTTACATGATCGCGGCATCATCGATAAAAGCAATCGTAAGGTGTGGGTGTTTACCGGCGATGGTGAAATGGATGAACCTGAATCCTTGGGTGCCATATCTTTGGCTGCACGTGAAGAGCTAGATAATTTAATTTTTGTAATTAATTGTAATTTACAACGCTTGGATGGACCAGTGCGCGGCAATGGAAAAATAATTCAAGAGTTAGAAGGCGTGTTTCGTGGCGCAGGTTGGAATGTTATTAAGGTGGTGTGGGGTGAGAATTGGGACCCTCTGCTCGCTAAAGACAAAGATGGTTTTTTGCGTATGCGCATGGAAGAAGCCTTGGATGGTGATTATCAAAATTATCGTGCCAAAGGCGGCGCGTATGTGCGCGAACACTTCTTTGGTAAATATCCAGAGCTAGAAAAAATTATTGAAAACATGACCGATGATGATATCTGGCGTTTAAATCGTGGCGGCCATGATCAACAAAAAGTATACGCAGCCTATGCGGCGGCAATGAAACATACCGGCCAACCCACTGTGATATTAGCCAAGACCGTAAAAGGTTATGGGCTAGGGAAAAGTGGTGAGAGCATGAACATTGCGCACCAATTAAAGAAGCCGACTAAAGATTCTCTTCAAGCATTTCGTGATCGATACCGTATTCCAATTAGTGATGAAGAGTTGGAAGAAGTGCCTTTTTATAAGCCACCAGCCGATAGCCCTGAAATGCTGTATATGAAGCAGTTACGAGAACAGTTGCAAGGTGAATTACCGAAACGCAATCAAAGCCAGATCAATTTAGAAATCCCATCGATTGAGGTTTTTAAAGATGTAATTTCAGGTAGTGATGGTCGAGAAAACTCAACCACTATGGCGTTTGTAAGAATCTTAATTGCACTGACACGCGATAAAGCGATTGCCAAGTATGTGGTGCCAATTGTTCCTGATGAAGCGCGCACATTTGGCATGGAAGGATTATTTCGAAGTTTGGGTATCTATGCACATAAAGGGCAGTTATACGATCCAGTAGATGCTGATCAAGTGATGTATTACCGCGAAGATCAAGCCGGACAAATTCTGGAAGAAGGCATTAATGAGGCTGGCGCAATGTCCTCATGGATTGCAGCTGCAACTTCGTATAGTAATCATGATGTTCCGATGATTCCATTTTATATTTATTACTCTATGTTTGGTTTCCAGCGTATTGGAGACTTAGCTTGGGCAGCCGGAGATAGTCGTGCGCGAGGTTTTTTAATTGGCGGTACTGCTGGTAGAACGACATTGGCGGGTGAGGGCTTGCAACATCAAGATGGTCATAGTCATTTATTAGCATCAACCATTCCTAATTGCCGCGCTTATGATCCTACTTATGCATATGAACTTGCGGTGATTGTGCATCACGGCTTGCAAACCATGTTTGTGAAAAAGGAAGACTATTATTATTACATTACTGTAATGAATGAGAATTATGTGCAACCTGCTATGCCTGAAGGCTGTGAAGAAGGAATCATTAGCGGTATGTATAGCTTGCAAACTACTCAAGCAAAATTACATCACGTTCAACTTTTGGGGAGTGGTGCAATTTTACGAGAGGTGATTGCCGCAGCTGAATTATTGCAAAAAGACTATTCCATAACGTCTGACATTTGGAGTGTTACCAGTTTCAATCGCTTGCGTCGTGATGGAATGGAGGTGCAGCGCTGGAATATGTTGCATCCCGATGCAGAGCAAAAAGTGTCGTATGTTGAAAAATGCCTAGAGGGTAAAAAGGGGCCAGTGATAGCAGCTTCGGATTATATGAAAATTTATGCCGACCAGATTCGCCCGTATATAAAATCAAACTATGTAGTACTAGGTACAGATGGTTTTGGGCGCAGCGATACGCGGAAGCAGCTACGATATCACTTTGAAGTAAACGCGCATTACATCGTCATTGCTGCTATCTATAGTTTAATTGAAGAAGGTGTGCTAGAAAAATCAATCTTAACGACAGCGATGCAAAAATACGGCATCGATCCTGATAAAGCTGATCCAGCAGTATCTTAATATTTAACTAGAGTGCGTTGTGAGTGATGTAAAAAACATTCCGATAACCGATATAGCAGAATTTGATTCTGTTGATGTAATTGATGTACTAGTTAAAGTAGGTGATGAGGTGGCTATTGATCAGCCTCTAGTCACCATCGAAAGTGAGAAAGCGATGATGGATTATCCGTCGCCACTCGCGGGGGTAGTAGATGAAGTGATTGTGGTGAATGGTGGGAAGATTAAAGAAGGGGATATCTTAATTACCTTAAAGTTAGCCTCGCAAGCGGATTCACAAGCAGGCCCAGGTGTTTCCAAGCAACACGCAGCTGAACCACAGACTGATAGTAAAGCTAACCCTAATTCATCGATGCGCGATGAGCCTATAGATAAAACTACAGCTGTAATTGAAGAAGTCAAAACCATCTCGATCACCGATATAGCAGAATTTGATTCTGTTGATGTAATTGAGATATTAGTTAAAGTAGGTGATGAGGTAACTATTGATCAGCCTCTAGTCACCATCGAAAGTGAGAAAGCGATGATGGATTATCCATCGCCACTCGCGGGGGTAGTTGAAGAAGTAATCGTGCAGGCTGGTGGTAAAATTAAAGAAGGAGACGCTTTAATCAACCTCAAGATTACTTTACACACTGTAGAACCACAAGCAGAAAACCAATCGAATTCAGCACCAGCAAGAAGCGGTCATGCAGTTCAACCTATGGCAAATCAAGTTTCTAATAGCCAAGCCTCTTCGAGTAGAATTTCAAGCCATGCTTCCGGTCAAGCTTCTGGTTCAACAGCCTATACCAGTCCCGGCACCAATAAATATGCTCGTGAGCTGGGTGTAAATTTAGAGAACGTGCAGGGTACTGGACGAAAGCAGAGAATAGTAAAAGAGGATATTCAGCATCACGTACGTGAACATCTGCAAGTCAAGCATGTAGGGGGCGGCAAATCTGCTAAAGCATTGGATTTTTCAAAATATGGAGATTCCTCAGCGAAAGAATTAACCAAAATTCAGAAAATAACAGCAGATAATATGTTGAATGCATGGCAAAGCATTCCTCATGTTACGCATTTTGATCAGGCAGACGTTACCCAGCTTGAAATACACCGCAAGCAATTAGCTAATGAATTGGCAGCCAAACAAATTAAACTCACACCGCTTGTGTTCGTTGTGAAAGCACTGGTTGCCACCTTAAAGAAATTTCCACAATTTAACACCTCTCTAGATACCGTTTCTGAAACACTTATCTATAAAGATTTTTACCATATTGGTATAGCGGTGGATACCGAATTTGGTTTATTTGTTCCGGTGTTACGAGATGTAGATAAAAAATCTATTGAACAACTCGCAGTAGAGCTTGTTGAGATTAGCAACCTTGCAAAACAAAGAAAACTAACGCCTAAGCATATGGGTGGAGCGAGTATGACAATCTCCAGTTTAGGCAATCTTGGTGGGCGTGCCTTTACTCCCATTATAAATCCCCCCGAGGTGGCAATTTTAGGTTTGTCGAAAATGATTACCAATGAATTAATACTGGAGTCAAGCGAAGAACAACAAAAGTTATTACCTCTTTCTTTGTCTTACGATCATCGTGTTGTTAACGGGGCTGATGCAGCTCGTTTTTGCTCACATTTAAAAATGGTACTTGAGGATGTTTGGAAACTTATTCTATAACCACAGCTTTCTTATAAAATGAGAATTGGTGTCCCTAAAGAAATTAAGGCGGATGAATATCGTGTTGCTTTGCTGCCTGTCGGCGCTCATCTATTAGTCGAAGACGGGCACGATGTCTTGATAGAAGCACAGGCCGGACTTGGCAGTGGTTATCATGATGATGAATACCTATCGGCTGGAGCAAAAATTGTAGATTCACCGAACAGTCTATTTAATGAGGCAGAGCTAATAATAAAGGTTAAAGAGCCTCAAGCAATTGAGCTAGAAAAGTACACTGTGTCACAAATAGTATTTGGATATTTTCATTTTGCTAGTTCCGAGCACTTAACGGAAATGTGTCTGCAAAAAAATATTACTGCATTAGCATACGAAACATTGACTGACTCACAAGGACAATTGCCGCTTTTAAAACCCATGAGTGAAGTTGCAGGTAAAATGTCTATTCAAGAAGGCGCAAAATGTTTAGAAAAACCAATGATGGGACGTGGGATATTGTTGGGTGGAGTGGCCGGAGTGGCCCCTGCTAATGTACTCATTCTAGGTGCAGGTGTAGTAGGTTCCAATGCGGCACGTATCGCCGCAGGTTTAGGTGCGAATGTTATTATTATGGATATTGATATTGAGAAGCTTAGATATATCGATGAAATTATGCCTGATAATGTTACTACAATATATTCTGACCCCCATGCAATTCAGCAATGTGCACTAGATGCAGATTTAATAATCGGTGCATTGCTGATTCCTGGAGCACGTGCACCAAGACTGATTAACCGAGAATTGCTAAAACAAATGAAAAGCGGAGCCGTTTTGGTAGATGTTGCCATTGATCAAGGCGGATGTTTTGAAACCAGTAAGCCAACTACCCATCATGATCCAGTGTATGTAGTAGATGATATTGTGCATTATTGTGTGACCAATATTCCAGGAGCTGTTGCGCGTACCAGCAGTCAGGCCTTGTGTAATGCCACGTTTCCTTATATTCGTAAACTTAGTAATTTGGGCTTAGATGCATTTTTGAATGAAAGCAAAGGTATCCGTAGTGCGTTAAATATTCATGCAGGAAAAATAAAACACTTGGCGGTTGCAAACGCTTTTCCAAGCTTACCAAATAGTTTTTAAATATTAATGGTCGATAAATATTTTCGTGACCCAGATGATTTTCCAGCCACACGACAATCTAATAATACTGAATTCCAGACAATTCTTAACAAACGTCTCAGTAAACGCAAGCTACTGGAAAATACGGCACTCACAGCGCTCGCATTACCATTGTCTGCGTTGGCCAAAGATTCTCATGATATAAATGGACAAGCTTCACTATCATTCGATGAGATCTTACATGGCTTAGACGAGCACTTACATATTGCAAAAAATTACTCTGCACAAGTTTTATTAAGATGGGGGGATCGATTATTTTCAGATGCAGATAAATTTCATCCTGATAAGCAGAGTCCTGCATCGCAAATTAAGCAATTTGGATATAACAATGACTTTGTTGCGTATCTTCCATTCCCAGAGAAAAATAAATCATCCACTCATGGCGTGCTTGCGGTTAACCATGAGTATGTAAATAGCTCAATGATGCATCCTGGTTCACCACATGCGTTCGATTTAAACCGAGAGCGGGTGGATACAGAGATAGCTGCACATGGGTTAAGTATTGTTGAAATACATAAACAGGCAGGTCTGTGGAATATTAAACTCGATTCAAAACTCAACCGACGCATTACCCCCTTAACTTCAATGAAATTTTCTGGTCCTGCACGTGGACACGAAAGGGTGACAACTAAATTTTCGCCTGAAGGCAATAATTGTATGGGGACCTTTGGAAATTGTGCAGGTGGCGTTACTCCTTGGGGAACAATATTAACTGCAGAAGAAAATATACAAGCTTATTTTTCGGGTAATGCACATAACACGAATGAGTATAAAAGCTATAAAAGATTTGGCTTGTTGGGAGATAAAACAGCATTTTCTGCTTGGGGCAAATATCATGATCATTGGAATATTGATATACACCCTCAAGCCGCCATGCATGCTGGTTGGGTGGTAGAGATAGATCCTTATGATACATCCTTTGTGCCGATTAAACGAACCGCATTAGGACGATGTAAGCATGAAGGCTGTGATGTGCATGTTAATAAAGATGGAAGAGTGGTTGTGTATATGGGGGATGACCAAATATTTGAATATGTTTATCGATTTGTGAGTAAAAACAAATACCACAGCGGTGATCGCAAACACAATATGTCTTTACTCGATGAGGGTGAACTATCTGTTGCCGAGTTTACAGATCAAAACACTGTAATTTGGCATTCTCTGCAGTGGGGCCGCGAGCCGCACACTAAGTCTAACGGCTTTAATAGTCAGGCAGATGTAGTTTTGGATATGCGTAAAGCGGCAGATTTGGTGGGTGCAACTGCAATGGATAGACCAGAAGAAATTAAGGTTAATCCAATTTCAGGGAATGTGTTTGCGGTGTTTACTAATAATGCAAGACGTAATCCTCTAAACACTGATGCAGCTAATCCACGACCAGTTAATCGACATGGGCATATTCTTGAATTAATCCCGCCACAACAAGACCATAGTGCACGAGAATATAAATGGGAAGTTTTTGTGTTAGCGGGTAACCCAAATAACAAAATTGATAGTGCTTATTTCCATACAGCTATATCTGACAATGGCTGGTTTTCCAGTCCAGACAATTGTTCGTTTGATGAAAATGGAAATATATGGATTGCAACCGATGGGTTTAATCGATCTGGAAAAGCCGACGGCATTTGGGTGAGTACAACAAGCGGTAAAGATAAGGCGCTTACAAAACAGTTTTTACGCGCGCCCATAGGTGCGGAGATATGTAGCCCTTGTTTTACACCAGATTCCAAAACCATGTTTTGTTCTGTGCAACACCCTGGTAATGGCTCTAGTTTTGATCAGCCTTCTACTCGTTGGCCAGACTTTGATGAAAACATACCGCCTCGCCCTAGCGTGATTGCTATCACGCAGGACAATGACGAAATAATAGGGACTTAAAAACTATTGGTCTGCAGGATGTACATTTTCACCTACCCAAGGAGAGAGTTGCAAAAATTCCATAAATTCTAGGCGATTAATTAAGCCATTTGAGTTTTCATCAAAACGTGCAAAAATTTCAGGTTCGCTTAAGTTATGTACAGCCTTGGCTTCATCTCGATCGAGTCGTTGATTTTTATTTTGATCTGCATAAAAAAACAAACCTTCTTCATAGCTTAAGCCGCCACCGCCACGCCCAGCCATTGATGAGACTGGAAGCAAAACGAATATTATGGCTAAAAGTATCAATATATATTTCATTATTTTTTCCTTCTTAAAGTATCTGAATAATAGTAGACCTAAAAGTTAGTGTTGATCTTACAAACAATAGTTCATATTTGTAACTAAAAAATTATTTATAGTTCTTAATTATCATTAGTTCGAAATATTCAATATAGCTTGAAGTATAATTTATCTGGCTAATAACATAACCTTATTTGAATACTCATTCATTATAAAATTATGCGCGAATAAATAATAACCTTTCAAAAATTTTGCACCATTTGTCCAGTACTTTTGACCAAATAATGTATACAGACTAAAAATGTACCGACATATTCATACAATGGTAAGTATTAATTACAGTACAAGGCGTGAGGTTATGTGGGGGTTGAAGAAATTAACTAAGAGGAACCATGAAGGGTTTCCTACAATAGCGAATGTGACAAATCGCAGGGGTGTGCGTGAGGATAGACGTAGGTTTGGGCTGCCGACTAAATTTCCATTTTTTGATAGTTTGGGGAAATTAGTAAAATTTGATCGAAGAACGATGCCAGATAGAAGAATTGCAAATATTCAAGTCAAAGAAGATCACCTTACTTTTGATTCAAACAAATTCAAGAAGTAATAGTCAACAAATATTACTTCTCTTAGATTTGCGTTTGTAGTTTTTTCGAAAGCTATGCAGTAATACTAAGCTTGTTAATTATATTGAGTAAAATGTCTTCGTCGTAAGGTTTTGTCATATATTCTGTAACACCGATGCGATGAGCTTCTTTCTTATGTTTATCCGTTGCACGTGATGTAATCATAATGATTGGTGTATTTTCTGTTTCTTTATTAGAGCGCAAGTGATCTGTTAATTCTAATCCATTCATGCGCGGCATCTCTAAATCAGTAAGTATGATGGAAGGCAGTTGTTTTTGAATAATATCAATCGCCTCTACGCCATCTTTAGCCGTTGCAACATTAAAACCAAGATCTGTCATAAACTGCGCAAGTGATTTACGAGTACTGATTGCATCTTCGACTATAAGTGCATGTATATTATTAACATGTTCAGACTGTTTTTTCTTAATGTTTCGCGACCTTAAAATACTAGGGTCTGCAATATTTACGATGTCTAATAAATCTAGTACAGAAATTACACTTCCGTCACCAATAATGGTTGAGCCCAGCAAACCCGACATTTTTGGTATAAAGCGGCTAAATGGTTTAACTACAATTTCTCGAGAGTCTAGAATTTTATCTATTAAAATGGCGTGACTATTATCAAACTCATCTTTGATGATTAGTACAGCTTGACTTGGGTCATCTGATTCAATTTTATGTTCATTGAATAGTACATTCTGTAAGTTAAATATTGGATAATGTTTTTGTTTATACGCAAAAAATGGCATGTTCTGTTTAGAAATAATGCTACCCGCACCAGGGTGTAAAATTTCTTCTACACCTCTGTTTGAAAGTGCTAGCGTGTTGTTAGCACAAGAAACCAATAATGCTTGAGTAGAATGGAAGGTCATAGGGATACTAAGTTCAATTTTTGTGCCAACACCATAATGGGTATTCATGGACACAGAGCCTTTTAAATCTCTTACATCTGCAAATACCACATCTAGTCCAACTCCTCGTCCGGATAGTTGGGATATTTCTTCTTTAGTTGAAAAGCCATGCTGTAAAATTAGTTTTAAGGCATCTTCTTTTTCAAATGCAATATCTTCATGCAGAAGCCCCATTTCGAGTGCTTTTGATTTGATTCGATCAATGTCTAATCCGCGTCCATCATCTTCGCAGCTGATATATATTTGTTTTCCCTTCTTATGAAAGCGTAAATTTACAGAGCCACCTTCAGTCTTTCCTTGCTGTTTTCGAGATTCTGCGGGTTCAATACCATGATCTATAGCGTTTCGAAGAATATGCATCAATGGATCGACAAGTTGATTGAGGATGTCGCTATCAATAAGGATATTTTCACCTACAATTTTAAGTTGTGCAGATTTATTTGATAGTTTATTGGCTTGTTTAACGCAGCGTTTCAATCTTTGGGTGATTGATTTAATGGGTACCATTCTTGTGCGCAACACTGCTTCTTGATTTTCTAATAATATGCGTCTTTGTACGGTAGAAAGATTTTCTAATTTTAATAGTGATGCCTCAATACTCATGGCAAATTCGTTTGAATCAGCTGCAGCTTCAATAAGTAAATTGGAATAAGTATTGAGTTCATTAAATTTATCCATTTCTAATGGGTCAAACTTATCCTGTTTATTTTTTGGTGAAAACTGCGATGAAAATCCACGAACTTCGATTAAGTGTTCTAACTCATTAACCAAATTTTTAATTTTATGGTTGTTGCTGCGCAGCTGTTTTGCGAATGTTTTAGAACGTAAGATATATTCTTGCATTTGGGCATTTGAGATTATGTTTTCATCAGCACGCTTGAGTAAATCATCTACTAAGCTAGTAGCAATTCGTAGTGATTGCTCCACTTGAGATTCTTTCTCTTTCTCGTCGTCTTCAATTTTTGAAGTTATATTTATTGGTGTTTCACTATTCTCTATTTTGTTGGCCGTAGATTCGTGATTATAATTAAAAGAGTCATTTTCTGCTGGGATTCCATGCTCATCAATGTGGTTTGCCCAATTTAATACTTCTTGTAATATCTGTAATGTCTCTTCAGGCGCTTGTCCCATTCCATGAAGATGCTCTGACATCTCTTCTAAACAGTCGGCAGCATTCTCAAGCACACTATGTAATTTATGGGATGGTTTTTCATTTTCCTTGAGTAAAGCGTCCAGTATGTCTTCCAAGTGATGGGTTAAATTAGCAAGTCCTTGTATGCCAACTGTATTACCTGCACCTTTTAAGGTATGCGCAATTCTCTTAGAGATTTCTAATTGCTTAAGGTAATCATGGCCTCTTAAGTGTTGAACAGCGAGTGAAAATTCTGCGGTTTGATCAGGTAAATCTTGTAATAAACTATCAAAAAGTTCTTCCGGAACATCTTCTGGTTTATTTAGGTTAATATTTTCAAGGGTTGCATCACGAATACGTGAGAGAGTTTGACTTGTGTCGCCCTCAATTTTTGAAGAATAGAAAGCATCTTCAAAATCCTTTTGCTCGACAGGTGTTAACTGTATTGGCCAGCAATCTAGGTTTAAGTAATCTAGTGCAGCTAGAATATAGTCAGAATCTTCGGGTGCAAATAAATATGCCTGTATAATATCGGGCCAATCGAGTAATGGTTCTATTAGAGTAGTAAGTTGATTTATGTCGCTATCGCGCACATGACTTAAAAATTTATGAATTTGCTTACAAAACTTTTTTAATCCTCGTAAGCCCACCATTTCCGAAGCTGATCCGATGCGTTCAAGTTGGTCTATTTGAGTATCAAGTTCGTCTTGTAGATCAGACTCTTTTCTCTCTGATGACTCAATTAATGTAGTAAGTCTTTCTGTATGGGATGCTTGAATATCAACTATTTCGGCATTGATTAAATTTAAAAATTCTTGTTGTTCAGCACTTAAATTTGTTGATTCTTCTGGAGGGCGCTCAATCTTTGATTCTGGTTCAACTAGACTTTCAGGTATTTCTGTTTGCAGAACTAGAGTATCGGCGTTTGATTGTGTTGTATGGTTATGTTCGGAGCTATAGGCATAAGGCCAATCTGGATCGCATAGAAATTCTATAAGCCCCACAATGGTTTCTTCATCTTGGCGGTTTGAAATAAATTCACTGAAGTAAACTGGCCAAGCGCAAATTAATTCAATTTGTTTTTCTGATGCAACTGATTCATAAAAAACGATCAGATTATTCTGAAATTGAGTGTAGAGATCTTCTAGTTCAATATCATTATTTTTATTTGCATGATCTTTTAGTTGGTTAATTACTAAATCAAACTCAAGTAGAAGTTCACTTAGTTTATCAGGCTCTTGGTTTTCATTATCCGACCAATTTTGGCTTAGATTGTTAAGACGCTCCAAATGTTCTAAGCAAAAATTAATATTTATTTCCATGAGCTTATTCTAGTTTATTAATATACTTAACTATTTGATTATGCGCTTGCCGATTTAATAGTAGTGCTTTTTTTGCTATCTTCCTGATTACTCAGAACACTCTCAATTTCAGGCACCTCAATATTTTTAATTGAGTTAGTCTGTTGCATTGATTTACTTTCTGGAAGTTTGAAAGACTGAATAGTTGTTAATAGACGTTTAGAATAGGCTACAAGGTTGTTAGTACTTGTTACTTGGGTTTTTAAATATTTATCTGTTTTTCTAGTGCTTAAAACGATACCCTTAGACTGCTCAACTAGTTCTAAGCTTACGTTCGCTTGATCTTTAGAACTTTGAGTAATTCTTTCAACTGCCTGTACTAGATCTTCCGTTGATTTTTCAGTCAATTTCATTGCAGAGCCTGCTTGTTCGGCAAGTTGAGTACCATTGGCTACTTGGCTAATAGCTTTACTCATGGCAGTTACTGTATCGTTAGTTTCTGTACGAATATTACTCACTAATGAACCAATTTCTGTTGTAGCTTCGCGCGCACTTTCGGCGAGCCGTTGTACTTCGTCAGCGACCACTGCAAAACCACGCCCTGCTTCACCTGCTGATGCGGCGTGCATGCTGGCATTTAGTGCGAGGATATGGGTTCGTTCAGCAATACTGTTGATTAAATTTACAATTCCCGTAATTTCTTGCGATCGTTCGCCTAGCCGCTTAATTCTTTTTTCAGTTTCACGAATAGTGTCACGAATACTATTAATGCCTTCTACTGATTTATTTACTGCATTTAAGGCGTATTGAGTATTTTGAAGAGCATTATCAGCTCTAGTGTTCGCATCGATAGCATCCGTGGAGATTTTGTTCATCGCAGTTGATGATTTGTTCAGTTCATTTACTGTTTTTTGAACTTGCTGTCGTTCATGCTCAGCAACTGAGATAACTAAGTTTGATTGTTTTTGAACCAGCCTGGAAACTCCCGCTACATAAGTCGATATGCTTTTTACATCATTAAGGGCTCCTGCAGTTTCTTTTGTTAATAAATTTAGTGAATCACCCACTGCTCCGGTTACATCTTCAAATACAGGGACCTTAACAGTGAAATCTTTCCTTCCTAATTGAGCCACAGCTTTAATTAACTCAATTACTGATTCATTGAGTTGTTCGTTTTCTTTTTCTGATTCGGAGAGTTGCGCAACTTTCTCATCTAATAATTTATCAAATGAGGAGGATAATTCACCTAATTCGTCTTTTCGTTGTGTATGTACTCGGGCTGATAGATCTCCCTGATTTACTGCATGTATCGTATCTAATAGTTTGTTAATTGGTTTTCTGATTGAATCACCAAAGAAATAAAGTAATGAGGAGATCAAGGCCGCAATTGCAAGCAATAAGGTAGAAACCACTATTGTTGTAAAAATTGTACTTTTCTCTAGTACAGCCTGGTTTTGAGTAATGCTCAATTTAGATGATTGGCCCATTTCGTCAAACATTGGGCCGAGCATGAAATCGTAAAGCTCTGTATATTCATTTGCATTACGTTTATTAGTTACTATTTCATCTACAATATGAATGTAATTGCTAATTTTATTAGTTAAGTAAAGTCTATCTTTTGTATTTAGAGAAGTTGCTTTTAATTCTAAGTTGAATATTTTAGCCTCGAGTTTTAAATCTTCAAATGATTCAGTTAAATCTATAGATTGTAAAATATGTTTTTCATGCGAGCGTAATTTTGCAATAGAGGTGAATAATTTTGGATTTGTTGAAGATTTAGTATTAGTTTCAATTGAGTTAATTGAATCATTAGCCTTCAGTCGTAGTCCCTCTGAGTTGGTGAATCCAACTAGTTGATTGAATTTTACAATATCAGAAAATGATATTTTATAATTTTCAACAACTGTTGACGCTTGCGTGATCAGCTGAGATATATAATCAGTAGGCATTTCTACCTCATTAATGACTATTTCTTTGGAATTAGATGCATCAATGGTGCTGCCTAATGACCGTAGCCCTTCCATATTCTTTTCTAACAGCTGTACATGTTTAGCATGTTCATCAAGAGGGGCATTGTTATAAGTTTGGCCTGTTGATGCAGAAATACTTAATAAAAAATCTTTTTCAAAACGTCTAACTTTAAAATAATTTTTTTGAGCCTCACTAATTAATTGCCCATATTCAATAAATAAATTAGTTCGTTCTGTAGAGGCACGAGCATTATTAACTATAAACCAATAAGTTGCAGTGGTTGCAATAAAACCAATTGCAACAGTAATAAATAATATTGTTAATTTTTTATTTATCGATATATTTGAAATTAAATTTGAATTGACCATAGTAATGTCCTATTGAGACGCCTGATGTATAAAAAAGAGTTAAGTTTTTAAAGATTGAATGAATAAAGGAAAATTTATACATACCCATTTTTGATCATCATGTGTATAAGCATATTCCACGTACTCTTGTATTATTTTAGGTAAGTTAGAGTAATCATTTAGTTTTGCATCATCGGCGACACTAATAAGCATTGGTAGCTGATCTAGTAGTAATCCAATGGCATCTTCACCTTTGCCAATAATCATAATGTTATTACTATTGGCATTAATATTTTTGGTTTCACCTAATACAGTTTTTTCTATATCAATTATCGGGATAATATCCCCTCGAATGTTAGCAACTCCTATAATCCAATCGGCAGCTAAAGGAATAGGGAATACACTGTTATCTTCGAGTAATTCGCTAGGGGTATTTTTGTCAATCAAAATATGTAAAGTATTGAATTTAATTCCATATAGCTGGTTACTTTGATTAGTAGAATTCTTTTCTGGCGTAGACTTGTAAGCAGCTTCAAGTTTTTCAATTAGCTTTTCATTTTCTTTTAGCCATACTGAACCAGTGTGCGCAGTGTTTGACGCATCAATAATTTCATTAAAATTTGAATTGGAAACCTTATCCATCAGATATGCTTATTAATTTCTGTCATTATCTGATCAGAGGTAAATGGTTTTCCCACTAATGCTTTGCCACCTTGCAGCTCTGCCCAGACGCGATCTGCTTTTTGGCATTTCCCAGTTACAAAGACTATAGGTATGTTTTTAGTCTCTTTGTTAGCAATAATTTCACGACATGCTTCAAACCCATCTTTATTATTCATAATGACATCCATAAATATTAAATCTGGGTGGATGCTTGCTGCTTTATCTACTGCTTCTTGGCCAGAGACTGCCGTAACGACTTGATATCCGGCATTTGTGACAATAGCTTTTAAAACTTCTAAATCAAGTTTAGAGTCATCGACGATTAATACTTTACTGCTCATAATGTCTTGTCCTCATTAGATAAGAAATCCAGTCACTATTTTTTCAAATTTTTCGTGTTCAACTGGTTTTGTTAAGTATGAATCACAACCCGCTAACTTCCCTTTAACTCTATCGAATGGAGAGGATCGGCTCGTTAACATTACAACAGGGATATTTTTAGTAGCCTTGTTACGCTTAATTAATTTACAAACTTCATAGCCATCTATTCCAGGCATGACTACATCAAGAAATATAAAATCAAAACGACTGTTTTGAAGTAAAAAAATTGCTTCTCGCCCGCTAGAAGCATGTTGGACTTCATAATCCATAAGGCGCAGCTTCATATCTAACGCTTTTCTTACAGGTAAGCTATCATCAACGATAAGTACATTGCGTTTGTTGCGTCCATTATCTTTGCTTGGTTCGTTACCAATAAAAGTTTCTAATTCTTGATTTGAAAGTTCAGATTTGTAGTTGCGAATGCTTGAATGGGTAGTCTCTGATTCAATTTCTTCAGTAGGTTCTTCAATCCGTAATTCTGGCGTATATTTAAAATTCTTAACAGTGACCTCATCGAGACACTTAAGAATTCGAGTAGGGGAAAAGGGCAACGATGTGTTGCTATACTGTTCTTTTGTATTATTGTTTCGACTCGCAAATACCGTTGCACACATACTAACGCCATTGCTTCCTACATATTTTTCGTTCCATTCATCTGTAGCGGTAGGGTCATCTGCATTAACAATTAAAATATCAGTTTCTTCATCTTCTTCTAGATTTGATAATGAATAGGTGCGCGCACGTCCTTCTGTTATGGCTAAAATACGTTTTAGCACATTGTGATCTTTAAGCTGAATCCCGCACAGTTTGATACGGAACGACCTTGTCATTTCATTCACTTTAGCTTCCTTGCGTAGTGAATTTTATAAATACTATTTTCACAAAATGGCCACCAGTCAGTGTGTATAAAAGGTTTTAATGACTGTAATCCCATTATCTTTTTTGTGACCTGTAACCCGTTTAAGCGGGATACTTTTTCAGATATAGGGCCTTAATATACCGTTGGATACGAAGGCACATTTGCTGTTTGATGCTAGAAAATTAGCAGTTATAGGGAGCTATGAATAATTGTTTTTTACAGGGGCTCAGAAGGGCTCGAGCCTACGATTAATGGATTATAAGTTCTTACCGGAGGATCAAGCGCTACACGAAATTCAGCTTTCTAAACAGGTAACAATTAAATACTTACTGAATACAGCCGACTATCAGAACACCTTTGCGGAATGCTCTAATAGAACTTTTTGATTAGTGGGGTTGGTGGGCCCTCGCAGACTTGAACTGCGGACCTGCCGATTATGAGTCGGATGCTCTAACCAACTGAGCTAAGGGCCCTGAACAAAAAACATATAGGATAATACAGAGTTTGTTGAAGGTACTCTATTTCTCGTGCAACTTCATTTGTTCAAATGACCTTATTCAATTTCAAGGAAACTTCGTAATTGTTCGGAACGACTAGGATGTCGAAGTTTACGTAATGCTTTGGCTTCGATCTGACGAATACGTTCACGTGTTACGTCGAACTGTTTGCCCACTTCTTCTAGTGTGTGGTCAGTATTCATATCAATACCGAAACGCATGCGCAGCACTTTTGCTTCGCGAGGTGTGAGTGAGGCAAGTATTTCACGCGTGGCTTCTCCTAAACCTTCGAAGGCAGCCGAATCTACGGGCGATTCGATCGTAGCATCTTCAATGAAATCACCAAGATGTGAATCTTCATCATCTCCAATCGGAGTTTCCATCGAAATAGGTTCTTTGGCTATCTTAAGTACTTTACGTACTTTGTCTTCAGGCATTTCCATGCGTTCTGATAGTTCTTCAGGTGTCGCTTCACGACCCATCTCTTGTAGCATTTGACGCGATATACGATTGAGTTTGTTAATGGTCTCAATCATATGCACTGGGATTCGAATGGTACGTGCCTGGTCAGCAATGGAACGTGTAATGGCCTGTCGAATCCACCAAGTAGCATAGGTAGAGAACTTGTAACCGCGGCGATATTCAAATTTATCTACCGCTTTCATTAAACCAATATTGCCTTCTTGAATTAAGTCTAAGAACTGTAAGCCGCGATTGGTGTATTTCTTTGCAATCGAAATAACTAAACGTAAATTTGCTTCAACCATTTCTTTCTTGGCACGTCTTGCTTTAGCTTCACCAATTGACATGCGACGGTTAATGTCTTTAATTTCGCCAACTGTAAGGGCGATTTCACCTTCAATTAGAATGAGCTTTTCTTGTTCTTTTTTAATTTCTGGTTTGAATTCGATAAGTGCCGTAGAAAACTTTGCTTTAGCGTGTGTATCTATCCATTTAACATCGGTTTCACTACCTGTGAAAGACTCAATGAATTTGCTGCGCGGCATTTTCGCGTTATGCACACAAACTTGCATAATGCTGCGTTCGTGAGACCGGATGCGGTTCATCATTTTGCGCACATCTTCAGTAAGAATGTCTACGATTTTTGGTACTAACTTGACCATCGTAAATTCTTCAGCAAGTTTTTCACGCGCCTTGGCTAGTTTTTTCTCATCATCTGCAACTGCAGGACTTGAAAGCTTTTTGAATAACTTTTCTAAACCTTTAAAGTAAGCACGAGCCTCCTCGGGATCAGGTCCGGTATCTACTTCTTCTTCTTCATCATCGCCAGTCTGATTTTTTTCTCTTTCTGCTTGTTGTTGTGCAGCAGGTGGAGGAATGGCATCAGTGTCTTCATCTGGATCAATAAAACCGGTAATCAAGTCAGTTAGTCGTAGCTCTTCGGCTTCAACCTTGTTGTACATAAATAATAATTTTTCGATCGTCGCGGGATAGTGACCAATCGCGAATAGAACTTGACGCAAACCATCTTCAATACGCTTGGCGATTTTAATTTCGCCCTCGCGTGTTAATAGGTTAACAATGCCCATTTCACGCATATACATGCGAACCGGGTCTGTAGTGCGGCCAAATTCACTATCTACTGTTGCTAACGCAGCAGCAGCTTCTTCTTCTACATCATCATCAGTGGCCGTGCTGTCAGATATTATTAAACTGTCTGCATCCGGCGCTTGTTCATGGACTTTGATTCCCATGTCGTTAATCATGCTAACGATGTCTTCGATTTGTTCAGGGTCAACAATTCCGCTAGGCAAGTGGTCATTTACCTCTGCATAAGTGAGATAACCTTGTTCTTTGCCTTTGGCGATAAGTTGTTTAATGCTGGATTGTTGATCTTCGTCCATTTTGTTCCAAACTCAGATTTGAAGGATTGCTGGGTGAACCGGCAAGTCTATCAGAAAACACTGATATAGGTAGTACTTATGATGCTTTTTGATGAAGTAAGTTCTTAAATTCTTGCCGCTCATCCTCAGTAAGTCCATCAGTGCTTTCTTTTTCAATGAGTTCCTGCACGCGTGATGTCTGGGTCTTACGCTCAATCCAGCTTAGGGCATCTTCCAGGGCCTGTTTAGGCTCTGCTAATTCAGGTGGAGACCAGGTCATCAGTTTTTGTATTTGCTGCTCTTCCGGTCGGTCACGAAAGCGTTCAATTAGGGCTGCATGACTTAGAGAGGGCTCCAGTTTCCAAATTTTTATAATCTTGGTTAGTAGTGGGACACCGGAAAGGCTACAAATTTCTAGATGAGCAATAGAGCCGATATCTAATGCTAACGATGGTTGATGCAGTAGTGCGGCAATTGCTAAACGCACCGGTGTGGCTTTATTGTTAGACGGTACAGCAGGTTTAGTATTGTTTAGAGCAGATGTATTGTAATGGATAGGTGCGCCAACTTTTTTTTCTAACTCCTCAAAAACTAATCTTTTAAATACTCCATTAGGAAATTTTTCTAATAAGGGTTTAGCAATTTGTGCCAGTCTGGCTTTACCAGATGGAGTCCTAGTGTCTATGTCTTCACTTAGTTTCGAAAATATAAAGGTTGATAATGAATCGCCTTCATCTACGTATTGTAAAAATATTTCTTTCCCACGTGTGCGGATTAAACTATCTGGGTCTTCACCCTGTGGTAGGAATAAAAATTTTGTTTCAAGTCCATCTGTAAATAATGGGATGGTTTGTTGTGCAGCACGCCAGGCTGCCTCTCTACCAGCACGATCACCATCAAAGCAAAATATTATTTCTTGAGTACAGCGATACAGTTGTTGTATGTGTTGCGAAGTCGTTGCAGTACCTAGTGTTGCTACCACATTGTCTATGCCATGTTGCGCAAGGGCGACAACGTCCATATACCCCTCAACAACTATTAATGCTTTAGTTGTATGGTTTGATTTACGTGCTTCATATAAACCGTAAAGCGCATCACTTTTATGGAAAACTGGTGTTTCAGGAGAGTTTAAATACTTGGGTACCGCATCATCAAGCACCCTGCCACCAAAGCCGATAACTCGACCACGACGATCTTTAATTGGAAATACAATCCGGTTACGAAAACGATCATACAAGCTGCCTTTGTCATTTTTTTTAATTAAACCAATTTCAATCAGTTGTTCTTGAGTTGCTGAGTTATTAAATTGTTTAAGTAAGTATTCATATCCATTTTCGGCATAACCTAAATCATATTTAGCAGCCACTTCGCCACTTACTCCGCGATTTTTTAAGTAATCAATAGCATGAGGATGTTGACGTAGATTTTTTTGGAAATAAAGGTTGGCTTGTTCAAGCAAAATATATAAATTTTGATGATCACTTTTTACAAAATTTGTTTCATCCTGAGGAACCTCAAGCCCATGTTGTTGCGCAAGGACTTCAACGGCTTCTATGAAATCAAGACGCTCGTATTCCATTAAAAAACCTAACGCCGTGCCATGCGCACCACAACCAAAGCAATGGTAAAACTGTTTTTCAGGACTCACGGTAAATGAAGCGGTTTTTTCGTTATGGAAAGGACAGCACGCAGCATATTCCTTGCCTTTCTTTTTCAAAGACACATGATTATCGATAAGCTCAACTATATCGGTACGAGTGACAACTTCATCAATGAAGGCTTGAGGAATTCTCGAGGACACTATGATCTAGACCTGACTTAAAAATTTATTAGTGAAAGTTTACAAAGGTAAGATGATGGACCTATCGTAGCAAAACTTAAAGCCTGTGGCGGTGAATAGAATCATTATTATTTTTCAGGTTAATTGTTTTATGACTGTAACAAGACCCTAAGGGTTTTTTTGAATAGTACCAAAATGGCCTAGCGTTATAGAGATTACTGTTCAATAGTAATTACTGGTATTACCTCTTGAAGGTATTTTAATTGAACTGGATAAGGAGTATTTTTTTTCAGTGAATCTGAAAGCGTTTCGATACCACGAAGAGCGTCTTCTCGCGAACTATAAATGCCGTGTACAAGAACGAACCAATTTTTATCCGCAGAAGATTTTTTGTAATAAGCTGTATTTTCTTTTAAAGAATTTTTATTTGCAAAATCCTGCAAGTTATTTTCATTTGGCGAAGCCACGATTTGTATAGTATAGGCTTTAGGGTCTTGCTCTAGTATCCAATCTGATGAGTGAAGTGATTGAGTTGAGTTTTTAGTCTTTGCCTGTTTGCCAACGGTTTTGGGGCTACTAGTTGGTTTTAGTTGTTTATTTTGTGATTTAGTCTGAGTGCTTGGGCTGCTGTCTAGAAGAGGTCCTAGTACTAAAGGAGCTACATAAGGCTTAGCTATAGATTTATTACTTGGTTTAGAAACAGCGCTTGCCTGCTTTTGTTTAGTTGCGATTTCTTCTTTGTTAGATTTTTTGTTAGATTCATTTTTAGGTTTTGTTGCTACGGCCTGATCTTTAGTATCTATGCTTTCTTGTTCTGTTTTTGGCTTGCTTAAATCTAGAGATACAGTCTCATCAGGTTTACTAAATCTATTTGTTAAGGCTGCAAATATTACTGCCAGTCCAATTAGTCCTGCTAAAATAAGACTTAGACGCATACTCGGGCTAGATTTGAGCTTGTAGGTTGTATTTGTCGCAGTAGTCTTTTTTTCACACAGCTTTGAAATTTCTTCTCGTGCTAACTTATTAATGTGCTTGGGCAAACCTTTAGATCTTGTATAGATCTCTGATATTTTTTCTGAATTCAGGATAGTTTCATAATTTACACCAGCTTTATTCATACGATATTGAATGTATTCTTTGCACTGATTCATATCGAATGAACGCACATTTATCTGATAGATCTGTGTTGCTGCGGGGTTAATTTGCTCTAATTCTGCTAGTTGAGTCTGTAGAGCTGGTTCTGAAGCAAGAATTAGACCCATGGTGTGCGGTGATTGAAGCCCCACGTGATGCTTAAGTTTTAATAGATCGTCGAGCACATTATTTTGTAGTCGATGCGCATCATCGATAATTAGTACTGGTTGCTTGTTATCTTCTATATACTTTTTTATGTGTTCATTTGTGGCTAAGTGCTCATTGCTATCAATGTCTGCCTGTAATTCATTTTCATCTATATTTTGTGGTAGACGCCAACGTTCTTTAATCTTTTGCTCGATCTCGGCAAAGGATATTTTAGGTTTTGCGCGTAGTGTGCAAAAGTTAAATTGTTGATACCCTTTGCGTAGCAATGCACGTAAATGAGTAGTTTTCCCAATGCCTACTTCGCCAAGTAATACAATTGTCGAATTTTGATTTACTAAATAGTCCACTAATACGTTCATGGACATTTCAAGTTGCTTGTCGGAGAAAAGGAAAGGATCTCGTGCATGATCAATGAATGGGTTTTGATCAAGACCTAATTTTTCTAGGCACTCTATGGATATAAAATCCATACCTATATTGTCGATAGCATGAGTGCTGTAGCGTTGTTCAGATGGTTTTTGCATTGAATATACGTTCGTGTTCTGCAATTGCGTAACGGTCTGTCATCCCAGCAATATAGTCTGCAACAATGCGCGCTCTACCTTTGTCACTTTTTTGTTGTTGCGCAGCAGAGGCATACTCTTGGTATTCTTCAGGCATTAGCTTGGTGTCATTATAAAACGATGTGTATAAATCCAGTATTATTTTTTTCGCTTTTTGGCTCATACGATGGACCTTATAATGCTGATATAAATTCTTATTTAGAAATGTCTTAAGTTCTCGGTTTTTTAAACGCATAGACTCGCTAAATTGAATCATTGGTTTGGGCTGAGTTCGCACTTCCTCAATGGTTCCAGGCTTCATATCACTGATTACGGCTTTACTTTGAGAGATTAAATCAGTTACTAGTTCATTAATTATACTTCGAATGCATTCATATATTCTGCGTCTTTCGCTTAGCCGTGGATATTTAGCGCTCACATTTGTAAATTTTTCATCAAATAACTCAACTTCGCTGAGTTGTTTCGCGTTAATTAGGCCGGCACGCAAGCCATCGTCCAGGTCATGGTTATTATATGCGATTTGATCAGCAATATCGGCTAATTGTGCTTCTAAACTGGGCTGCATTCGCTGTAAAAAACGCTTACCCAGATCACCAAGATGCTCAGCATTTTTACGGGAGCAATGCTTAAGAACACCTTCTCTGGTTTCAAACATCAAATTTAATCCTGAGTATTCTGGATATTTTAGTTCAAGCTTATCTACTATCCGTAAAGACTGTAAATTATGCTCAAATCCTCCATGTTCTTGCATACAATCATTGAGTGCATCCTGGCCTGCGTGTCCGAATGGTGTATGTCCAAGATCATGTGCTAATGAGATGGCTTCACATAAATCTTCGTTAAGGCTAAGTGCGCGGGCAATAGCACGGGCTATCTGTGCTACCTCTATGGAATGAGTTAGACGGGTGCGGAATAAATCACCTTCGTGATTAACGAAAACCTGGGTCTTATATTCTAGTCTACGAAATGCAGTGCTGTGAATTATTCGTTCACGGTCACGTTGATATTCTGAGCGATATTTAGCACTGTTTTCTGGATGTTCTCGGCCTAAACTTTGGTTTGCATGCGCAGCATAGGAAGCTAAATCATCGGTAGAAATGTCTTGCAGTTCATTTTTAGCAGGTGCTGTGTTCATTTTATTATTCGTTGCAATATTCTCGTAGCGTTTCTTCTAGCGTTGAATCCATGAGGTTAGCCGTTAAAACAGCTTCTCCTATTTTATTTAGTAACACTAAATATAATCTACCATCACGTACTTTTTTATCCACGGACATCAAGTTAATAAAATCTTCGACAGTCATTTTATCCGGCGTTCGTGTAGGTAGATTTGCCGCCTTTATGATTGTTTCGATACGTGAATAATCTTGTTTGCTTAACCAGCCCTGTTTTATGGATAGGCGGGCAGCCATCAACATGCCACATGCTACTGCTTCGCCATGTAACCAATTGCCATAACCTGTTCCAGTCTCTATAGCATGTCCAAAAGTATGCCCATAATTTAGTAGTGCGCGTTTCCCAGACTGTTCTAGTTCATCTTCAGCCACAATCTGTGCTTTGTTTTCACAGGAGCGATGTACGGCATAAGCTAAAGCGTCGAGGTCACGAGCGATTAGTCTACTCATGTTTTTTTCCAGCCAAATAAAAAATTCAGGGTCTCTAATCAAGCCATATTTAATAATTTCTGCAATACCTGCACTAAGTTCACGCTCATCTAATGTGTTAAGTGTACTAAGATCAGCGATCACACATCTTGGCTGGTAAAAACAGCCGATCATATTTTTCCCAAGCGCATGATTAACGCCAGTTTTACCACCTACTGAAGAATCCACCTGTGCTAATAATGTAGTAGGTACTTGAATGAAGTGCACACCTCGTTGATATGTGGCAGCAGCGAAGCCTGTGATATCTCCTATAACTCCGCCACCCAATGCAATTAAAGTCGTGCTACGGTCACAGTGCTGCTCTAATAGCGAGCTATAAATCGTTTCCATAGTATTAATATTTTTGTGCTGCTCGCCATCAGGCAAAATCTTGAATTCGCAGTTAAATTTTTTGCAGCTATCTAGAACCTTATCTAGATATAAGGGGGCCACTTTTTCATTACTAATTATGAAAACATTTTTATGTGCCGTGTGATTGAGGAAGTGCTGTGGCTGGGTAAGTAAATCTTCCCCAATGTAAATTGGGTAACTTCGTTTACCTAGCTGTACGTCAAAAGTATTCATATTTCATTATTACGTTAACATAGAGACTAGCTATTACTGTTTTGAATAACCTTTAAGATTTGATCAGCTGACCAGTTAACCGTGTGTCGATCAGTATTAATGGTATGGTGGGCTACAGACTCGTAAAGGGGTGTTCGTTTTTCTAGCAACTTACTAATTGTTTTTCGTTTATTAGAAGTTTTAAGTAATGGCCTAGAGTTTTCACTTTTAGCTCTATTTAATAGGGTTTCGATTGAAGCTTTTAAGTAAAACACTGTTCCTGATTTTGATAATAACCCACGAGTGTTTTTTGATAAAATTACTCCGCCACCTGTAGCAAGGACAATATTTTCTAATTCACAAAGTTCTTTAATGGTTTTTTCTTCACGTTTGCGGAAACCCTGTTCACCTTCATATTCAAATATTGTGGCTATATCCACACCTGTTTTTTCTACTATTACCTGATCACTGTCATAGAATTCAACTACAAGCTTTTTAGCTAAGCGTTTGCCGACAGTAGATTTGCCGACACCCATTGCGCCTATTAGGATGATGTTATGTTTAGTAACCAAATAATTGCGCTCTATAATAAGCGTTTTGCATTAGGCAAAACGTTCTACATGGGGAGGAGTATAGACTAAAACGGTAAGACCCTCTCTATGTAATATAGAAAGGGTTTAGTTAACTTTATATAAGCTAATTGTTAGCGGACGAGCCCTAATTGCTCGCTGATAATTTTTGGAGTTATGAATACGAGTAATTCTGACTTGTTATTAACTTCTGTAGAGCTTCTGAATAAAACTCCCACAAATGGTAAGTCGGCAAAGAATGGCACGCGAGCAACAGAGTTTTGTGTATCTTGTTCATATACACCACCCAGGACTATAGTTTGTCCATTGTCTACTAGTACATCTGTTTCTATTTCATTGGTATCAATAAAGGGTATAAATCCACCAAAGCCCGAAGGGACTTGGCCGCCTACACTGTCATTAGTGATTACTAGTTTCATGGATACGCGATCATCAGGTGTGATTTGAGGTGTAACTTCCAGAGATAAAACAGCTTTCTTGAGCTCTACGTCAGTTGCGCCACTAGAAGTTGCAGATTGAAATGGAATTTCTGTACCTTGTTCAATGCGCGCAGTAGTTTGGTTAGAAGCAATTACTCTCGGAGTTGATATTACCTCAGCACGACTTTCCGCTTGAGCTGCAGAAAGCTCTAATTCAAGTAATAAGCCCAAAGGAAGCTTGGCCAATGCCAGCCCAATACTAGCAGTTGCATCAGGAGCGGGTAGATTCACATTTAATCTATCAGCTAGCTCTAGGTCATCTCCATTGATGGCATCGGTGGTTGCGTTCAATCCGCCTGAAATAACACCTGTATTTCCAAGTCTTCCATCAAAATCATCATCGATATTGGTTACGCCAAACCGTACACCTAGTGACTTACTAAAGTCGTCAGTTGCAATGACGATACGAGATTCGATTAGCACCTGTTTAACAGGTACATCTAGTCTTTCTACTAAACGTCGGATTTCATTTAATTTCAGTGTAGTATCTTGAACTAATAAATTATTGGTTCGCTCATCTACTGATACGTTTCCACGCTCAGATAGCAATGAATTATCAGAGGACTTTAATAACGATGCAAGATCGCCTGCACGTGCATAATTAACTTGAATAAACTCGGAGCGCAACGGCGCTAGTTCTTGTACTTGTTGTTGAGCTTCGAGCTCTAATTTTTCACGTGCGGCTATTTCTTCGCTTGGAGCGACATAAATTACATTACCATTTTCACGTTTACCTAAACCTTTGGTCTTTAGGATAATGTCTAAAGCTTGGTCCCATGGAACGTTTTTCAATCGCAGTGTTAAATTCCCAGAAACGGCATCACTCACCACCATGTTTAAATTAGTAAAGTCCGCGATCAACTGCAACACTGACCGAACTTCGATGTCTTGAAAGTTTAAAGAAAGTCGCTCTCCTTCAAATACGTCTTTTTTTCGCTGCTCTACAACTTCTTCAGGGATCTCTCTAACTTCAACTACATATTGGTTGTCAGACTGGTAAGCGAGGTGCTCAAATTCTTTGCTGGCATCAGGTGTAATAATCATTTTGGCGTTTGACCCATCAGCAAAGGGTTCAAATAATTTTACTGGCGTGGAGAAATCAACCACATCCCACCGCTTGCTTAGATTATTTGGTATTGAGGTGTTGCCAAAGTCAACAATAACTCGGCCACCTTGCTCACTTAAATCAATTGGAATATTAGCATCTGAAAGATTAACAATTATGCGGGCAGCACCGTCACTACCTCGTCTGAAGTCGACGTTGTTTATGCTATTTCCATTCGTAGCGCTAGATGAAGAAGTTGGAGGTTTTGCAGTAGTACCTGTTTGTGGTTGCGATGAGGCAACGGTGTTAGTAGCAGAATTAGAACCTATGGTTAGGATGTAGTTATTGCCAGATACGCTGGATTTGTAATCTTCCATGCGACTCAAATTCACAACCACTCTTGTGCGTCCCTTGGCTTCTGCGGCGTTAACGCTTTGTGCAATTCCGATCCCTATATTTTGGAAACGACTTGTGAGTACACTGTTTGTAGCTGGGAAATCTAAGGCAATGCGTGCAGGGTTATCAATAGTGAATGTTAAAGGTTCGGTTGGTGGGTTAGAAAACTGTAGAGATAGCTGTATTTCATCATTAGGTAAGCTCGCAACTTTAATGTCTTGAAGTTCGTTTTGAGCAAATGCTGTCATGGCCATCATAAAAAGAAGCAGTGTAGCGATCCCTTTAAGTGCAGTAGCTCTAAGTTTGTGGTTTTTATTTAACATGATTGCTGTGCAACGTCTGTATGAGTTAATTAATGATTCATTCATGGCCTAATGCCCCTTAGTATTTAAGCTTTCCCTGTAAATAATAGCTCTAAAAATTATTCTGCTGCTTTGTGAATTTGTATTAAAGTTATTCACTTAATGCAACAGCGCCATCACGTTTGCGCCAGCCACCAAAACCGTCTGGGATAATTTCTTCAAGTTTAATTCCTGCATCAGATACATTCAAAACTTTGCCATTGTTTTGACCAATATAGTTTCCATTAGATATTCGCTGAATCGTTTTTTCAGGTGTTTGTACTAATGCCCAAAGTGTGCCGCGCTGCTCAAGTGTTCCTACCATGCGTAAGGTATCTAGAGGGAAATTTTCTAAAAATTCAGGCGTGCGATTAGGATCTGGCGAAATTGTTGAATTCGTTTTTCTTATGTTTTGAACAATTTTGGCTTCAAATATCGATGCGTCAAATGGATTGCGGGCACTGCTGGTTTGATATTTAAAACTTTGGTAAGGCTTAACTTCTGGAATAGGGTCAATGCCAGGAGGTTCGCGTGATTTGACTTGTTCAGCATAGTCTTCCAGATCACGCATCTCTCTGCCGCAACCAGATAAAAGTACTGTGCTTGAGGCTAGTAATAAAACCCAAAAGATAGAGCTTAAATTATTTATGTTAAACCTTGTCATTCCTCATCCTCTTCAAGATAACGATAGGTTTTTGCGGTTGCTGTCATGGTCATATCTTTGTTCTCACTAGAACTAGGTGTAAGCGAGATGTTATGTAGTGTGACTATTCGAGGCAGTGCTGCTATCTCACTCGCGAAGGCACCAAACTGATGGTAGTCACCTTTTACTCGTAAGCTGATAGGTTTTTCTGCATAAAACTCTTTGCGTGATTCAGAATTTGGTTTAAATAGTTCAATTTCTAAGCCACTTGCTAATCCGGTTTGAGAGATGTCTACGATAAGCGCAGGAATTTCTGTTTTGCTCGGTAATTGGCGTAGTAACGTTCCAAAGGTGCGGCGCATTTCTTCAAGTTGAACTTTATAAAGTTCTAGATTTGCAGCTTTCTCAGCCTTATTTTCAAAAGTGGACCTAAGCTCTACTTCCTTTGCTTGCACTCTTTTCAAACCTTCTAACTGGCCTTTGTGATGTAACCAATAGCCTGCGAATAGAATTGCAATGCAAACTACTCCAATTAGCAAAACTTTTACCCACAAGGGCGAAGTACCGATATTGGTTAGATTTACATTTTTTAGTTCTGCGAAATCCATGGCTTAGTTATCTTGTTCTTCGATGTTAGGATTAATTTGTTGCGCAGTTAGGCTAAAACTGCTGATTCGTGACAACTTCGTATCTTTTGTTTCAATTACCTCTAAACTTGGGCTAGCTAGCCACTCAGAATCTTCTATTTTGCGCATATAGGATGACACACGAGCATTCGACTCGGCTTTGCCGGATAACTGTAAGTTATTTGCAGATTGTTTAAGACTAGAAAGATGTACGCCTTCAGGTAATGTTTTTACCAATTCATCAAATAAATGCACTACTCCTGGGCGAGCGGCTTGTAAGTTTTGAATAACATCCATGCGCTCAATCAGTGCCTGCCTAGTTGAATCTAGCTTTTTAATTTCCGCAATTCTTCCATCCAATACTTTAATTTCATTGGTGAGAAACTGATTACGTTTTTCTTGGTGGCCAATTCTACCGTTAATCTCAAAATGTGTGAGTAGCACAACTGCAGCGCACAAGGCCCCGGCTAATCCCATCAGGGTAAAAAATTCTTTCTGCTGTTCGCGCCTACGCGTTTCGCGCCAAGGTAATAAATTAATTCTAGCCATAATTAATCAAATGCCCTTAACGCAAGACCGCATGCGATTAACATGGAAGGCGCATCACTACCTAGTGTCTGTGGATTTATTTTCGAACCCAGGGAAAGATGGCTAAACGGGTTTGCGATAGTAGTTTGTATGCCGGTTTCATTGGCGATTCTTTCATCTAAGCCTGGGATTGCAGCGCAACCACCAGCGAGTAATAAATGGTCTACGGTTACGTGCTGACTAGCCGAGTAATAGAATTGTAAAAAACGATTTGCCTGCTGTGCGGCAGTGTTTTTAAAGGGTTCTAATAGGTCAGAGACATAATTTTCTGGTAAGCCACCTTCTTTTTTTGCTAAGCCAGCCTCTTCAAAAGTTAGGCCATATTGATGCATGATCTCTTCAGTTAACTGCTTACCGCCAAATGGCTGTTCGCGTGTATACACCATCTTATGATCTTCAAGCACATTGAGACTAGTCATAGTGGCCCCGATATCTAATATGGCAACAGTCTTGTCGCGTCCTCTGTTTTCAACAGACTCCGTTAATATAGGGAATACATTTTCAATTGAATACGCTTCTACATCGATCACAATCGGAGCAAGCCCTGCAGCTTCTGCGGCAGCAACTCTCATATCGACATTCTCGCTGCGTGATGCTGCGAGTAGTACATCGATGGTTTCAGGATTTTCTTCAGTAGGTCCTAAGATATCAAAATCTAGGTTTACTTCTTCTAAAGCATAAGGAATGTACTGATCAGCTTCGAGTTGTATCTGGCCTTCCAAGTCTTCTTCGCTTAGATTAGCGGGCATGGTGATGACTTTAGTAATTACCGCCGATCCAGCTACGGCTAAACAGCAGTTTTTAGCTTTGGAACTAGACTTCTTCATCACTTGTCTAATACTTTCACCAACTGCATCCACGTCTGAAATGACTTTTTCGGTCACAGCGTTTGAAGGTAAAGGCTCTACTCCAAAATGATCAACACGATAACCATTACTGGTTTGTGAAAACTCCATGGCCTTCACCGAGGAAGAGCTAATATCTAGGCCAACTACAGGGCCTTTATTTCTATTGAAAAACAACACGTTGATAATTAATTATTTAAATATTGTGATAGTTATGATTGGCTTATATAAATGTATATTAGGAACTGTGTGTAACTCTATATCAAATAGTGGGTTTCGCAAAATACTTGCTGAACCGCATAATTTAGGTTCTGATACCCTGCTCTTAAGATAACTCACTAGAGCGACGTTCATTGTAAGCATATGCCATTGTTTTTAAAGCTATTACGACTAGTATTCATCGGAATTTTCGGGATCTCCGTCGCTGCAGGCATCATTGCAGTGGGTGCATTCCTGTATTTCGCTCCAGGATTGCCTAGTGTCAGTACTCTTAAAGATGTTGAATTACAGGTGCCTCTTAAGGTATTTAGCCGTGATAGCAAGCTAATTGCGGTATATGGCGAAAAGCGCCGCCAGCCATTACAGATCAAACAGTACCCTCAGCCAGTTATACAGGCATTTCTCGCTGCAGAGGATGACCGTTTCTACCAACATCCAGGGGTGGATTACCAAGGCTTAATTCGTGCAGCAATTGAAGTGTTGCGTACGGGTGAAAAACGCCAGGGTGGCAGTACAATTACGATGCAGTTGGCGAGAAACTTTTTCCTTGGCAATGAACGCACTTATGTACGCAAGTTAAGAGAGATACTTTTAGCCTTGCAAATCGAACATGAGCTCAGCAAAGATGAAATTCTGGAGCTCTATCTTAATAAGATCTATCTTGGCAATCGCGCTTATGGTGTGGGTGCCGCAGCGGATGTTTATTACGGACTCAATGTGGATGAATTATCGATTTCACAAATCGCCATGATTGCAGGCCTTCCTAAAGCACCATCACGTTTTAACCCGATTATAAATCCTGACCGTGCGTTAGTACGACGTAATTACGTGCTGGGTAGAATGCTCCATTTACGATTCATTGATAAGGATACTTATCGTAATTCTATTGAGGCCGAAGTCACGGCTTCACGTCATTACCCAAGGGTTGAAGTAGACGCACCTTATATAGGCGAGATGGCGCGTGCGTTTATTGTCGATATCTTTGGTACTGCAGATGCTTATAACAAAGGCTATCGTGTTTACACTACTGTCGACACACGTTTGCAACAAGCTGCAAGGCAAGCATTAGTAAAGGGTTTGCGCGACTATGACAAACGTCATGGTTACCGAGGTGTTGAATCAAAGGTAGAGGGTATCACTAATGAGATGGGTGAAATCGATACTGAAAAGCTAGATGAAACCCTACGCGTATTGACGGAAATTGGCAGTCTAGTTCCCGGAGTCGTTACCGCAGTCAGTAAAGATGATTTACAAGTTTACATTGGAGCGGATCGTGCTATAGCCATTCCATTGAAAAGTGCGGAATGGGCACGTCCTTACTTAAATGAAAATGCGATGGGTGAAGCGCCTAGCGACCTTACAAAGATGTTTGCCGTGGGCGATGTAATACGTGTTACAACGGAAGACTCTAAGCAGTGGTCTCTAGAACAAGTGCCCGAGGTATCAGGCGCTTTAGTTTCAGTGGACCCACAAAATGGGGGCATTTTGGCACTGGTGGGTGGGTTTGATTATTACTACAGTAAATTTAATCGCGCTGTACAAGCCAGGCGTCAACCCGGCTCTAGCTTTAAACCTTTTATATATTCTGCAGCCTTGGATTCCGGTTATACACCTGCAAGCATTATTAATGATGCGCCAGTAGTTTTCGAAGATGTTGCTCTAGAAGATACCTGGCGCCCACAAAATTATAGCGGTAAATTTTTCGGTCCTACGCGCTTAAGAGTTGCTCTATTTAAGTCACGCAATATGGTTTCTATACGACTACTTAATGACATGGGCCGCCGGCATGCCATGCAGCATATTGCAAAGTTTGGTTTTGACCGAGAACGTCTACCTTATGATTTAACCTTAGCGCTAGGATCTGGTGCAGTGACACCTCTTGAGCTCGCTAAAGGTTATGCAGTGTTTGCAAATGGGGGTTACCTGATAGAACCCTACTTAATAGAACGTATCGAAAATGATAAGGGCGAAGTGTTATTCAGCGCTGAAGCTTTGGCAGTTTGCGAATCAGATTGTCTACAACTACAGCAACAAATTAGCGAAGAAGAAGCAATTACCAATAAAACTACTGTAATAGAAACTAGTGAGGTTAGTAAACAGCCTGAGTTATCATCAGACTTACCGAGTAAACTTAGAATTGCTTCGCGCGTGTTAGAGAATGAGAATGCATATCAAATGGTGAGCATGATGCAAGATGTTATTAAACGCGGCACGGGCACCAAGGCAAAAGTGCTGGGCCGAGATGACTTGGCTGGCAAAACGGGTACCACTAATGAGCAGCATGATGCTTGGTTTAGTGGTTTTAATGGTGACGTGGTGGCAACTACTTGGGTGGGGTTTGATCAGGATCGACCGTTAGGTAAGCGTGAAGTAGGCGGTACTGCCGCATTACCGATTTGGATCGACTACATGCGCACAGCACTAGATGGTAAAGCTGAAAATACGTTACAGACACCGCAAGGAATCGTAACGATGCGTATTGATCCTAAAACAGGCTTGCTCGTAGACCAGGACAGTAATCAAGGTATCCAAGAAACTTTTCGCGAACAATACATTCCAACCACAAGTGTCGAAGTGGGTAATCAAATTACTTTTCAACAGCAAGGTGGTGAGCCTGGTGAAGTAATAGAGATTCCAGAGCAACTTTTCTAGTCTCTATCTTCTAATTATTGGCCGTCATTAGAAAGTGGGTCGCAATAAATCAGATAGATTAAGACAAGCGTTAGCTTTCGAAACCGCAAAAATTATCACTGAAGAAGGTGTGCGAGATTTTCATCGTGCTAAATTAAAAGCCAGTGAAAGACTAGGTAACTCTGAGCATGGCTCATTGCCAAGTAATTTTGAAATTGAGCAGGCAATAGCATCTTTTCAAAAGACTTTTATACCTACGCACGAGCAAATACTATTAGTCGAGCGTCAAATAGCCTTAGCCGTTATGGAATGGTTAAAAGACTATGCTCCGTTTTTAGTCGGTCCTGTTTTAGAGGGTACTTTAGGTGTAAACACGCCAATAAGCATTCATGTTTCCTGCGATACAGTAGAGAGAATTATTGATGTATTGCAAGATAAAAATGTAGCCTTGAAATTTTCTGAGCAAAGATTAAAGCTAAATAATGATTTTGTATTTTTGCCGACTGTAAATTTTGAATATCAAGATAATGAGATTGAAGTATCGGTATTTAATTTACGTCAGCAACATCAATTACCAAAAAGTAAAAGTCAGAATCGAAGTATACAAAGAATCAATTTGAAGGGTTTGAAAGAATTACTTGCTGAATAGTTGCCTAATGATAGGCCGGGCTAAATTCTTTAACCGCCTCAACTAAGACGCTCACCTTGTCTGGGTTTACATATTGTTGGATGCCATGACCTAAATTTAGAACATGCCCAGAGCCATTTCCGAACTTACTAAGCACTTTCTTAACTTCTTCGCGAATGACGTCGTCGCTACCATATAATACGCAGGGATCTAGATTACCTTGTAATGCAACCTTGTTGCCAACTTGTGCTCGCGCATGATCAATCTCAGTGGTCCAATCTAACCCTAACGCATCACAACCAGTGGCTGCCATTTCATTTAACCAATTACCGCCACCCTTGGTAAATAAAACGATGGGTACATTTTTAGCAGATGGGATATTTTTAAGTTGGTGTACTATTTTCTGCATGGGGGAGAGTGAATATTTGAGATAACACTCTTTAGATAGTACGCCTCCCCAGGTATCAAAGATCATAACGGCTTGTGCGCCTGCATCGATCTGTGCAGCAAGATACTCTGTGACGGATTTACTTAAAACATCTAATAGCTTTTCAAGTGTTTCAGGTTCTTGATAAAGCATGCCTTTAACTTTGTGAAATTCTTTACTGCCTTTACCTTCTACCATATAGGTTGCTAGCGTCCACGGGCTTCCAGAAAAGCCAATCAGCGGCACTCGGCCATCGAGTTCTTTACGTATCAAACTGACGGCATCGGTAACGTAACTGAGATCATTGATTGGCGATGAGATATCGGCAATGCGATTTACATCCGCCATGCTTGTAATCGGTGATTTAAAACTTGGTCCTTCACCTTCGCTGAACTGTAGACCCAGTCCCAATGCATCGGGGATGGTAAGGATGTCGGAAAATAAGATTGCAGCGTCTAAACCATATCGATCTAGCGGCTGCATCGTAACCTCACAGGCTAATTCGGGTGTTTTGCACAGCGTTAAAAAGTTACCTGCACGTTTTCGTGTTGCGCGATATTCAGGAAGATACCGACCTGCCTGGCGCATAATCCACATTGGAGTGCGTTCTACTTCTTGTTTAAGTAATGCGCGAATAAAAAGATCGTTTTTCAAAGCAGACATAGTAAATGAAACCTATTCGGTATTAGCCGGGATGTAACCTTAGACAAATTGAATCTGGGATAGTTAAGCCCGAATGATTTAACAAGCTTACTATATCAATGTTAATTGAGAATTAGTTAAACGGTATTTAATACTAGCTTAGCTAACTATGGTTAGGCCAAGGTTAGGCTAATGCTGCTTTGATTTTTGCACTGACCGCGCCCATATCTGCGCGTCCCGCAAGCTTGTGTTTTAAAATACCCATTACCTTGCCCATATCCTTAATACTTGTTGCCCCAGACTCGGACATTGCATCAGTGATCAATTTATCGATCTCATCTTCACCTAATGCTGCAGGCAGATATTCGCTAAGGACAACTAATTCTTGCTCTTCTTTATCTACTAAATCTTGTCTACCGGCTTTCTCAAATTGGCTAATGGATTCGCGACGCTGTTTTTGCATTTTGGTGAGTGAGACAATAATGTCTTCGTCACTTTGTTCTTCGCGTGTATCTACTTCTTGCTGTTTAACTGCAGCAAGTATTAAACGAATAGTTAGCAGGCGTGACTTCTCCCCACTGCGCATAGCAGCTTTCATGTCATCCGTCAGCTTAGCCTTAAGATTGGACACGGAACTAGTCAAGTTTGGGGAAGCACCAGAAGGTGTAAGAGAAATTTTTAGTAAAGACGACGACGACGTAAACTGGTACGAGATACGCGCTTTAGGTTGCGTTTTACAGCAGCTGCAGCTTTACGTTTACGGATTTCAGTAGGTTTTTCATAAGCCTCACGACGACGAACTTCGGTGACTGTTCCCGCTTTTTCGCAAGAACGGCGAAAGCGCCTTAGAGCGAAATCAAAGGGTTCGTTTTCTTTTACACGTACACCAGGCATATGATTATTGAATTTATTTAATTGAAAAATGAGCCGCGATTATACAGACGAGTTGCCAAATATCAAACAAAGCATCAGATTACTAGACTAGATATAAGGCCATCCCCCTAGGAATGTTGTACCTATGTAGCAAAATCGCGTGATAATGCGCCCATGCGTGTACTGGGAATTGAAAGCTCTTGTGATGAAACGGCAGTAGCCATTATCAGTGAATCTGGTGGGCTACTGGCAAATAAGCTCTACTCACAAATTGAGCTACATAGTCCCTATGGCGGTGTAGTGCCTGAGTTGGCCTCGCGAGACCACATTCGTAAATTGGGTCCATTAGTTCAAGAAACCCTACATGCTGCCAATCTTGGGTTAGCTGAAGATATCGATGCGATTGCATATACCTCTGGCCCAGGGCTGATGGGTGCGCTTATGGTTGGAGCTGGTTTTGCACGTAGCCTCGCCTGGTCAATCAATAAACCCGCCATTTCGATTCACCATATGGAGGCACATTTATTGGCACCACTGATCGAGAATATTTCTCCAGAATTCCCTTATGTAGCGCTATTGGTTTCAGGTGGCCATACCCTGCTGGTCAAAGTAGATGCGATAGGAAGCTACAGTATTTTAGGTGAAAGCATTGATGATGCGGTGGGAGAAGCATTTGATAAAACCGCGCAACTATTAGGACTGCCTTATCCGGGCGGCCCCCAGATTCAACAATTAGCTCAGTTAGGGGATGCAAAGCGATTTCATTTTCCCCGACCAATGACCGATCGACCTGGCCTGGACTTCAGCTTTAGTGGACTGAAGACCCACGTATTAAATACATTAAAAACATTACAAGAAAGCCAATCTTCTTTTATCGATGATCAAACACGTGCTGATGTGGCTTGTGCATTTGAAGATGCCGCGGTGGATACCTTAAGAATAAAATCACTGCGCGCATTGGAACAAAGCAATGCTAAAACGTTAGTGGTTGCGGGTGGCGTAGGTGCGAATAAAAAACTACGTCAGCAGTTAAAAGAAAAACTAGGTAAACGCGGCATACAGGTTTTTTATCCAGCCCCAGAGTTTTGTACAGATAATGCAGCGATGGTGGCTCAGCTGGGCCTATTACGTTTGCAGCGCGGAATTCAACCGCAAGACATGCAGATTCAAGTACAACCTAGATGGTCGTTAGAATCTATATAACGTAGGAACAGCTAGATCTTTATTTATATTTATTCCTGAGAATTACTTAATTTAGATTCAGTACCATTCAGTAAATTTTTAATATTGCTGCGGTGTCTCCAGAAAACAAATGCCGTAATAATGACCATAGATATAAATAACCAAATATTCTCTAACCAAAACCAACTTGTTACTAAAATTAATGTGGTTGCAATCAGAGCTGCGAGTGAGGAATAACGAAAAAATAGTGCGGCACATAACCAAAACGTAATCCATGTTGCACCAAGTAGCCAATCAAAACCTAGCAGCACTCCGAGTGTTGTAGCCACTCCTTTGCCGCCCTTAAAACCGTAGTAAAGCGGATACATGTGACCGAGCAAGGCCGCAACACCGGTTGCCGCTACGAGAGGGGTGTTTGCCGTAAGTAGGTCCACTGCTAACACCGGTAGCAAGCCTTTAAGTAAGTCGCCAGCTAAAGTAATCACTGCGGCTATCTTATTGCCAGTGCGCAATACATTTGTGGCACCAGGATTCCCAGAGCCTAAGTTTCGAGGGTCAGGTAAACTAAATGCTTTGCTTACGATGATTGCGCTATTGAATGAGCCAAGCAGATACGCGCCTACAACGATTAGTATTTGAGCGGGAAGAGTGTCCATAAATACGATGTCTAGATTACATGTTTCAAAATTTGGCCAAGCTAACAATGGCCCAGTGTTGGCATTGTTGCATGGATGGGGGTCCAGTTCGAAAATTTGGCAGGCTTGTATCGCTGATCTCAGTAAAGAATTTCAACTTTGGTGTGTAGACTTACCAGGCCATGGTCATAGCCATGATATAGAGTGGGATGAGAGTGTTGACCAAGGAGTAGAATTGCTGGCAAATACATTACCGCCTAGCTGTGTACTTATCGCTTGGTCATTAGGCGGTATGTTAGCTCAATTGTATTTAAAGCAATTCCCGCAACGTGTGCAAAGTTTGATGTTAATCGCGAGCACACCTAAGTTTGTTGCCAGCAAAGAATGGCCGCATGCAATGCCACCCAATACTTTTACAAGATTTGTAAAACAGTATGATGCTTCTCCAAAGACTACGCTAAAACAATTTTGTGCATTACAAACACTACACAGCACGGCCGCAAAGAAAAGTATGCAAGCTTTAGAGCAAGCCTCTAATCAGCATCAAGATAAAATTCGTTGGGGCTTAAGGTGGCTAAAAGAAATAGATTTACGCGATTTATGTCTATCAAAGAATGTTCCAATAGTTTTATTGCAGGGTGAAAACGACCAGGTTTCATCTGTAAGAGCCGCTGAGCACACGGCTGAAATATGGGGGCATTTACGGATTTGTAAAATAACTGATGCTGGCCATGTACCGTTTTTATCGCATTCTGAGCAGTTTATTGATCTAGTAAAAAGCATGTTTGCACAAACAGAAAAACAAGTTTAATGCTTAATAAACATCGAATAAGTAAAGATTTTTCTAAAGCAGCAGATACATATGATGCTGCTGCTATTGTGCAGCATGAGATTTGTGATCGTGCATTAGAACGTTTGCAAATGTTAAAACTAGAGCCGTACACTATTTTAGATATAGGGTCAGGAACTGGGAGAAGCGTACGAGGTTTGCAAGTTCAGTTTCCTAACAGCCATGTAATTGCCAGTGATGTTGCCATGTCTATGTTGTTGCAAACGAATCAAATGCAGCCGCCCTTACAACCAACCGCCTCAATAATGTGTTGTGAGGCAGAGCATTTGTCGGTTAAAGATGAGTCTGTTGACCTGATATTTTCCACCTCTACTTTTCAATGGTGTGGAGATCTAAATCAAGTGCTCATTGAATGCGCTCGAATTCTAAAACAGGACGGTGTACTGGTGTTTAGTACTTTCGGGCCTGATACGTTGAAAGAGTTACGTCAAAGTTGGGCGCGCGTTGATCAGCGTGATCACGTGCATCAGTTTATCGATATGCACCATATAGGTGATTTATTAATGGCGAATCACTATGCTGATCCGGTTGTCGATATGGAAGTTATTACGATTGAATATAAGCAAGCGCGGCAATTATTACGGGATTTAAAAGATACAGGTAGTCGTGGCAAGTTTGGTATGAAAGAAGATAATTTCTCTAACGGCTTAATGGGGAAGAAAAAATTCCATCAATTTGAAGCAGCCTATGAACATTATCGCCAAAAAAATGGCTTATTGCCGGCTAGTTACGAAGTTATTTATGGTTATGCTCGGAAGTTAACATCAAATAAAGATAAAATGCCGGTTAGTGAAGTGCGAATTCCAATAAATCAGATTAAATAGCGTGATGAAAATATTCTTTACAAAGAATCTTGAACAACAAATGAAAACAATATTTATAACCGTGGTTAATAGCAACATAAGACATCAATTTAGCAGAGTGTAACTATCTCTATTGCCCTAATAGTGTGGGAATTACTTTTTCTAATGGAGGGCTACAATTACGAGCATTAATATTGCCTAATATCATTAGTATTTAACCCAAGAAATACTGGATATGGGTTCGCTAAATAAGGGATTTATAATTTGACTACTGCTACTGATATAGATCATGAACTATCAGCACAAAAGCAGTTTATAGTTCGTCGCAATCAATCTCTTTCTTGGCGTGGCAATAAGCTTTTTATTTATTTTATGGCGACTATATCGTTTGGTATAGCAGGCATGTTTGCTTTGCAAGGGCTGTGGTTAATTTTGCCGTTTGCAGGATTAGAGATATTCGCGCTTACATTAGGCCTATATATGTGCAGTTTACGCTGTCGCGACCAAGAGGTCGTCACTATAGAAGACGATCTAGTGATTGTTGAAAAGGGGAGACAAAAACCTAGTGAAGCATGGCAATTTGAACGAGCTTGGGTCAATTTGGAGTTAGTTAAATCTCCATTACAAGGTCATCCAAGTAGATTGCTGATTCGTTCGAAAGGTAAAGAGACGGAAATAGGAAGGTGTTTAACTAATGATGAACGCAAAAGTTTGTCTGATTCATTAGCAAAAGCACTACACACACTACTTATACATAGTTAGTTTTTTGGCAGGAATATACAAATGAAACAGAAATACTTGGTGCGTTCAGTCGGTTCATTATTCGGATTGATGATTATTGCTTCTCAAAACGCATGGGCCGACATTCAGCCCTATAATATGACCGAAGGTGTAACAGATATCAGCAAGCAGGTATTTGATTTGCACATGGCTATTTACTACATTTGTTGTGTAATCGGTGTGTTAGTTTTTGGCGCTATGGCGATTTCGATTTTTAGAGATCGTAAATCAAAAGGTGTTACACCCGCTGAATTTCATGAAAGCACTTTACTTGAGTTTATTTGGACGGCACTTCCGTTTGTAATTTTGATTGGTATTTCTATTCCTGCGGCAAAAGTACTAATCGCGATGGAGGATACCAGTGGCGCAGATATGACTGTCAAAGTTACGGGTTACCAGTGGCTTTGGCGCTATGAATATATTGATCATGACATCGATTTTTATAGCATTCTAAGCACACCTCGTGAAGAAATTTATAATCAAGAGCCCAAAAATGATAACTACTTGTTAGAGGTAGATAATGAGCTCGTACTTCCAACCAATCGCAAGATCCGAATTTTAATTACTTCCAATGATGTGTTACATGCTTGGTGGGTTCCAGATTTGGCGCTTAAGAAAGATGCTATTCCAGGTTACATCAATCAAGTATGGACTGTAATCGACAAGCCTGGCATTTACCGCGGTCAATGTGCCGAGTTATGTGGGCGTGATCACGGTTTCATGCCGGTTGTGGTGCGTGCACTTTCGCCTGAAGATTATGATGCTTGGGTCGCGGAGCAAACCAGCCAAAAAAATATTGCTGTTATAGAAAACAAGCAAGCAGTATTAAGCAATTAATGGATTTCAATTTATTAGTTTTTAGTTTTAAAAAAGTTTATTTAGTTAGGGAGTTTTAGATATGTCTACCGTGGCATCAGAAGAGCATCACGACGAACATCATCCATCAGGCATGATGCGTTGGATTACAACTACCAATCATAAAGATATTGGTACATTGTATTTATGGTTCTCATTCATCATGTTCTTTATTGGTGGATTCATGGCGTTAATCATTCGTACAGAATTATTTCAGCCAGGTATGCAGTTTGTAGATCCACAGTTCTTTAACTCTATGACCACAATGCACGCCATTATCATGATTTTTGGTGTAGTGATGCCGGCTTTTACCGGTCTTGCAAACTGGTTAATTCCACTGATGATTGGTGGTACCGATATGGCACTGCCGCGCATGAATAACTGGAGTTTCTGGATACTACCGTTTGCATTCGCCATGATGTTGTCAACGTTGTTTATGGACGGTGGTGGACCTGCAGGTGGCTGGACTCTATATCCACCTTTGTCACTGCAGACCGGTGATGCGCTTCCGTTTGTGATTTTCTCAATTCACTTTATGGGTATGTCATCCATCATGGGTGCCATCAATGTGGTAGCGACTATTTTAAATATGCGCGCACCTGGAATGACATTAATGAAAATGCCCTTGTTTGTATGGACGTGGTTAATTACTGCTTATTTATTGATTGCAGTAATGCCTGTGTTAGCAGGTGGCGTAACTATGTTGTTAACCGACAAGTTTTTTGGCACTAGCTTCTTTAATGCTGCGGGCGGTGGTGACCCGGTATTGTTCCAACATATATTTTGGTTCTTTGGCCACCCTGAAGTATATATTTTGATTCTGCCATCGTTTGGCGTGATCTCTAGCATCATCCCGACGTTTGCACGTAAGCCATTATTTGGTTACTCATCAATGGTGTATGCAACGGCATCCATCGCATTTTTATCTTTCATTGTATGGGCACACCATATGTTCACCGTAGGTATGCCGTTAGCAGGCGAACTGTTCTTTATGTTTGCCACCATGCTGATCGCAGTGCCGACAGGCGTGAAGGTGTTTAACTGGATTTGTACCATGTGGCGTGGCGCGATGACGTTTGAAACACCAATGTTGTTTTCCATAGCATTTATTATCTTATTCACAATTGGTGGTTTCTCAGGATTAATGCTGGCGATTACGCCAGCAGACTTCCAATATCACGACACATACTTTGTAGTCGCGCACTTTCACTACGTATTAGTGCCAGGTTCCATCTTTGCAATCATTGCTGCGGTGTATTATTGGCTTCCGAAGTGGACCGGCCATATGTACAACGAGTTTTGGGGTAAGACACACTTTTGGTTATCTACCATTTTTGTAAATGTGACTTTCTTCCCAATGCATTTTGTAGGTTTAGCAGGTATGCCGCGACGTATACCAGATTACGCTTTACAGTTTTCTGACTACAACCAGATTGCAACCATTGGTGCATTTGGTTTTGGTTTTTCACAACTAATTTTCTTAGGTCTTGTAATCGCAACTATACGTGGCGGCGCTAAAGCCACTGATCGAGTTTGGGATGGCGCACATGGCTTAGAGTGGACATTAAGCTCACCACCCCCATATCACAGCTTTACAACACCACCAAATGTTGAAGACGAATGGAATTGGTTTACACGTGAACATTATGAAACAGTCAAAACGAGAAGCTAGGCGCACCGCAATTCTATTGGGTTGCGTGGCATTGATTATTTATGTTGGCTTCTATTTCTTAATGGCTAGCAAATGAGATTATTAAGATATGAAGTCTTCATCCAATAATAGTGCGATTAAGCTCTGCTTTTTTGCAGTTGCGATGTTTGGTTTTGGTTATGCGCTGGTTCCATTGTATGACGTGCTTTGTGACATCACTGGACTAAATGGTAAGTCTGAAAATGTCACTCAGCAGCAGCAAGCAAGCTTTGAAGTGGATGAGTCACGCACCATTACCGTTGAGTTTATTACTAGTTTAAATCAGGGCATGTCTTGGGATTTTGAGGCAGCGACTGCGAAGATGCAGGTGCATCCAGGCAAGCCTTACCAAGCCAGTTTTTTTGTAAAAAATAAAACCAGTCGTTCGATTGTTGGCCAAGCGATTCCAAGTGTTGCACCTTTTTCAGCGGCAAACCATTTTATTAAAACCGAATGCTTTTGTTTTAATAATCAAATTCTGGAAGCAGGGCAATCTTTAGAGATGCCAGTGGTGTTTGTAATCAATCCTGCATTACCTGATCACGTTAAGACGGTAACGCTTTCCTATACGTATTTTGATGTGAGTAATACCGTTAGCAAATCATTAAATAATATTGATAACACTTAAAATTTATTAAGAGAAAACTTATGGCACAAGCAGAAAGTAATTATTACATCCCTCATGGCAGTCATTGGCCCATCATTGGGTCAATTGCGGTTTGTAGTCTTATGGTTGGATTTTCGAATCTTCTAAATGGCGCAACATGGGGCAAACACCTAATGATCGTGGGTGCGGTTATTTTATTAGTCATGTTGTTTGGTTGGTTTGGTGCGGTTATTAAAGAAAGTGAAACAGGCGCATATAACAGCCAAGTAGACACTTCATTCCGTTGGGGTATGTTCTGGTTTATTTTTTCAGAAGTGATGTTCTTCGCTGCGTTCTTTGGGGCCTTATTTTATGCACGTGTGTACTCTTTGCCTTGGTTAGGGGGCGAAGGAGCTGGGGCAGCCACCAATAATTATTTATGGCCTGGTTTTGAAGTGATTTGGCCACTAACGGGAAATGGCCCAGGCGAGATTGGCGGTCAATTTACACCGATGCCAGCATGGGGTTTACCTGCGATTAATACCGCTTTGTTATTAACCAGTGGCGTGACCTTAACTTGGGCGCACCATGCGCTAAAAGCAAATCACCGTAGCCAGTTAATCATTGGTTTGTCTTTAACCGTATTACTGGGTGCGATCTTCATGGTATGCCAGGGCTATGAATACTACGAGGCATACCAGCACTTAGGTTTAACATTGGGTTCAGGTGTCTATGGTTCTACATTTTTCCTGCTGACAGGTTTTCACGGCATGCACGTATCCATCGGCGCCATCGTCCTATTTGTGATTCTGGTACGTTGCATACGTGGCCACTTTAAGCCAGAGCATCACTTCGGGTTCGAAGCGGCAGCTTGGTATTGGCACTTTGTAGACGTTGTATGGTTAGGCTTATATATATTTGTCTACTGGGTTTAAGCTGGCAGATATATTAGATATAAAACGTCGCTTTGACTCGTACCTTCCTGGTACTCGGCCATACGGCTAGCAAAGCTACCCAAATCTGCTCCCGGCAGATTTGTCGCGGCGTTTTTTTAGCTTATAGTTTTAACCTGAAATGCCATGAGGTTCGATGTAGCCGGCGAAGTATGCAAGGATAAGAAGAACAAAAATAAATACAGATATACCAATTCTATAGGTTAGTGCTTTTGCTGTTCGATTGGTTTCGCCTTTGTCCTTAACTAAAAAAACCATAGCTGAAGCAAGGCTGCCTAGTGCAGCTAGAAATAATAGAATAATAATAATTTTCATGGGAATAAACTTTTACTTTTTTATGGTTAATTCATTGTGACAGAAAATAAGCATTGGCGAAAACCAACTTGGCAAGTGGTAATGGCTACTATAGCGGGAATATTTTTTCTTAGTAGCTTAGGGGTTTGGCAGTTGTTACGTGGCGAAGAAAAAAAACAAATCCAACTAGAAATTGAATCACGCAAAAACAGTGAGCCACAAGCATTTAGTTTTCCGATTATTGATCCTGCTAGCCTACGTTTTCAGTCTATACGCGTAAAAGGAAGGTTTATATCAAGTCAGCAGTTTGCACTAGATAATCGCTTTTTAGATAATCAAGTGGGTTTCAATATATTCACACCCTTTAAAATTTATAACTCTGATCGAGTAGTTTTAGTAGATCGTGGATGGGTACCACTAACTGGTTCGCGTGAAACATTGCCTAATGTAGATGTTGATGAAAATATGAGAACTTTAGTAGGCAGTGTGTATGTTCCCTATGGCAAAGCCTTTAGTTTGGGTGAAATAGATAGCTCAATAAGTTGGCCGCGTTTGATTCAATTCCTAGATTTTGAGTTATTGTCATCTAGGATAGGGCAAGACTTAATGCCGTTATCCTTGCGTATGCAAGCAGGGCAAGAAGATACGTATAAAGCGAAGTGGAGAATATACGAAACTTCCTCATCGAAACGCAATTACGGTTACGCATTTCAATGGTTTGCTATGGCTATAACTGTGCTGATTATATTCGTTGTGTTGCATCGACCTAGGCCCATTTCTAGGTCGAATAATAAATAAAATATAATAAGACTAATGGAAAATAGAACTAAAAGTAGAAGTTATATGATCGGCTTATTCGCAGTATTTTTTGGGCCGTTATTTTTTGCAATGTGGTTATTTTATGTGCCGAACAGTTGGATGAGTTCAAAAACACAAAATCATGGCACATTAATTAGCCCTGCTCAGCCTCTCGAAAAGTTTGAGCTAAAAGCTATTGATGGTAGTTCATGGAGTCATGAAGAATTCATGGGTAAGTGGACCTTGTTATACATCGGTGATGAATCTTGCGATCTATACTGTGAAGCTGATTTATTTAAAATGCGCCAAGTGCGTTTAACGTTAGGTCGTGATAGTGATCGCGTGCAACGAAAATATCTTGGTGTGCATAACCAACAAAGCACACAAGCTATAAATAAATTATTTTCCAAATATCATCGCATGCAAGTGGCCTGGTTTGAGAAAAAAATAGTGGATAAGTCGCTACCACTATTCAAAGATCTTCCTCTGCATCAGATCTATGTGATTGACCCACTTGGAAATTTAATGATGTGGTACTCTAAAGACGTTACTTCTAAAGGCATGAAGAAAGATCTTAAGCGCTTATTAAAAGTGTCTAAAATAGGTTAAATCTGAATAAATACAAGAAAGATAAAACAATAGTATGTTTAGAAAAATTGCACTGTTTGCGACATTGCTAGCACTTATGGTTGTAGTGATGGGTGCTTACACGCGCTTATCTAATGCAGGTTTGGGCTGCCCGGATTGGCCTGGTTGTTATGGCCATATTTTAGGTGTTCCAGAAACGAGTTCTGAAATTGATCAAGCTAATCAGGCATTTCCTGAGCGCGAAGTTGAATCTAGCAAAGCTTGGAAAGAAATGATCCATCGTTACCTAGCTGAAGGATTGGGCCTATTGATTGTGGCTTTGGCTATTGTTGCAATAATGAGACGAAGAGACACGAAGCAAGCGTTATGGTTGCCTATTATCTTAGTGGGATTAGTTATCTTTCAAGGATTATTAGGGATGTGGACGGTTACCCTATTGCTAAAACCGGTCATCGTGATGCTGCATTTATTCGGTGGCTTGAGTATTTTGGCATTGCTCTGGTGGTTAGTATTAGATAGTTCGCGGGAGCAAACTTCGCTTCGGAAAAACTCTTTAACACCAATTTTAGTTGTGGGTTTGTTGCTATTGGGCACACAAATTCTTCTGGGCGGTTGGACGAGTGCGAATTATGCAGCTTTGGCTTGTCCCGATTTTCCAACTTGCCAAGGTAAATGGTGGCCAGAGACAGACTTTAAAGAAGGTTTTGTAATTTGGCGTGGTATAGAGCAGAACTATGAGTTTGGCGTGCTCGACAATCCTGCACGAACTGCAATTCATCTTAGTCATCGCATGTTTGCGATAGTCGTTGGAGTTTTTTGGTTGTATTTAGTATTACGCATCATGAAACGTAGCAGTACATCATCGAATATGCGCCAGCTGGCAACAATAACTTTGTTGTTATTGTTAGCACAAATTGCCTTGGGAGTTTCTAATGTAGTGATGAAGTTGCCCATCAGTGTTGCGGTGATGCACAACGGTGGAGCAGCGTTGCTGCTGCTCAGTGTGGTCACATTAATTTATTATTCGCGTTTAGAGTAAAACTAAATTTAAGCAGTAACTACTGATTTAAGTTTTTTAATTGCATTGCTCTCTAACTGACGTACGCGTTCTGCAGAAATATCATATTGCTTGGATAAATCTTGCAAGGTGGTCTTTTTCTCAGCTAACCAACGCTTAGCAACGATGTCGCGACTGCGTTCATCTAATTCTTGCAGCGCTATTTTTAGCTGGCTATTCTGATGAGCTCGCCAATCATTTTCTTCAGTAATAACTTCTGGTGTATCAGTATCTTCACTTAAGTATGCAGCCGGTGCGTAGCTCGCTGCAGAGTCTTCTTCATCAGCATGATCAGGCAAGTCAAATCCCATATCAGGACTGCTGAGACGTTTTTCCATTTCCAATACATCAGTAGTTTTAACGCCAAGTTGTTCCGCTACGTTCTCAACTTCTGCCTGGTTTAACCAGGCCAGTCTTTTTTTCTTGCTGCGTAAATTGAAAAATAATTTACGTTGCGCCTTAGTAGTAGCAATTTTTACAATGCGCCAATTGCGCAAAACATATTCATGGATTTCTGCGCGCACCCAGTGCACTGCAAAAGATACCAAGCGCACACCTTTTTGCGGATCAAATTTTTTCACAGCTTTCATAAGGCCTACATTGCCTTCCTGAATTAAATCAGCAATAGGTAAGCCGTAACCGTTGTATCCACGCGCCACCTGAACAACAAAGCGTAGGTGATGGAGAATCAAAGTACGTGCCGCATCAAGATCATTATCCTCATGCAGGCGTACAGCCAGAGCATGCTCTTGTTCTGCATCCAACACAGGTATTTGATAGGCAGACGCAATATAGCTATCTACGTTCGCTGTGGATACGCTTAGAGGTGTCTGTGGGGGCATAATCGACTTTGTCATATACTGTGATTTCCTCTCTTAAAGATCATGTGAATGATGTAATTTTAGCACTCTTGATATTAGAGTGCTAACCTGCCCATGAGTTCAATAATAAAGCCGATGTTTGGTGTAACCGCATCGATTCAAGGCTTAATAAGCATTATTTTTATAAGGTTAATAATCCAAAATCAGCGGTACTCTTGCTCAAGATTCTTCTCGTCTATGCATTTCGAAATAATGAAGATTTCATAGCGTTTTGATTTATTAAATCCCGTTTGTTGTTACGTCGCTTCGAAAGCACGCTTCACCCGGTAACCTATTGTTTCAAAATGCTGAGTCAGTATCTTTGTTGCCACACAGGCGTTGAGAAGCTCTCATGAAGGAACAAATTTGGAGCTAACTCATAGAAAAATATCAGAATGGAGTTGATGTCCTTTTATCGGTCTAAATTTGGACTTTGTCTATTTCGAATACGCCTAAAAATATATTTCCATACAATTTAGTTAGATTACGTATCTTAAAAAATAAATACATGCCTGGCGTACAAGTAAGCAAATCTGATTTAGCGCATATCTTTGGTGTTGATCAACCCACCATTGATCATTGGATTCAAAGGGGCTTGCCCTATATCCGCAAGCGTTTAGCGGGGATTCCTGTAGCGAATAACGAACGTGAACTTGTTTTTGATACTGCAGATGTAATTAATTGGCGTCTCTCGATTTCTAACTTAGAACAAGAATGGTGACATCAACTAATTCTTAAATTCTTCCTCTAGGAAAATATTTCAATAGGCACAAGGATGAGTGCTCAAAACCTACAAACTTTTTCTTCTCAACCGTCTTACTATGCGATGAATATGAAAAATGATCACTGGGTGAGGATTAGTGATTCTTATTCCAATCTTGAAGATGCTAGAAATGTCTACCATAAATTATTAAAAAGGCATCCTTTCGCACGCCTTGGCGGCAGTAAACATCTTTCAGTTAAAGCTAGATCTAGTTGAAATTAGCTAGGTTGAATTTTGGCAATGCGATGCCCTACCGCTAGCCAGGAACCAAACAGTCCTAAAAAAATACTGCTCCCAATTAACGAAATACTTTGCACAAAACTCGGTAGCATTAACTTAAAGTCACTATTGTAGAGGCCTATTAGATCCTGAGCAGGTTGGCGCACAACGAGCAGTACGATAAATACTAGCAGTAGCGCGAGTATTCCGCCTAATAGACCAAACCACAAACCGCCGTATAAAAATGGACGACGAATAAATCGATCAGTTGCACCAATCAGTTTGGTAACTTCAATTTCTGCACGGCGATTTTCAATATCTAAGCGAATACTGTTGCCCACCACCAATAAAACCGAAAGTCCTAGCATGATGCCAATAGCAGTAATTGCGCGGCGAATAATATCGGTAATGGTTTGTAAACGCTGTAGCCATTGCATGTCTAACTGTACTTGCTCAACATTCGCTAAAGATTGAAATTCTTTTTCGAGTGCATTTAATGAGTCACTTTGCTTAGCTAATTCAATAGGAGTGACTATTAATGTCGGTGGCAAAGGATTGTTTGGTAAGCCTTCTAGTAATTCACCAAATTCACTACGTTTTTTAAATTCTTTTAGTGCTAAATCAGCGGAGACATAGTCAATATTTTCTACTTGTGCATGTTCTGAAAGTTTACTTTTTAATTGCTTTACCGCTAGTTCTGAAGTTTCGGTGTTTAAGAACAGTGAGATCTGACCTGAGTCGTCCCACTTGTGAGTGACGGTTTGTAGGTTATTGAGTAATATATATAAGACTGCGGGCAATGCGAGTGCGATAGCAACCATTAACAGCGTAAAGGTGGTGGCGAAGGGGGTTCGATAAAGTTTGCCTAAGCTAAACAACAGTACGCGAAGATGGTCGCGAACGTAAGCGCGCAAACGAGTTTTTGCACTCGGTTTGGCAAGCGGCTGCTGACGTCTGCTTTTCACCATGCGCTAATTAAGAATCTCGAAGTTTTGAGCATCTTGAGGGCTTTGCGAATCGATACATTCTCCATCACGCAAGCGAATAATTCGCTTTTGCATACGTTTAATGAGTTCTAAATCATGACTAGCAATCAGTACCGTAACGCCAACTTGATTAAAGTCATTAAATAAACGCATGATTTCAGCAGAAAGCTCTGGATCAAGATTCCCTGTAGGTTCATCAGCTAATAAGATAGCAGGCTTATGTACTACAGCTCGTGCAATACCTACACGTTGTTGTTCGCCACCAGATAAAGTTATTGGCATCATCTGTTCTTTATCAAGCAAATCAACTTTATCAAGTGCGGCGCGTACGCGGCGATTGATATCTACCTGCGCAAAGCCTGCTATTTGCAATGGTAGTGATACATTATCAAAAACGTTTCGATCATGTAATAAATGATGGTCTTGGAACACCACGCCCATGTGTCTGCGCAATGCGGGAACTTTACGTTTGGGTATGCGGGTTATATTTTTTTGATTAATAAATATCTGTCCGCGGGTAGGTCTTTCGATTGCAGCGATAAGTTTGAGAAGTGTACTTTTACCTGCGCCTGAGGGGCCGGTTAGAAAAGTCATCTCACCCTGCTCGATGGTTAAATTCAGATGGGCTAATGCATCACGGTTGCCCGGGTAACGCTTTGTAACATTTTGCAGTTCGATCATTGCGTCATGCCTACTTATAAAATTATCGTTTTAAGTTATTTCGGCAGTAATGGGTTCGCGCCCCAGTAAGGCGCCAGCATATTGGTGTGCATTGAACACACGTAAATCATCTACGGCTTCGCCCACGCCTATATAGCGAATCGGTATCTGCAATTTGTCTGCGATCGCTAACACGATGCCGCCTTTTGCGCTGCCATCTAATTTTGTAATAGCAAGACCCGTTACTCCTAAAGCTTGATGGAATTCAATCGCCTGATTAATGGCATTTTGTCCAGTGCCGCCTTCAAGTACTAGGAGAGTTTCATGTGGCGCTTCCGGTTCAATTTTTTGTAGCGCACGTTTAATCTTTTGTAACTCTTCCATTAAATTTTGTTGCGTATGTAGACGGCCTGCGGTGTCAGCAATTAAGACCTTCATATTACGTGCTTTAGCCGATTGATAGGCGTCGAATACTACTGCTGCACTATCGGCACCACTTTTTTGCGCAATTACTGGTGTGTTGATTCTTTTGCCCCACTCCTGTAATTGTTCCACTGCGGCAGCCCGGAAGGTGTCGCCAGCCGCCAGTAATACGGTTTGTCGGTACTCTACTAATCGCTGTGCAATTTTACCTATAGTGGTGGTTTTGCCAGCGCCGTTCACCCCTACCACTAGAATGGCGAAGGGCTGAATACTGCCCATAATCAGAGGTTTATTACAGGGAATTAGAATTTCTGCAATACTTTCTTGCAGAGCGCCATAAAGGACTTCAACATCAGTGAGTTGGATGCGACTCACGCGTGCTACAAGATCGATGATAATTTTATTAGTAGTTTCGATACCAACATCAGCCATCACTAATCGATCTTCTATTTCAGTGATCAGATCGTCGTCGAGTTCTTTTTTGCCCAGTACGGCAGAAGCTAAGCCTTCCGTTAAGGCGTCGCTGGTTTTGGATAATCCTTTGCGTAAGCGCTGGAAAACGCCTGTGTCAGTCATATAGAAATCCGCTTAATATAATTTCAGGCATAGATTTTGAACGAATGTTTATAGTATGGTCTAAGAAATACTGCTGTATATAAAACGGCGCTAATCCTAACATCAAGTACATTCACACGTAACAAATGAAGCTAATAAAAATTTTACCGCTACTATTTATAGCAGCGAGCTGCTCTAGTTTATCTGACAAACCTGATGCTACCTCAGAAATTGATAATCAAACTGCCATTACAGAAAGTTCTAACGGTACACACGAAAAGACTTTTAAAAATGGAATGAAAGTGATCGTCAAAGAGGATCATCGCGCTCCAGTTGTGATTTCACAGGTTTGGTATCGAGTAGGTTCAGCCCAAGAACATAGTGGCATCACTGGTGTATCGCACGTACTAGAACACATGATGTTCAAAGGCACCGAAAAATATCCTTCTGGAACATTTTCTTCTACTGTAGCAGAGATCGGCGCGCGCGATAATGCATTTACAGGGCGTGACTACACTGCGTACTACCAGTTAATGGGTAAAGATAATTTAGAGACAAGTTTTGAACTCGAATCTGATCGAATGTTAAATCTGATTTTGTCACCAGAAGATTTCATCAGTGAACTTGAAGTAGTCAAAGAAGAGCGACGTTTGCGTACCGATGATAATCCTAATGCATTGGTATACGAGCAATTATATTCAACCGCTTTTATAAATAGTCCTTACCATCATCCAATCATTGGCTGGATGGATGATTTGCATAACCTCGAAATTGAAGACTTAGCAGACTGGTATCAACGTTGGTACACGCCGAATAATGCTGCATTGGTAGTAGTTGGAGATGTAGATCCTGAACATGTGTTTGCAATGGCAGAGCAGTATTTTGGTGGGCTTGAGGGTCGCACAGTAAAACCTAGTAAGCCTAGGTTGGAGCATCCTCAAACTGGTTCTCGTCGCGTCGCGGTTAAAGCTATCGCCAAGTTGCCATATGTAATGTTGGGCTACAAAACGCCCTCATTGGCGACCGCTGAAGAGGATTGGGAACCTTATGCTTTAGCTGTATTAGGTGCAGTCTTAGATGGAGGCCGCAGTGCACGATTTAGTAAAAGGTTAGTGCGAGATAAAGAATTAGTCTCAGCTGCAGGCGCGGGCTACAACATATTTTCTCGCTACCCAACCTTATTCTTGTTCGACGCTACTCCGACTGAAAAGCACAGTATTGAAGAGGCGGAGCAGGCTTTATATGACGAAATTAAGGAAATACAAGAAAATTTAGTTAGTGATAAAGAATTAAAACGTGTGAAAGCACAGGTGATTGCTAGTGAAGTGTATCAGCAAGACTCAATTCAAAGACAAGCCACAGTGATTGGTAGTTTAGAAACGGTTGGTTTGGGTTGGCAAGTTATGGATGGATATAACCAACGTGTCAATGCCATTACAGCTGAACAAGTACGTGAGGTGGCGCGAAAATATTTAGTTGAAGAAGGCCTCACCGTATCCGTGTTGCAGCCGCTTGAGAAACAAGCACCCATAAACGAAAAACAATAAATTCTATATGATGCAAACTAATAAGAAATTTAGATTAATCACATATCCTCAATTATTGTCGAGTCGATTATTTTTCTGTGTACTGTTTATAAGTAGTTATTTTATTGTCGGTCACGTACATGCAGCACCGAAAATTGAACAATGGAATACTGCTAATGGCGTAAAAACGTTATTTGTTGCAGCACCTGAGCTAGCAATGTTAGATGTTGCGATCACATTTGATGCAGGCAGTGGGCGTGATGCGCAACTCGCGGGATTATCCAGGCTAACGCATAGCTTGTTAAACACAGGCACAGGAGCTCTGGATGCGGACGCGATTGCTGAGCAATTTGAAGATGTAGGTGCGCAATACGGGTCTAGTGTAAATTTAGATCGCTCAAGCGTTGCATTGCGCAGTCTAACGGATAAGGTATTGCTAGAGCCTGCATTGAAAACATTTATCGATGTGCTTACAAAGCCAAGTTTCCCAGAAAAGGACTTTTTGCGCTTAAAAAACCAGGCTTTGATTGCAATCAAGGACTCACAGCAGCGGCCAGCAGATATAGCCAGTCGAGCTTTTTATAAAGCTATATATGGCCAGCACCCTTATGCAAACCCGGCTTTGGGTTTTAAAGGATCCATAGAGTCGATTAGTTTAGAGGATGTTAAAAACTTTCATCAACAATATCTAGTTGCCGATAACGCTTTGATTACGATAGTAGGCGGTATTGATGATGAACAAGCGAAAAAAATTGCTGAACAAATTTCAGCAAACTTAGCACAGGGAGCTAAGCCTGAATCGTTAGCTCAACCAAAATCGTTAAATGAGGTTGCAGATGTTTATGTGCCTTATCCTTCGCAACAAGCGCATGTATATCTAGGGCAATTAGGTATTCAGCGCGGTCACCCAGACTACTTTACGCTTTACGCAGGGAACCATATATTGGGCGGCGGCGGCTTTACATCTCGGTTAGTAAAAGAAGTGCGTGTAGAGCGAGGGCTTTCTTATAGTGTCTATAGTTATTACTTCCCAATGTATCAACCAGGACCATTCACTCTGGGCTTGCAAACACGTAGTGATCAAGCACAACAAGCGGCAGAAGTATCTTTGCAGACCATCGAAAAATTTGTCAGCGAAGGCCCGACGGAAGATGAGCTTGCATCAGCAAAAAATAATATTATCGGCGGGTTCCCCCTACGCATAGACAGTAATCGTGACATATTAGGTTACCTGTCTTTGATTGGTTATTATGAACTGCCGTTAGATTATTTAGAAACCTTCACTAATAAAATTTCAGCCGTTACAGAAGATGAAATTATCAGTGCATTTAGTAAACATTTGCAACCGAACAAGCTAGTTAAGATTATTGTTGGTGGGCCAGTAGGTGGATCACAAGCCAGTGGCGAAAAGCAATAGTTTACGCATCATCGGTGGTGGTTGGCGCAGCCGTCGTATTCAATTTATAGATTCTCCAAAAATTAGGCCCACGCCTGATCGTGTGCGTGAGACTTTATTTAACTGGTTAGCCACTAATATTAGTGGCGCATCATGTTTAGATTTATTTGCTGGCAGTGGCGCATTAGGTTTCGAAGCCATGTCGCGTGGTGCTGATAAGGTTGTGCTGGTGGAAGAAGATGCACGCATTGCGGCCATGCTTAAGGAACAAAAAGATCAGTTCAATGCACAGATGATCGAAATTAGAAACCAAGATGCGTTGCATTACTTACAAAATGAAAATCAGCAATATGATGTTATTTTCTTAGACCCCCCTTTTGATAGCGATCTATTAGAAAAAGTCATTCCCATGATACTTAAGCAACAATTCCTAAACACAAATGGTCTGATATATGTAGAGTCTGCTGTACAACAAAAAGATATAAAAAATCTCGAATTATTACTAGAAACCTTAAGCTGTATACATGAAAAAGTAAGTGGCGAAGTCCGCTATGCTTTGTATAAAGCGATATATAGCCGTAATAGTGTAAATTAATCGCGATTATTAACGGTATTCATATTAGAATTTGTTCATGGCACTAATCGCAGTTTACCCAGGTACTTTTGATCCCATCACTAATGGTCATACAGACTTAGTACGCCGAGCATGCGAAATTTTTGATGAAGTCGTGGTTGGTGTTGCCACAACAGGTGGGAATAAAGAGCCGTTTTTCGTTGTCGATGAGCGTGTTGCGCTTGCTGAACAAGCACTCGTAAAGTATCCAAATGCAAAAGTACGTGGTTTTGATGGTTTATTGGTAGAATTTGCACGCCAACAAAAGGCTAAAGTTATCTTGCGTGGTTTACGAGCGGTGTCAGATTTTGAGTTTGAATTTCAATTGGCGAGCATGAATCGACAGTTAGATCACGAGCTCGAGTCGATGTTCTTAACGCCAGCAGAAGAGTATGCCTATATCTCATCAAGTTTGGTGCGCGAAATTGCCAGGTTGGGTGGTGATGTCTCTAAGTTTGTGTCGTCTGCGGTTGTAAAGGCTTTAAAAGCAAGAACCTCTTGTTAATTTGCCAGATTAACTTGCATGGTAATTCATAGGCCGTTGATGCGTTGCTTCTCCATTGTGTGGTTAGCAATATTGGTTTTGTTGCATGCGTGTAACACACAATCTGAATTACCACAGCCATTTAACTCTAGCCAAGAAAAATTTGCGGTTGCCAGCGCTCATCCTCTCGCGACTCAGGCAGGTATTGAGATCTTGCAACAAGGGGGCAATGCTTTTGATGCTGCGGTAGCGGTTACCGCCGTACTTGCAGTAGTAGAACCCTATGCTTCTGGTTTAGGCGGCGGCGGCTTTTGGTTATTGCATGTAGCAGCTGAAGACCATGACGTTATGATTGATGGTCGTGAAGTAGCGCCCCAAGCTGCGACGCGAGATATGTACATTGATGAGAAGGGTATGCCTACAAAACAGTCAGTTAATGGCCCATTGGCTGCTGGTATACCTGGCACACCAGCAGCAATGGCGCACCTATCAGAACAATATGGTCGGCTGCCATTGAAAACTTCATTAAATGCTGCAATTGAATTGGCACGTAATGGTTTTGTTGTTAGCGAATTTTATATTTCACGTGCAAATGCCGTAATCAATCGTCTTAAAAGTTTTCCTCAAACAGAGGAATTATTTTTGCAACATAGCGAGACTCCACAACCAGGATATGTTTTACAACAATCTGATCTCGCGCAAGTTTTAGAAGAGATAAGTCAATATGGTGAGGATGGTTTCTATCGTGGGGAAGTTGCTAATAAATTAGTTACGAGTGTGCAACAAGCGGGCGGTATTTGGCAGCTACAAGATTTAGTAGATTATAAGATTATTGAGCGTCAACCGGTGATTGGAGAATATAAGAATATTGAAATAGTCAGTGCAGCTTTGCCTTCTTCAGGCGGCATAGTGTTGATGCAAATCTTGAATATGTTATCGAACTTTGATTTGCAAGCGATGAATGAAGTGCAGCGCAAGCATCTAATTGTTGAAGCTATGCGTCGCGCCTATCACGATCGCGCAGCATATCTTGGTGATGCAGATTATGTGGATGTGGCAATAGAAGAATTATTGTCAACTGAGCATGCAGAAAAAAGTATTGCTGATTTAAGTATGCTACACGCAACACCTAGTCAGCATTATATTCAGCAAGATATTGCCAATGCATTACCACTTAATGAAGAGGCACAAAATACTACACATTTTTCAATCTTAGATCAGCAGGGTAACCAGGTCGCTGCAACGCTATCTATTAACTACTACTTTGGTTCAGGCTTTGTGGCTGAAGGAACTGGAGTGTTGCTAAATAATGAAATGAATGATTTCGCTATTCAACCTGGCCATGCAAACTTATGGGGTTTGGTGGGTAGTGAGGCGAATTCGATTGATCCCGGCAAACGCATGTTATCTAGTATGTCGCCGACGTTTTTATTTGATGGCGAGCGTACGGCTATATTAGGTACACCTGGTGGCAGTCGTATTATTAGTATGGTGTTGTTGTCGACTTTGGCTTTTGCTGAGGGCGCTAGTGCTTTGCAGATGGTGAAGTTGCCACGCTTCCATCACCAATATCTACCAGATGAAATACAGTTTGAAACAGGAGCATTAACTTCTAAAACCCAGAGCTTATTAGAGTCAATGGGTCATACAGTAAAAGATCTAGAACGTAATTATGGAAATATGCATGCTGTTATTTGGAATCAACAAAGCAACACAATTACTGCAGCTAGTGATCCACGTGGCATCGGGCTTGCGAAAGTTGGCCCTTGATTGATTAGCAATTACTTACACTATGAGTGATAAATTGTGCAGTTAGTATATTTCGTAAGCCCAATGTGTTCTTGGTGTTGGGGGTTTCCCCCTGTGATTCAGCAACTCAAGGCAGCATACCCAACATACAGTATTCGTTTGGTATTGACTCCCTTTAGAATTGATACCACACAAGCAATGGATGATGCTTTACGAAACTATGTATTAGATCAGTGGAAAAATGTAAATAAAACAACGGCTCAACCATTTGATTTTAGTTTTGCTATGCCTGCTAAGTTTATTTATAACACCCGTTTAGTATGCCGTTCAATTAAAGCTTTTAATAAACAGCGACCACAGCAAGAGTTAGAATACTTACGTGCACTGCAACATGCCTTCTATGTTGAAAATAAAGACCTCACAAGTGAAGAAGTGCTAATAGAAGTTACAAACAATTTTTCAGTAGATGCCAATTTGTTTGCTGATGATTTCAGTAGTAAGGAAATTGCTGTTGAACTTGAGCAAGACTTTAGTCTTAGCCGACTACTGGCGGTGCAAAGTTATCCTACTTTGATGACAGAGAAGGATGGTCGTTATGCCATGCTGGTGAATGGCTATATGCCTTATCAAGAAGTGGCCGCAAGAATCGAAAATATAACTGCAAGCTAATGTTACTGTTGGTAGCTTTACTTTTCAGGACTGGTAGAGGAGGCTGGAGGCTCTTTGTTTTCTTCTGTGTAGCTATTACGCAAGACCTCAATTTGCCAGGTCTGCAAAGTATCAGCATCGGTGAGCACAAAAGTGTCTTCACCCACTTTACTGATTGAATAGCGTTCCTTGTCTGATAAATCCATTGATGGTGTGCAAGTAGTTAAAACAAGTTGTTCAGCTGCACATATTGAACTGATTCACACATTTGCTCCTACTGGATATAGATGCAAGGTGTGATCTAAATCACGAGTGACCACTCAATTGACAGTCGGTAGGAATAAGCATTTCAATGGACTAGGCGACTAATTCTTTATAGTTGGAGCATGTAAAAAATAAATAATTTTGTCGCTTATTTTATTATCAGCCAAGATACGAAAATGGCCTAACCCTGTAGTAGCAAATAGTTTGGCAGTAGCAAATCCATTCGCTACTGTTTCGGCCTCTGAGAAAGGTACTACACGATCTTTATGGTCGTGAACCACCAACGTTTCGCCTGTGTAATGTTGTAAAAACTCAACGACAGACATACGTTCAATTTTGCGTTTGGCAATTATTTCAAGTTTTTGATGGAAAATAGCTAAGATGTTATCTGGTAACTGCATAGCTTGCGCAAAAGAGGCAAATATATCTATAAGCTTATTCGGTCCAGCAATTAAAACTATTTTATCTACAGTTGATAGATGCGAAGTTTCTTTTGTCAACTCAAGTGCATAAGCATTGGCCATGGCGCCAAAAGAATGGCCGATTAAAGCGTCTACAGATTCTGCGTATTGACTTACATCCAATAAAGCTTGGGTGTTGTGTAGCAAGTTGGTTTTTTTGCCAGTAGATTTTCCGTGTGCAGGGCTATCATAGGCGATTACGTTCAGGCCGCCTTCCAGTAGCTTTTGTATGATGTGTGAATAATTTAAGGCATACCCACCCCAGCCGTGAGTGAGTAATATTGTTTTTGGCTTGTTTGTATTATTAGAATTTCTCCACTCATATACCGATATTTTATATTCGCCGCTATCAATAAAGTACTGTTTAACCTGTTGTAATAGTTCTTTTTCTATGCCGCGTAGAGGCTTTTTTTTAATTCGCGGCTTACAAAATATAGACCAGGCAATTTCTGCTGAATATTTGGGCGATATCTTGGAGAAAATTTTAAAGAAGTTGGTAAAAATTATTTTTAGTAGAGCTTCCATTGAGGTTCATGCAAAAATATTTAATGCTGACACTGTACACAAAAGAAGCTACTGCGTTGGCTAATCGTGCGAACTTTTATTGGGTTATTGCATACCGGACAGGGCTTTCCGGTTTGGTTGTAAACATTCAATTTATTTGCAAAGTAACCTGGTTTGCCATCTTCACGTACAAAGTTGCGGAGTGTAGTGCCACCTAACTTGATGGCGTGGGCAAGCACTTGTTTGATATTTTTGGCAAGTATTTCATAACGTGCCAAGGAAATTCGTCCTGCTGCGCGTTGCGGGTGAATGCCGCTTAAAAAAAGTGATTCGCTGGCATAAATATTACCTACACCGACCACAATGCGGCTATTCATGATAAATGTTTTAACGTTTACTTTTTTGGCTTGCGCAAGATGATGTAAATATTCTCCAGTAAATTCTTCGCCTAAAGGTTCAGGCCCAAGATATTTTAGTAATTTATGCTGTAAAGGGTCTTGGCTGGTCCAAAGCACTGCGCCAAAACGTCTGGGATCATGAAAGCGCAGGGTTTTGTTACTAAACACAATATCAATATGATCATGTTTGTTTGGTTCAATTTGGTGGCTAACCACGCGTAAGCTACCGGACATGCCTAGATGTATGATCAAGTGTCCAGTCTGAGTCTCGAATAATAAATATTTAGCGCGTCGCTGAATATCTTTTATGGTTTGATTCTTGAGTTTTTGCTTGAGGTTGTGTGTTACGGGCCAGCGCAGACTAGCTTGACGTATTACTACACTTTGAACTTGTTGTTTTTTAACATACGGAGTTATGCCTCTTTTAGTTGTTTCTACCTCAGGTAACTCTGGCATTAAAATCAGGCCTGATAAAAAGCTTCAATCTCAACTAACAAATTCTCTCTACACATATCGCCTAGTAATAATGCGCGCGGTGTAGTATTGGAAAGTCTTGCAGCTAATACTTGATTGATTTGCTTAACATCTTCGCGATTGCGTATATAGACTTTCATATACAGTAAATCGTCTTGTGCATTAAGCTGCGTTTGATGTTTATCATTAGCATGTGTGACGAGTGTTTCTATGTTGTTGATACTTTCGTTTAGTTGTGCACAAACGTCATCAATATGCAGGGTTTCATGACCTATTATGCTGGCAGTGCCGGAGACGTAGAAATGTGTACGTTGCCCCCAAGTTTTCAAAAGTCCGCGCGAAAATAATGGCTGTGTATGATGGTCATCCACTGGATAGTGGTATGCACTGGTTTGGCGCGGATTTTCTACTGCTGTGCCAGGGGTGTCGCTAGCTAGAAAGTAAATTTGCAAATTATTATCATGGCTGCCGATTACCGTGGCGGCTGGATAGACTTGTGTTTTGATGCCACTGTCCTGCATAGCTTGCAATCTGCCATGACAAAATACTTCATAACGGTTTTGCGGTGCTCGCTGTGAGTCCGTATCAGTGATCTGAGGAAAGAAATTCCAGGTACGCAACAGGTGGTTGCATGTAGAACTTTGCAGACACTCATATATTTCGCAATAGGCTTTATGCGTGAGGCTTTGAACATCTTCGCCTGCTGAGCAGGGGAGTTGAATCAGCCCAAACATCATTTGTGATGTATGCGCATAGCGAATATTTTTATAGCGTGCTTGAGCTACTTGCTGGTCGGTGAACCAATATTGCGCAAATAGATTTGAGCCGAGTAGCTCTAGTTCAGTTTGGATGGACAGGTAATCATGGTTTGCATTGTCACTGTCACCAAAGTATAGGTGCGTTAATAACGGTTGCTGTATGGGTAAAGTGGCTGCGTCTTCGCACACGATGATGTCGAGTGGAGGGGCAGCATCACTTGAACTGGGATTATTCATATTGATAACTGTAACGCGACAAGCCAGGTCTCGCTAGCAAGCAAATTTGATTTTAGGATTAGTTCAGCCGATTCGATTAGCTAATTAATGGTAAGTATAAGGTCGATGGAGATACTGCCTAAAATTATTAAGCTCGACGTCGTCGAATTCCAATAAATATTCCGAATAACAGCACACCTAATGGCACAATGAGTAAATAGGTAGCTGCTAGCGCTGCAATTGCGGGCTTGCTGAATTCAATCGATATATCAGGCGCTTGGTAAGGCAATAGGGAGATGCGTTGATCGTCGTGTGCTAGCCACTGCAATATACTTACTATCAGTGTTAGATTTGCGCCATGGCCAATGTAAGCATTGGCGGCGAAATCACTGTCGCCCATCAGCACCACGCGTTGCATTGTGTTTTTATCTAATACCCTGATTAAGCTTGCGGCCATTAATAGCGGCCCTTCTGTGTCACCGGTTTCGCTATCAAATACGATATTTTCACCACTTAGTGCGCTGGCTTCAGACCACGCACGGGGTAACGAGTAAAATAACGGTTGAGCTTTCCATTTATCAGGAGTTGCTATAGCAATACCTGCTGCAAATGGAAACAGCGTTTGGTTTTTTAATTTACTGGTGATGCCATGTTGCTGATATTCAACCACTGGTACTACCGCGGGGTGTTTAATGCCAAGCATGCTGCGTAGTTCTAGATTGGCATCGATAATCGTGCCGTTAATCCAACTTAGACCTAACTTTTTTGCCAATATAGGTAGGGGTTTATTTTCTGCACTGTCTGATGGCCAAGGGTCTGATAGCCATAATAAATTTCCGCCAGCTTCGATGAATTCTATAATTAATTTTTCTTCGCCTGCTAAAAGCGCTGATTGTGGCGCTGCAATCACTAATACTGAAATATTGTCTGGAACAACAGTGGTCTTTAATAAATTTAGATCTTGAACTTGTACGCCACTAGTTTCAAGCGTTTGCTTGAGTGTGCTATAGCCTTGGTTTTCTTCATTAAATGGGTCACGTTCTCCATGGCCAGTTAAAAAAGCCACCCATGGACTAGTTTGTCGTGTTAAGCGTTGCAAAGCATTGGTGATTTCGCGCTCCGTAATCTTATCTACAATTTCAAAACGACTATTGTAATCAAGACGCATTTGATTAGGGTTTTGTAAATGCAATTCTTTAGCTAGTAGGACATCCTTATCGAGATCTAAAAATTTAAAGTCAATATCAGGATTAATAGACGAATACTTTTTTACTTGTCTTAATACAGCTTGTCGTTCACTTGCCGCATTACGTGCTAGTACAGTCACCAATAAAGTTTGATCTACTTGCCGTAAAACCTCACGACTGGTTTCGCTTAAGCTGTTTCGACTATCTCGTGTCCAGTCAAACACGCGATGATAATTTTGCGTCAACCAAGCACAGGTGCCAATTATTAATAGCAATAGCGCAAGTTCGAGCCATTTACGAGTTTGATTTTTTATCTTATTGGTGATCATGGCCATGCTTTAGTTTGCGTATGCAAAGTGTTAAAAATAAGATCGCAAACAAAATAAAATAAGCCACGTGTGTAGTGTCAATTGAGCCCGTTATTAAGGCTGCCAAGTGAGGGATGTTGGATAGATAAAGGAATAGCTCGCTGCTACTCGCGGTGGCTGAGCCAGACATATAGAGCATAACCATGATTAACAGTAAGCCAATGATAGCGGCAGTCGCGATAATCGGCACACGGGTGAGGTTAGCAATGAATAATGCAGCTGCATTAAATGAACTAATAAACAAAAATGCCGCTAAACAAGTTGCTGCCACTTTGCCGTAATCAATTGGGGTGAAGTAACCAAGAATTAACGCAAAGCAGCTACAAATAATTGTATAGATAAAAGCTAATAGAGCTAAGGCGAAGTATTTTCCTAAAACAATTTGAGTTGCACTGACTGGCGCACTGGTTAATAAAAGATTAGTTCCAAAGTAGCGTTCTTCGGTAGAACTGCGAACAGCAAATAGCGGCACAACTAAAATTCCTACAATTGCTACCCAGAACATATAAGGTGCGATCACTAAATCTGTTAAGCCCGGGGCTTGTTTTAACCCCACTAGTTTAGATTGTACTTCGCTATAAAAATTATTCAGTAAAATTAATAACAATAAACCTAAGACAAATAACGCAACAGCAAACAGAGCCCATGCAATCGGCGTATACCACACGCGCTTAAATTCATTTTGTATAATAGACCAGATCATGTTTATCTCGCTGGAGAGGTAGCAGAGTCGCGCATCACAAGATCTAGAAACACTTTTTCTAAAGAGCCGCCAATTGAGCCCATTTCATATAACTGCCAATCATTTTCGAGCGCACGCACCTGTACATGTTGTATAAACTGCATATCGCTATAACGGCAAATATATTTTCCAAACTGGGAACAACTTACTGATTCACAACCAGGAATATCTTTGAGCTCATCAATTGTAGGGTTGCCATTGAAACGAAGTTTTACGCGTTTACTTTCTTTACGATTACTAGAACTTTGATTTAACTCCTCTAGAGTTTGATCTAGTAAGAGAGAGCCTTGATCAATTATCAATACGCGGTTGCAAGTTGATTCTGCTTCAGCTAACAGGTGTGTAGATAACAGTACACTATGATTTTTAGAAAGTTCCCCTAGCAATGAGCGAATATCTTGCATCTGTACTGGATCAAGCCCAACAGTAGGTTCATCTAAGATAACTAATGCAGGGTTGTGAATAATGGCTTGCGCTATGCCAACACGCTGTTTAAAACCTTTTGATAAATTCGCAATAAGTTTTTTTTCGACGTTGTTTAAACCGCAGACTTCTATTGCATGACTAACACTTTTAGAAATCGTTTGTTTAGTCACAGCATGTATACGTGCAGCAAATTGCAAATATTCTTTAACCGTGAGTTCTTGGTAAAGAGGCGGAGTGTCTGGCAAGTAGCCTAAGTTACTTTTTGCTGGTTTTGGGTGAGTAGCGATGTTGCTACTACAGATATGAACTTCACCAGAATCGGGAGTTAGGTTTCCAGTGATTATGTTAAGCGTGGTAGATTTTCCGGCACCATTAGCACCTAATAAAGCCACCACTTCGCCACGCTGAATTTCGAAATTAAGACCCTCGACGGCTTTTTGGCCATCAAAACTACGGGATAAACCTTTTACAGACAGCAATGTATCTTGCGTCATAGGAGGGTTCTTTTCACTATAATTTGGTAATGCATGTTTCTAAGTGTAGAGGTAAAGCGCTAATTTTGAATTTGTATTGATTAAATACAGTTGTGTTCTACATATAATTTAATCGAATGATTACTGAATTATACAAGTTTTGTTTTTTTATTATCGCGCTAAAATTCATTGTCTGCATTAAATCAGCAACTTACAGATTAGATATATGATGGCCAATATGAGCTCATGTCAGATATCTACTGGCGCGCACCAGTAATCACATAGCTCTTCACTTAATCGCTTACTGGCCGTATTATCTATATAGCAAGGATGCTGTGCTTATTCATAAAATAATAACAATAATTAACTAGGATCTGACGTATGTTGAATGGATTAGTTTCTTTGCCTTGGTGGGGCTATATCGTAGTCGCACTCGTACTTACCCACATTACCATTGCTGCAGTCACACTATACTTACATCGTTGCCAAGCACATTGTGCTTTAGAACTGCATCCCATCGTTGCACATTTTTTCCGCTTTTGGTTGTGGCTGACGACTGGCATGATAACTAAAGAATGGGTTGCAATTCATCGTAAGCATCATGCGAAAACAGAAACCGAAGCAGATCCGCATAGTCCACACACAAAAGGGATTGCTAAAGTATTTTGGCAAGGTGCAGAGCTGTATCAAGAAGAAGCAAAAAATTTAGAAACACTAGAGAAGTACGGACATGGAACACCTGAAGATTGGATTGAGCACAAATTGTATGCGCGATATAACACAATTGGTCTTGTATTGAGTTTCATCCTTAACTTTTTATTATTTGGCGTTATAGGGGTCACAATTTGGGCTGTGCAAATGATATGGATTCCCTTGAATGCTGCAGGGATCATTAATGGTATTGGGCATTATTGGGGCTATAGAAACTTTGAAACTGAAGATGGTTCAACCAATATTATTTTTCTTGGTTTTATAATTGGTGGCGAAGAACTGCATAATAATCATCATGCTTATCCAAGTTCCGCAAAGTTTTCCAGCAAATGGTGGGAGCTTGATATCGGGTGGCTTTACATTCAGCTACTTTGTTTGTTTGGGCTAGCGAAAGTACGCAGACGAGCTCCGCAACCAATGCGATTATTAAACAAGGATATAATCGATTTAGAAACCGCTAAAGCTATGGTGACTAGCAAATTACATGTTATGGCGGAATACGCTCACCAGGTTACCTTGCCTACTTTCCATGCAGAGCTACCTGACTTTGAAGAACGCTATAAAACACTTGTTAGCCAAATGCGTACCGCATTAGTGCGCGAAGATAGTCGCATGAAACCTTTACATCGTGAACATTTACAAGAACTATTACAAAATAGTGAAGCATTGCACACGGTGTATGAAATGCGTCGTAAGCTACAAGATCTTTGGAACGAAACTCACGCAAGTCACGAGCGTATGATCCAAGCGATTATAGATTGGTGCAAAGAAGCTGAAGCAACTGGGATTAAAGTGTTAGAGGATTTTGCGCAGAGTCTGCGTGGTTACGCATTGCAACCAGCCGTATAAACTTCTTTGAAATTTGAAGATTGCTTAAATATGAGGCGGAGTGCTTTTTGAAGAGCGAGCGGGCGCAATGGGTAGGAGTTGGAGTACCGCAGGATCAGTTAGTATGTTTAACCGTAATTAATCAGACGTGAGTCAATGAGCACATAGGCAAGTGCGACAACGCCTTAGTGAATTTTTATAGTTGGAACAATATGCAGGTTTTGCTATTTGATCTTCGCTTCTTTATACATGACATGTTTACGCACAACTGGATCAAATTTTTTCATCTCAAGTTTTTCGGTCATGGTGCGTTTGTTTTTGCTGGTGGTGTAGAAATGACCCGTACCTGCGCTGGATACCAATTTAATTTTTTCGCGAGCTGATTTAGCCATGGGGTTACACCTTAATGCCGCGTTTGCGGACGTCAGTTAGCACTTCATCAATGCCTTTCTTATCAATAATGCGCATACCCTTAGTTGATACGCGAAGCTTTACCCACTTATTCTCACTCTCCACCCAAAAGCGGTGAGACTGAATATTAGGCATAAAGCGGCGACGTGTTTTATTATGGGCGTGGGAAACGTTATTACCAGCGACTGGTCGTTTTCCGGTTACCTGGCAAACTCGAGACATGATTAATAAATTCTTTCAAATAAGGCGCGTGAAGATAACAGAATCGCCAAAACGGCACAAGCGAGCCCCCCTTTTAAGTAACAATGGACAAGACATATAGCCCTTTTTAGGCCTTAAATTGCCACACCTACTAAATAAGCGATACATTTAAGCAATGGACACAATTTTTCTGCGTGATTTAGAAATCAACGCCACTATTGGCATATTCGAATGGGAGAAGCGCATCAAACAAAAGGTGCGAATTGACCTGGAGATGGCCACGGATATCACCAAGGCGGCAGCAAGTGACGCCATTGAGAACACACTGGATTACAAAGCCATATCCAAGCGAATCATCCAGTTTGTAGAAGATAGCCGCTATGAGCTGATTGAAACTCTGATTGAGAAGGTAAGCGAAATATTACTTAAAGAATTCGATGTCTCCTGGACCAGGGTCACCATCAGCAAGCCAGGAGCGGTCCGAGGCTCTCGTGATGTGGGCATCACCATAGAACGCGGTGCGAAGACTGACTGATGGCACGTGTATATGTAAGTATCGGTAGTAACATCGATAAAGAAAAAAATATATCTTCATCTGTGAAGGTTTTGCAAGACCATTTTGGTGATTTGGATATATCCAATGTCTACGAGACCAAAGCAGTTGGCTTTGAGGGTGACGATTTTCATAATCTAGTGGTCGGTTTTAACACAGATGAATCGCCACTAGAGATTAGTAAAGTTCTAAAAAAGATCGAAGCAAATCACGACCGTACCCGCGGCAAAGAAAAGTTTGAGTCGCGTACTTTGGATCTAGATCAATTATTGTATGGCGATTTAGTCATGCAAATGGATGGCATAAATCTTCCACACCCAGACATTATGCGCTACAACTTTGTGTTAAAACCGTTAACTGAATTAGCTGGAGATGTTGAGCACCCTGAAGAAGAAAAAACTATCAATAAACTTTGGGGTAAATATGAAGAAAAAGGCGAGATGGAAATTGTGGATTATGGCTTTTAATTACGACTTACAGCCTAAAGTGGAATATCAGTAGCATCATCACATTGATTATTAACAATAAGCTATAAGTTATTTGGGGCCTGAGTTCAAAACAATAATATCGTAAATTATATAAAAGTATGAGTGTAAATAATTATTATTATGTCAGATACAATTGAAATTAATATTTCTTTAAAATCAGTAATTAAATTATATATAGCTATATTCGCATTAGTTTTGTTTTTCCATGTTTTGGCACTTTTTGTAAAGCATGGTCTTGGTTATGCGTCTGCTAAGGGCCTGGTATCACTTTTTCTTCTTGATTTTGAGAGCAATGTGCCCACTCTCTTTTCCGTTTTTTTATTTTTGCAGATATCCGTTATTTGCATGGCTATCGGATTTAACAGAACTAATGGCCGAGGCTATTGGTTGATACTTTGTTTATTGTTTGCATTATTTGCACTTGATGAATTTGCATCACTTCATAAAATTATCAATGAACCAGTACATATAGCTCTTTCTACATCTGGTTTTTTTTATTTTGCATGGATAATTCCTTATGGCGTGTTTACATTGATTATTGGGATTATTTTTACTCCATGGCTGATTAAGCTTCCTAGATTAACGAGAAGCGGTTTTCTGGTAAGTGCAACGATATATATTTTTGGCGTTCTAGTGCTGGAAGGTATGGGTGGCTGGTATCTAGAAGGTAAAACTGGGCAGCATGATATTGTGTATGACTTAATAATAACTGCAGAAGAAAGTTGCGAATTAATTGGTCTTTTAATATTTTTCTATTTTTCAGTAGATTATCTCATCACAAACACTGGTGTTAGACGAATTCAACTAAAAAAATAGATAAGCTCTATAGCTGTTTTATCTCGCACCCAAACTATTAATCTAATTAGCCAGTTAAGTGGGACAACCTCAAAAAAGAAAAAGGAAGATGGGTGCCGGATTTGATATTTGAATATCTATAGCAAATTTCTACCGACATAAAGCTAACATTTAAGTTGAAAAGAATAGTTATTGGTATTGCCTTGAGCAAGTTGCAAATCTGTCTGCATTAAGCACACAATATGAGATGACTGGGGAACGCGTGACGAGAAATTTATGGATAGATGTAGCATAGGTGCAGCTTTCATCAAGCGTGTTAGTAATGAAGTATTGGATTCTACTGCGATAAACCACCCGTATTTACAAGCGATACGTAAGGGTGACTTCCCCAATATTAACTTCGCATTTAAGGATTTTGCATTCCAATACGGTATATATAGCGCTCAGTTTGTTATTTATTTATCGGCAGTAATTGAGAACTTTAGCAACACCAAGCACAAGCAAATACTTCAGGCTAATTTAGCCGAAGAGAATGGCAACATCCACGATGTTGAACTACCATTTGATGTATTGGCTAGTGTAGAAAATCAATCACACACGCATTTATTTCGCCGCTTTCAAAAAGCCCTTGGGGTTGATGACGAATACTGCAAGACTGCATCTGATCGCCAAGCCGGCCTGCAGTGGAGCCAACAGTTTTTACAGCTTTGTGAAATGAACGAGTGTATCGGTATAGGCGCCATAGGTATTGGCACTGAACTTATCGTTTCCCATATTTATAATCAGATTCTTGAAGGACTTAAAGCCCATAGCAATCTGACAATGACGCAACGCGTATTTTTTGATTTGCACAGTGAATGTGATGAAGAGCATGCTGCCCAGATGCTATTGGTTGCCGAAGATTTAGCAAAAGACCAAAATGCATGCGAACAAATTGAATATGGCGTGAACATGGCCGTCAACATGCGGACTGTGTTTTGGGATAAAATGCTAGAACGTGCTCAAAGTTTCCCTGCCTCTGCCTCCCGTAGTACTGAGAAGTTATCTGAAATTGGATACCAAACAAGTCTATAACGACAATGCCAATAAGTGGTTGCGCTTAGCGCCGAGCTCGTTGTCTGATTTTACTGCACGCCCTCTAGTATTTGAAGCTTGTGGTGATCTAAATGCTCGCTCGGTTCTTGATATAGGCTGCGGTGAAGGGTATTGCGCGCGTGAGTTGAAGCGTCAGGGCGCAGGCGATTACTTGGGCGTGGATTTGTCATTACAAATGATTGAAGCCGCTCAGATGCAGGAGGCGAAAGATCAGTACGGGATTGAGTACCGCGCCTGCAATGTGGTGGAGTTTACACCTGATAGACAATTCGATCTTTGCATTGCAGTATTCTTGTTTAACTACTTGCGTGTAGAAGAAATGCAGCGTGTGTTTTCCATGGTGCATAAGGCTTTACAGCCGCAGGGGCAATTTATTTTTAGCGTGCCTCATCCTTTCTTTCCATTTATACGTACCAAACAAACAGCACCTTTTTACTTTGCCTCCACCGGAAAGAACTATTTTGCCGATGTTAACCAGCAGTTTGAGGGAGAAATTTGGAAGCGTGATGGCGAGCCTTTGCATGTACAGTGTGTGCACAAAACGTTTAGCAATTATTTTGATGCCTTACACCAGGCGGGCTTTTGTGTCATGCCTGAGGTAAAAGAGTTAACAGTTACGCCCGAGTTGGTCGCGATAGACAAGGAATTTTTCTCGCCGCTGCTAAACGAACCCTTGCACGTATTGTTTAAAGTCACCAAGTGATGTCCGCTACCCATTCTAGCGATACAGTCTCAACATCCTACTCGTTAATCGAACGTCTCTTTTACCACGCAGCAACTAACTCTACCCACGACGCGGTTGTTACACCGACATTAAAGCTATCTTATGCTCAACTAACCCAACTTGTGCACGCGCAGGTACAAAAGTTCTACGACGCTGGCATTTCGAGTGATTCTGTTATTGGGATCAAATGCGCTAATGACGTACAACATTTAGTATTGTGCCTAGCAGCTACTTATATTGGTTCAACATCATGCACAATCCCTTCACACGAAATGGATGATATGCAAAATGCCATCAGTAACCGTTGCGGTGCTACAGATGTTGTTGATGAGAATATTGCTGTAGATCCGATGACACTAGATAGTAACGTTAGACCAACTCCAATGGATGTACCAACGACTTGTCTACTTTTTTCTACTTCAGGCACAACCGGTGATCCCAAGTTGGTTGTTCATCATGACAGAGATCTCGTAGCACAAGCCCATCGCCACATAGGTTCCGAACAAGAACGATTTGCTTGCTTGGCATCAATGGAACATAACTTCGCTAAACGTCATCGCTTATACTGCATAGCCGTGGGAGCAACAAACGTTTTTCTTGATTCTGATCGAGATTCGCTAGTTGCTCAGTGCCAGTTTCTAAACGTTAACGTTTTGCATGTGTCAGCGTTTCAGGCTCAGGAGCTATTAGCGATACCTAATATCAGTGAGCTATCCAATATCCGCTTAAAGCTTGGTGGCTCGCATGCCCACGTTTCTCTTAGGCAGAAACTGCAAAACAAGATCACACAGAATCTACATGCGGGTTACGGTACTACTGAAACCGGAGCAATCGCATTTACAGATCCAAATGATTTGGATGCGGGTGAGAGTGTTGGCCAACCGTTACCTGGGATTGAAATACGCACGGTTACTCCAGACAGGAAAACTCTTGGCAGAGGCGAGCATGGGGAATTAGCGGTTCGTTGTGCCGGTATGTTTCGTGAATATTTAGACAAATCTGATCTGACTACTGCTCGGCTTGAAGATGGTTGGTTCTATACGGGCGACATCGGTTATCTCGATAAGCAACAGCGAATTTATCTATGTGGTCGAGCCGACGATATGTTTGTATTCAACAGCATGAATATTTACCCCCAGGATATCGAATCACAAATTTGCCAATACCCGGGTATCACCGATGCCGCCGTACTGCCCAAAACATCATCATTACATGGCAATATTCCAGTGGCTCTGGTGGTTTTTGCTAAGAATATGAAATCGGATCTTTCCTCATTGAAAAAATTCGTTAAGGAACGAGTTGGTATTCGCAGCCCACGCCAATTCATAATCGTTGACGAAATTCCAAGAAATGCTTCTGGCAAAATTTCTCGTCAAGAAGCAATGAGATTGTCTAAAAAGAGCGATCATATTCGCAAGTATATTGTTGAAGCGTTAGGAGCGTATGCAACAGATCATTTAAAGCCATCATTGGTAGCCGCCTTTGTTAAGGGTGAGACTGATATTAGATTGAAAAAAAGCAAGATGGACTCGCTAGCACGAATGGATTTGTTAGTTGCGTTAGAGGTGGATTATCACACCATCATTACACCACAAGAGTTTGTTCAATTTCGCTATCTTGGCGACCTTGTAGCTCGTGTTTTATCTACGCAATTACAAGAAGAGCATAAGCAAGACAGCTGCCCTCAAATTAGCAACCCAATAAGTACCGCAGTCCAAACGAATACCCAGCATTATGTTATACAGTTTTTTCAGCGAATCTTTAGCTATTGCGACACCGTTGCTCAATTGCATAAAGCACTTACGACGTTGGAATACCGGCTAACACCGATAGAGGTAGAAATTTTGCATGAAGGGAATCGTGCTCACCAGCTTATTTCAGTGAATGCTGCCGAAAAATTCCATACGGCTTTAAAACATTGGTTGCAAAGATTGAAAGGCATGATGCTAGATAGTGGGAAACAAGAACCAGAGCCCTTTGTCTCATACAGAGTTGCCCCTACTGTTACCCATTTTGTTGGTCCGGGAGCACCTGCAGACAAGACACTTTTAGTCTGTTTCTCTGACGCGGGTGGCCGCTGTCTGATGATGCCCAACGTTGTATTGATGCAGCATACAAATTCTGCACATTACGACCTACTGGTTATTGCAGAGCCATTAAACCAAGGCTATCAGCTTGGAGTTCCTCCATTAGGCAACAACTTAACGGAAGTAATTGAATGGATCGCCAATTTAAAGTTGATCAGAAATTACCGCCGCGTCCGCACTTTGGGTTGTAGTGCAGGTGGCTATACAGCGGTTATCGCAGGCTATTATTTGGGTGCAGAAATGGCTGTAAGCGTAGGTGGGCGCTTCCACACAAAAAGCCATCCTATAAAATTTTTAGAGAGAATATATACAACCTGGCGAGCTATGCGCAAAAGACACTGTTCACGTGTGTTAATGAGCTACGCTATTGACGACACACGTGACCGCCACTACGCGAAGATCATGGCAATGCTCTGTGGTGGTAGCTCGGTTGCCGTTGAATTTACCAATGGAAGTGTAGGGCACCTTATTCTTCAGCGGTTGGTAGAGCGTGGCGAGTTAGCCCCATATCTGGCGCGTACTATTTTTGCTGAGATGAAAGATGAACATATCGCCAGCCAACGGGCAAATGTTATCATAAACTTCCCTGCACACATTATGCGGCCTTATAGCTAGCCCGCATAATCAGACCGAAAGTCAAAGAGAAAAAATAATCACTATTGCTCGAAAGCAGGAATATTAATTGCTAAGAGTTCGTCCGCCATCCACTGCAATGATTTGTCCGGTGATATAATTTGCATGGTCGATTAAAAACAATGCAGTTTCAGCAATGTCGTGAGGGCAGCCTTCGCGTTTTAATGCCGTTCGCGAGATAATTTCTTGGTGCATACCTTCGTAGTGTTCTTCTTCTGGCCACATGATGGCACCAGGTGCGATGCCGTTTACACGAATCTCAGGTGCGAGTTCGCGAGCCATGGATTTGGTGAACATAATTAATCCAGCTTTTGCGATGCTATACACGGAATAATCTTTTAAAGGCCGATCTCCATGTATGTCGACTATATTAATAATGCAGCCTTCGTTTTTCTTTAATTCTGTTGCAAGTGTCTGGGTTAAATACAAGGGAGCCTTTAGATTTACGCCAACAAGGTCTTCCCAGATTTCTTCAGTGACGTCTTTTAAGTCTGTAGGGTAAAACGATGAGGCATTGTTAATGAGTGCATCAATGCGACCAAATAATGCGATGCCTTGTTTTACTAACTTAGGGATTTGTTGATAATCTTTTAAGTCGCCTTTGAGTAGTTTTACCGAGTCTGCACGTTGAGAATTCAGACTACTCGCAAGAATGGTAGCTTCCTCGCCAGAGCTGCGATAATGTAGAACGATATTCATGCCCGCTTGATGTAAGTGTCGAACCAATTCTGCGCCTACACGTCGTGCGGCACCCGTAATCATGACTACTTTAGGTTTGCTCATCTTATTTTTCGTACCAGTATGTATTGCTAACAATTAGTACATAAACTTTATCATATCTGTTTTACCATTAACGCAATGTCTAGTTCACTACATTCAGGTCCGAAATCTAATATGCTCACTGCAGATCAGCAGCTTGTTACACAGCGCTGTATGACACGTATTCAAGCTGTCATTAGTGAAAAAGGTGAAATAGGGTTCGATGAATACATGCAGTTAGCACTGCATGACTCTGAGGTGGGGTACTACTGCCAGCAAGATGAAATCTTTGGTAAAGATGGTGATTTTACGACGGTGCCAGAAACCTCAGTGCATTTGGCATTCTGTTTAGCCCATGCTTGCGCTAAATTAATACGAGATGATGTGCAACGGTGTGTTTTAGAGATAGGTGCGGGTAGCGGTAAATTTGCATGCGATCTACTGGAATATTTAAAAATATGGGGAATGTTGCCTGGTCGCTATTATATTTATGAGCCTAGTGAAGCTTTAAGAGCTAAGCAGCGCGAACTGCTAACGCAAGAGCTACCTGAGTATGTTGAACAGGTAGAGTGGTTAACAGACTTGTCACACAATATTGAAACCGTAATTATTATTGCCAATGAAGTGTTAGACGCATTACCGGTTAATTGCATTGAAGTAGGGCCGCAAAAAATATACGAGAGATGCGTAACTATTAGCCAAGAAAATGAATTAGTTTGGATGCTTAAAGAGCCAACCGAAAAACTGGATGCTGCAATAGACTTTATTACCGTAATGTTGGATGAACCGCTTGCCGAGGGTTACCAAAGCGAAATTAATCTACAAGTTGAGCCTACGCTTTCATCTTGGGCAAGTAGCTGTGAACAATGTGTAATGTTTTTAATTGATTATGGTTACCCACGTCATGAGTATTATCACCCACAGCGCCATATGGGCACACTCCGTAGTTATTTTAAACATCAAGTATCAGAAGATGTCTTCATCAATCCAGGACTTCAAGATATAACTGCCGACGTAGACTTTTCCGCAGTAGCAAGGATGGCTTCTTATATTAGTATGGGAGTGTTGTCCTTTAGCTCTCAACGCAACTTTATGTTGGCGAATAATTTATTGGACTGGCAACCTTCTGCAGACACTGAGGTGGAACGTATTGCACAGATTGCACAACTTAAACAACTTACACTAGGGTCTGCAATTAGCGAACGTTTTCAAGTAATGGTGTTGGGTAAAGGCATAGATTACGGTGCAGATCGATTCACTATGCGAGATATGCGCACAAGACTTTAAATTTAAATACTAAATTATAGAATAGAAAGATATGGGGACACTACAGGCCTTTTTGCTCGCACTAGTTCAGGGGTTAACTGAGTTTCTGCCTATATCTAGCTCTGCGCACTTGGTATTGTTGCCTGTTGTTATGGAGTGGCAAGACCAAGGTTTGGTGATGGATATTGCTGCGCATCTCGGGAGTTTATTTGCTGTTCTATTTTATTTCCGCCACGATTTAAATAAATTGAGTAAAGGGTGGTTGCAATCTTTTAGCACAAATAATTCTAGTAATGAAGATGCGCGTTTAGCCTGGCTAGTGCTGTGGGCAACGTTACCTATTTTTATCGTCGCACTACTGGTGCAAGCTTATTTAATCCCGCATATGCGCAACGCAGTGGTGATTGGCGTTGCTTCTATTGTATTTGGCTTGTTGCTTTGGCATGCGGATAAAAGCGGCAAGCAAACACGCCATAACTACGATCTAACAATGCGTGATGCCTTGCTGGTGGGTATAGCTCAGGTTTTTGCGTTAATACCCGGTGCTTCACGTTCCGGGGTTACGATGACTGCAGGAATGTGGTTGGGGCTAACCCGCGTTGAAGCAGCGCGCTTTTCTTTCTTATTAGCTATCCCGACGATACTGGCTGCTTCTTTATATGGCGGCTATAGGAGTTTGCAGCACGATGTAGTAATTAATTGGGGACTTACTCTGGGGGTGGTCGTTTGTTCAGCTATTGTGGCTTTCTTATGTATTCACTGGTTTATAAAATTCGTTAGCCAAATAGGGATGTTGCCGTTTGTGATTTATCGAGTAGCACTCGGCGGTTTGTTACTGTTCTTTTATCTATAAAAATCTAATCTCGATTTTTTATCAATTCATGCAGCAGTGCTAATTGCGCTTGCTTGATATTGTTTGCAAATTTTTCGCCGCTAACTTTTTCGCGCACCCAAGTGTCGATGCTTACCTTTTCAATTTCTGCTGCGGCTTTGCGCAGCCATGTTTTTTGTTTATATGTATCTCTCTTATTTGAAGAGATGTAAATTGCTTCGCAAACATCAAGTAGGGTTGTAAAGCGTTCAGGGTTTCTTCTTGTGTCTAATCTGTGTAATAACTTGAGTAGCTCATGCTCATCAAGTTGCAATGAATGATGACACTCATGTTGCATATTCACAGTGAGTGTTAATAATTTCTTACAATTGTTTGATAACGGGAAGGTATCGGTTAACTTCTTTATGTTGATGTATTCATCTTTTGTTTCGTTAAAATAGAGGCCACCAACAAATCCAGCAAATCGAATATTGGGATCACCATATTGTTTTGCTATCGTATTCAGCGCCGCAAGCCCAAGTTGATTGCTGTCTGTATCTGAAAACTGATAATAAAAGTATGGGAAAACTTGTGCTAAGGCGTTGCTTGCTTCCAGCACTTTAAAATATTCACCTGGAGTATCGGTTAATAAAGCTTTACTAGTTTCTTGCCAAATACGCTCTAGTGATAGCTCTCTTAATTCCCTAGTGGATACTATTTGGCGCATGAGTATCAAAGTTTCATGCTCTATTTTGAAACCAAGTGAGTGTAACTTTGCAGCAAAGCGAGCTACACGTAATACCCGCAAAGGGTCTTCAGAGAAGGCGCCTGAGACATGTCGCAGGATTTTATCTACTATATCTTGCTGTCCTCCATACGGATCTATGATTACACCGGTTTCGTGTTGTGCAATAGCATTAATAGTTAAATCTCTACGTAGTAAATCTTCTTCTATCGTTATATCTGGTGAGGTATAAACTTCAAAACCTTTGTAGCCACGACCTTTTTTCCTTTCAGTACGAGCCAAGGCATATTCTTCTTTGCTCTGTGGATGTAAAAATACTGGAAAGTCTTTGCCAACAGCTTTATAACCTTTAGCTTCCATGTCTTCAGGACTTGCGCCGATGACTACCCAGTCACGTTCGGTAACTGGGATACCTAAAAGTTCATCGCGTACTGCGCCGCCGACTAAATAAACTTCCATTGTCAGAAATTGTAAGTGTGATAACGTAAAAGCATGATAAAGCTTATGGGACGAGCAAGCACTGCAGTGCTGCTATTGGTATGTGTTTCAGGATGTAGCACGATTGATTATTACCATCAGTCTATTTCGGGGCATTTTAAATTAATTTCAAAGCGTGAGCATATTGCCGATATCGTAAACGATCCTGCGCGAGACGAGAAACTAATAACGCAATTAAATCTGGTAGAAGAGTTACGCTCATTTGCTAGTGACAGGTTGAAATTACCTGACAATGATAGCTACCGTAGTTACGTTCAGCTAGATAAGCCCTTTGTCACATGGAATGTATTTGCAGCTCCTGAGTTTTCTAGCAATCTGCAGCAGTGGTGCTTTTTGGTGGTGGGCTGTGTTCCGTACCGAGGTTATTTTGATGAGATTGAAGCAAATAGTTATGCCGAACAACTATCTGGACAAGGTTTTGATGTATATGTCGCCGGCGTGCCGGCCTATTCCACACTAGGATGGTTTGATGGCCCATTATTGAGCAGCATGTTGGATAGGGGAGAAATTGTGACGGCTGCGTATATTTTTCATGAGCTCGCCCACCAGCAGTTTTATCTAAAGGGTGACGGTGCATTTAATGAAGCTTTTGCTACTGCAGTGGAGGAAATTGGCGTGCAGGAGTGGTTGCAGCAGCAATTCCGCGGGCAAGAGGTACAACGTTATGATGATTGGCTGCTACAAAAATCGATTTTTTCTGAGTTTGTTAAAAACAGTCGTGACGAATTTGAATTGTTATATCTACATGAATATGACATCGAAAAAATGCAAGCTGAAAAGGAAATCCTAATCTCTGAAATGAGAAGAAAATTTGCAGTTCTGAGTAGTGAGAATAATCAAATTGCTAGATACTCTAAATGGATGGCGGGGCCATTAAATAATGCGCAACTAGGAGCAATTTCTTTATATCGTGAACTGGTGCCTTCGTTTCGAAGAATTTTCGGATTGTGTGGGAATAATCTTGTTAGGTTTTATGGTTATGTTGAAATGATTGCGGAACTGCCAGAAGAACAGCGTGTAACAACACTGCATACTACTGAAGTATGCCAATAGTAATTTATTAAGTTGAGCGCTTAGCTCGAAACTGTTTGTACCCAGGTATATTTTGGAGATAGCCCGGCACAATAGATTCTAAAGCTGTAGGGCAAAGCTTAGCATCAGTGCATACGCTATCTTTTTGTAACGAGCGATAGTTGTCAATGGAAAAAGGTTTGCCTGGTATAAATTCAAGGATGCCAGCTTGTAATTTGGAAGCCCAGTTAGGTAAGCCAAAAACAGTTCTTCGCAAGTTGCTCATATTTGCTACATACTTTACTAATACTTTTAGACTGTATTGTTTCGGACCACATAGATTAATTCTTTGCTCAAATGTCCGCTTGTCAGTGAGCGCATCTGCCATTACTTGAACTACATCATCAACATATACGGGTGCAAATTTAGTATTTGCACAGGCGAGAGGAAATACTATTGGGGTGAGCTTAAGGATACTAGCAAAGCGATTAGTAAATGAGTCTTCAGCGCCAAATATCACTGATGGTCTGAAACTAGTCACTGCAATTTTATTTGCTGCAAAGGTGTGTACATAATTTTCAGCTTCACCTTTGGTACGCAAATAAAAGCTCTTTTCATCTGGGCTTGCGTTCAAGGCGCTCATATGTAGAAGTCTCGGTACCTTGCAGGTAGAACACATAGTAATAACTTTGCGGGCGAGTTCTACATGCGCCACATGGAAGCCATTACCATCGCGCCCTTTCTCATTGAGGATGCCCACTAAGTTAACCACTGCATCGCAATTTTCAAAGTGTAGTTTTAAATCTCTTTCATTATGAACATTTGCTTGGTTCAGCTCTAAAGAAGGCAGCACTAATAAGTCTCTGTGTCGTTCACGCTGCCGAGTCAATACCTTTACTTGGTGACCACGTTTAACCAGTTCAGCGCATAGGTGACTACCTACAAAGCCTGTTCCCCCTAATACGCATATCGCTAAGTTTTTCATTTGCTATTGTTGATTAGAATATTCGCGTGAATTATGAATAAGCCGCTAGGTTTTTGATAGCATATTCTGTGTATGTCAATAAAATGTCGAGCGTGGCATTCACGAAAATCTGCATTAGGAAGGGTGCAACTTAGGCTAAAATTTCACCGTTTACAGCCATACTATTGTGAAAACACGGCATTTATCGGTAAATTTAGCCATATTTGCCATGCTGGCCAGTAAAGGCTTGTAATCATATTAAGAATGCATAAAAATACAGCTATCTACTTTTGACCCCCTTGAGAGCGCCATTCCAGGTGTTCGAGTTTTCAAACAAATTTTTTAATCAATCGGAGTTTTACTAAGTGAGCGAAAGTATTTGTCACGTTACTGATGACAGTTTTGAAGAAGAAGTATTAAACAGCGAGCAACCTGTGTTAGTTGATTATTGGGCAGAATGGTGTGGCCCATGCAAGATGATTGCCCCACTTCTGGATGAGATTGCTGGCGATTATGAAGGCAAGCTTAAAATTACCAAGCTTAATATCGATGACAATCCAAATACACCACCAAAGTATGGTATTCGTGGGATACCAACATTAATGATTTTCAAAGATGGTAATGCCGAAGCGACTAAAGTCGGTGCATTATCAAAATCACAGTTAACGGCGTTTATTGATCAAAGCATTTAACCAAAATATTTACCAAGAATTTAAACCTTTCGCATAATCTTCATTTCACCTAAATAATTAATACAAACTAAAAATAAATACCAACCGTACTAGATTACTCGTCTAGTAATTTTTCATAAATTTTCCCAAAAAATTTACCAAAAAACTTACTAGATATTTCTTAGATAACGTTCCATAAGCGTTATAAAAAATGCAAGCAATGAACGATTGCATTGCTGCAAAAATCATCCTTTACCTATTTAACCAACAGACTTATATGCTATGAATTTAACCGAACTAAAAATAAAACCAGCTGCTGAATTGATTGATATTGCTGCGGATATGAAAATCGACAATTTGTCGCGATCACGTAAGCAAGACATTATATTTTCAATTCTTAAAGCGCATGCCAAGAATGGTGAAGATATTCTCGGTGATGGTGTATTAGAGATTCTGCAAGATGGTTTTGGATTTTTACGTTCTGCGGATTGTTCATATCTTGCTGGGCCAGATGACATATATGTTTCCCCTAGCCAGATTCGCAGATTTGGCTTGCGTACTGGCGATACCGTTTCAGGGAAAATTCGTCCACCAAAAGATAGCGAACGTTATTTTGCTATGCTTAAAGTGGACAAGATTAACTTCGACAAACCTGAAAATGCTAAGCGCAAAATCTTATTTGAAAATTTAACTCCATTACATCCGGATGAGCGTTTGAAGCTTGAACGCGGCAATGGCAGCACTGAAGATATTACTGCACGAATTATTGATATCTGTGCGCCGATTGGAAAGGGTCAGCGCGGTTTGATTGTTTCACCACCTAAGGCTGGTAAAACGTTGATGCTGCAAAACATTGCGCAGAGTATTACAACCAATCAGCCTGAGTGTTTTCTCATCGTATTACTAATCGACGAAAGACCGGAAGAGGTCACCGAAATGTCACGTATGGTGCAGGGTGAGGTGGTATCCAGTACTTTTGATGAACCCGCTAGTCGTCATGTGCAAGTTGCTGAAATGGTCATTGAAAAAGCGAAGCGCTTAGTGGAACACAAGAAAGATGTTGTGATTCTGCTGGACTCGATTACACGTCTTGCACGCGCCTATAACACGGTGGTTCCTGCATCAGGTAAGGTGTTAACTGGTGGTGTGGATGCCAACGCATTACAAAGGCCAAAACGATTTTTTGGTGCTGCGAGAAATATTGAAGAAGGTGGCAGTCTTACCATAATTGCAACTGCGCTAGTAGAAACGGGTTCTAAGATGGATGAAGTGATCTACGAAGAATTTAAAGGCACCGGTAATATGGAAATCCATATGGACCGCCGCATTGCAGAAAAACGTGTATTCCCAGCGATTAACATTAATCGTTCAGGCACGCGTCGTGAAGAATTAATCACCGATAAGGATGAGTTAGCCAAAATATGGGTATTGCGCAAGTTCTTACATCCTATGGATGAGATCGAAGCGATTGATTTCATGCTAGCGCGTATGCAATCTTCCAAGACTAATAATGAATTTTTTGATGCGATGAAAAGGTCGTAAGGTACAAGTCTTGATGAAACGCTCATAAATAACGTTTCTATTAGATGCTAGGCTTTCTGCTGGTGGCTTTTAAACGCTAAAACCTGAAACACCCTATCAATTGTATTGTCAATGGTCTCGGGACTCGCATGCAATTGTGCCAGTACTCGATGCCCAAATAACAAAGTCATTAAAAAGCGTGCTAACTCAATAGGATTTTCTTCACATATAATTTCGCTATTCTTTTGTGCTTTAACTAATAGTACATAAATGCGTGATTCAATTTCTTGAAGCTTTAACTGTACATAGTAACGTAATTCTTTTTCATCGTCGGGTATCTCAAATGCGCCGTAGACGAGTAGGCAGTGTGCATCGGGAGTGCGGTTCGACATGCTATCTCCCGTCATTTTGAAAAAAGCTTTTAATGCGTCTAGGCAGTTGTCATTTTGTTCATCACAGGCATCCAAATACGCAACTTGGCGTTTTGTGTAGTACTCAATAACTTCCGTATATAAACCTGATTTGTTTTCAAAAGCAGAATAGATGCTGCCAGGCTGCAAGCCGGTAGCTTTAGTGATGTCTTTTATGGTGGTACGTTGAAAACCATTACGCAAAAAAACTTGCGATGCTTTATCAAGCACATCATCCCGCTCAAAAGCCGGTTGCCGCCCCATAGCAATCATCCCCTATGACATTAATTTGTCGCTCAGCAATTAAATAATTGTTGAGCAGTTGATCAATTATAAATGTAAATATATGTATTTATTTATTATTTCTACTCAATATAAGTGATTTATAATAACTGTCAATGTAAGTAAAGGCTTATGGCTATATTAGAGCACTTAAATATAAGTAAACGGTGAGCTGCTTGGATAATGCGTCGCGTTAAAGTTAGCGAGAAAGGTTGTGAATGCTATAAATAGCTTAAAATGCAATAAATATTTGTTTAACAAAAGTTATATTAGTAAGGGCAAGTTGCTAATAATAATTGAGTAAGCGCTCAATAATTATTTTTTAATGGCACGATAACCGATATCATTTCTATAAAACATATTCGGCCAGTTTATTTTTTTTACAACTTTGTAGGCAAGCTTTTGAGCCTCCGTAATATTGTCTCCAAGTGCGGTTGCGCATAATACACGACCGCCATTGGTTACAACATTGCCATCATCTATTTTGGTGCCAGCGTGAAACACTTTTTGTGTTGCAGAATCTTCAGGTAAACCTTGGATGATTTCACCTTTTTTGTAATTTTCAGGATATCCTCCTGCTGCAAGCACGACACCTAATGCAACGCGAGTATCCCACTTAATCGTGTGTTGATCTAATTGTTGATTTGCTCCCGCTAAACACAGTTCAGCAAAATCTGATTGCATGCGCATGAGTATCGGTTGGGTTTCAGGATCACCAAACCGGCAATTAAATTCCAGTACCTTGGGCGTTAAGTCCTCGCCGATCATCAGACCGGCATATAAGAAACCGACATAGGGAGTACCTTGCTTAGCAAATCCATTCACAACGGGTGTAATCACTTGATCTAATATTTTTTGATGCATAGCCGTGTCTACTATGGGTGCTGGAGAGTATGCGCCCATGCCGCCGGTGTTCGGTCCTTGGTCACCATCGTCTCGTGCTTTGTGATCTTGTGAGCTAGCGAGTGGCAAAATGTTTTTACCATCCACCATACAAATAAAACTCGCTTCTTCACCTTGGATAAACTCTTCCACCACAATGCGATGTCCTGCATTGCCAAAACTTGAGCCACTGAGCATGTGTTCAGCGCATTGCAAGGCTTCTTGTTTGTTTTGTGCAATTACAACACCTTTGCCAGCGGCTAAACCATCCGCTTTGATAACGATTGGGAAAGATTGCGAGGAAATAAAATCTTCGGCTTCTTGGTAATTAGTAAAAACTGCGTAGCCACCGGTTGGGATACCGTTTTGCTGCATGAATTGTTTAGCAAAGGCTTTAGAGCCTTCTAGTTGCGCAGTTGCAGCGGTGGGACCATAGATGGGTAGTGATGATGGGTTAAATTCATCAACAATACCTGCTACTAAAGGAGCCTCTGGGCCGACTATTGTGAGATCAATTTTTTCTTGTTTTGCAAAAGATTTCAGTTCAGAAATATTTTCTACATCGATAGCAATATTTTCAGTTTTGGTTTCAACTGCGGTGCCTGCATTTCCAGGTGCTACAAAAATTTTAGTAACGCTAGGAGACTGACTTAATTTCCATGCCAATGCATGTTCGCGGCCGCCGCCGCCAATGACGAGTATTTTCATTTAATGTATCTAGTATTATTTTTGGTTATAAATCTGGCAATAAAATTAGGAATAATTTGTTAGCACGTAGGCTAGAGCTATAGGCAAAGTAATCATAGCGAATAGGTTGCCGAGTAACACTATAGATGCAACGGACTTCGGTTGCTGATTAAATCTTTCTGCAAATAAAAAATTCATTACCGCAGGGGGTAAGGTGCCAAAGAGAAGTAAAGAGCCTGCCTGTATTGCAGTGAAGTCAAATAACATTACTAATGCGAAGGCAATGCAGAATCCTACCGTTGGAGTTAGCACTGCAAACAGTAAGCCTATTTTCCATTCTTGTAAGTCGATCGATGCTATGCGAACGCCTAATGAAAATAACATTAATGGAATAGCTATTTGACCAAGCATGGTGATGGGTAGCATGGCGCTTTCAGGAATCACGATAGGTGATACGTTGATGGCTAATGCGACGATAGCCGCCCAAATTACAGTTTGTCGCAACAGAACCTTGATGCCCTGTCCTGCACTTAGAATATATGTGCCTAGGCCATAGTGCAGCAGGTTACCTACTAAAAATAAAACCAAGCCAGTAACCAAACCAGGCTTACCAAACGCAAGGCTCATGATGGGTAAACCAACATTGCCCGCATTATGAAACATCATCGGAGGTGCGATCGTGCGTAAAGGATAATGGGTGAGTTTAGAAATCAAAAAGGCTATGACACCAGCGAGTAGAACAATTGCTAACCCAGCTAGGGCCAATGATATATGTGGCGCTAGTGAAAAAGTTTTGTCACTTAGAGAAGAAAAAACCAATGCCGGCACAAATACATCTAAATTAAGATGGTTTGCGGTACGCATTTCTAGCTTTGAAGTGCGCCCTAATACAGCGCCCACTGCCACGATCGCAACAATCGGGAACATGATGCTGATAATTTGAGTAATAAGCGCCATGTGGTATTTAGATTCTCTAGGTCAGTTTATTAAGTATTTGAGCTAGAGATATTGTTCGGCTAGTTGTTGCTCCTGCAATACTTGCATACAGTACATCCATGTAAATACGCGTTACAAAAGGTCAGCTCAAATTAATGACGGAAGTGTCGCATGTTGGTTAACACCATTGCCATGCCAAGCTCATCAACCGCCTCAATCACATCTTTATCATTAATAGAGCCACCCGGATGGATGATCGCTGTAATTCCATTCTCATGTGCTGCATCGATGGCATCTCTAAAAGGAAAAAATGCATCTGAAGCCATAACCGATCCTGCAACTACTAAGTTAACATCCTGGGCTTTAATCGCAGCGATGCGAGCAGAATAAATACGACTCATTTGACCTGCACCTACACCAATAGTTTGTTGATTGCGTACATAGACGATGGCATTAGATTTAACAAACTTAACTACCTTCCATGCAAATAAGAGGTCAGTGAGTTCTTGTTCAGTAGGTTGGCGTTTAGAAACAATTTTTAGATCATCTTTTTTGATAACTCCTAAGTCTCGGTCTTGTACTAATAGGCCGCCAATGACGCGTTTGTAGTCAAACGACTCAAAGGTGCCGTCCCACGCTCCGCATTCAAGTACGCGAACATTTTTTTTATCTGCTAAAACTTTACGAGTTTCATCTGGAATAGTGGGTGCAATTAAAACTTCAACAAACTGACGATCAATAATGGCCTTAGCAGTGTCTGCGTCTAAGGCTTGGTTGAAGGCAATGATGCCTCCAAATGCGGATGTAGGATCCGTTTGATAAGCAAGCTCATAGGCTTGTAAAATAGTATCTGCAGTTGCAACGCCGCAAGGATTGGCATGTTTAACGATTACACATGCAGGGGTTGTAAACTGTCGCACACATTCTAATGCAGCATCAGTGTCTGCAACGTTATTATATGAAAGCTCTTTGCCCTGAATAACATTTGAGGTTGCAACACTAGGTTCGAGCACACCTTCTTCTATGTAAAATGCACCACGCTGATGTGGATTCTCTCCGTAGCGTAGAACCTGTGATTGTTGAAACTGAAGATTAAGCGTGCGAGGAAAGATTTCGTCACTATTCGGTAATTTCTTGCCTAAATAGTTTGCAATCATGCCGTCGTATTGTGAGGTGTGCTCAAAGGTTTTAACTGCAAGATCAAAGCGCAGCTCATCATCTAATACACAATCGTTACTATTGAGCTTATCTAGTATCGTTACATAATCTGCAGGATTAACTACAACTGCAACATGCTGATGATTTTTGGCTGCTGCACGTAACATGGTGGGTCCACCAATATCGATATTTTCAATCGCATCTTCTAGTGAGCAGTCCGGATTCGCTACTGTAGCGGCGAATGGGTATAAATTAATGACCACTAAATCTATTGGCGGAATATCATGTTGTTGCATGACCTCATCATCAATCCCACGACGCCCCAGTATACCGCCATGAATTTTAGGGTGTAATGTTTTAACCCGGCCATCCATCATTTCGGGAAAGCCAGTGTGGTCGGATACTTCTGTTACAGAAATTCCATTTTCACTAATTAATTTGGCGGTGCCGCCGGTAGATAGCAACTCAATTTTTAATTTACTTAACTCGCGCGCGAAATCAACGATGCCGGTCTTATCGGAAACGCTGATTAAGGCACGCCGAACAGTTTGTGGCCCTATATTTGCCAACTAGGAATAGCCAGGGAAAAGATCTAATTTAATTCGAGGGTTAGTGCAGTTGGCCTACTAGTTTAGGCCGTATAATTTAAGTTTTTTGCGTAGCGTACCGCGGTTGAGTCCTAGGCATCTGGCAGCTTTGGTTTGGTTGCCATTGCAGTATTCCATTACCGATTCAAGTAGCGGTCGCTCTACTTCTTCAGTAAACATTTTATACAGCTCTTCAGGCTCGTGACCACTTAAAGAGTTTAAGTAAAGGCGTAACGAATTTTTTACATTGTCACGCAAAGGCGACTTGCGACGCTCTTGATGTAAAGTGGCTACTTGTGCTGTAGAAAATGATGCATTCATGCGGCTAACTCCGTTATGTTTGTATGCTGATTTTTAAAGAATTCTTTTAAGTATTTTTGTTGTTGCTGTGGGCAATCTGCTTTCAACAACAAATCTTTATATATCGCATAGCCTTTATAATTTTTTAAGTACCAAGTGATATGTTTTCGAGCAACACGTACTCCCACGTTAATTCCATAATGCGAATACAACCCAACTATGTGAGTGAGTACTACGCTTTCGATTTCTTCCAATGAGGGTGTAGGCAACGTCTTTTTATTTTGTAATAGGTAATTTACTTGATTAAATATCCAAGGATTACCTTGCGCCGCTCTTCCAATCATAATCGCATTTGCTCCAGTAAAAGCCAAGACCTTTTTTGCAGTTTGTGGTGAATTAATATCACCGTTTGCAATTACTGGAATTGACACAATATTTTTTACAGATTTTATTGTGTTGTATTCAGCATTGCCCTTATACATGCATTGACGTGTGCGTCCATGTATGGCAAGCGATTGTATGCCTGAAGATTCAGCTATTTTTGCAATGTTTATTGCATTGCGTTGTTTGGGGGTTATACCGGTACGTATCTTTAGCGTAACTGGTGCATCTACTGCATTAACTACCGCTTCTAAAATGTCGCCAACATTTTTTTCGTCGGCTAACAGGGCTGAACCTGCATTACTTTTACAAACTTTTTTTGCAGGACAACCCATATTGATATCAATAATTTGCGCGCCTTTGTCGATACAAAGTTTTGCAGCAGTTGCCATAATTTGTGGTTGCGTTCCTGAAATTTGCACAATGCGTGGTTCAGGATCGGTAGGTTTGATAATGCGTTGCGAACTTTTATTGCTTTTCCACTGTGCAATATCTGAGGTAAGCATTTCAGCTACCGTTGCAGCGGCGCCTTGTTGCATACAAATATTGCGATATACGCTATCTGTAATGCCTGCCATAGGGGCTAACAACACGTTACTAGAAAGTGTATATGGCCCTATTTTCAAGGGCTTATAGTTAACAGAATGTTTAGTGGAATTCGAATTCATATGCGATCACTTTATTGCCAGGATCTAACACTTCTAGGCGTGCGCCTACCGGTTGATCTGTGGGCATAAGTGTATCCGCAAGTGATTTATTAACAAGGTAGTCTTTTGGGCTAAAGCGACGTACGGCAACAATTTTTCCATGGGTGTCGAGTAATGTGATCTCTAACAATGGATAAGCTTGCGCTAACCGGCCCTGGTTTACAAAAGAGGTAGTTATCATTAACGCTTCTTTTACGTTCGGATGTGTATATATATTACGGTTGAGAATTTTAATTGCGTTTAAATCACGTTGATTGTTTTCGCCACAGCCGACAGTATTACAAAAACCATTTACCCAAACGCGAGGCAGAATCTCTATATTTTGCCAGTAATTAATTTGTCCGAGAAAAAATAGCGCCAAGCCAATAGCACCTAATGTAAAAACAGCAATTTGAATAGGGCTATTTGTTTTAGTGAGTATATTGCCGCCAAAGTCATCGCGAATAACAGTTGGAATTCTTTCTGCATCCGTTAATGCGTCATCATCGCTTTGCTGCTCAAACTCAAGAGCCTCTGCATCGCCCGCTTCAGTATTTGTATCGTCGCTGGGCCATGGGTCATCGTTAAAGTCTTGGTTGTTTTCTGGATGCCAAGGTTCTGGGGTGGTTGCATTGGGATTGTGATCTTTTTCTATATGATCGCTACCATTAAAAACAGAATCACAAATTCCGCATCTAACTAAACCCTCTGCCATATGGAGTTGTTCAGTGGTGACACGAAATACAGCACGACACTCTGGGCATTTGGTATACATTGTTAAGTAAGAACTATAACTTTATAGATTAACTTTAAATTTAACTTAGAGAAGCTTCAATTAATAACCATTTATTTTTCGAGTGAATAGTATCGAACTTAAAAGTGGGTTCATATACCTGCTTTATTTGGTCAAGCTGTTGTTCGAGTATACCGGATAAAATTATTTTGCTAGTAGGTGACATGACTTTGGCGAAGTCTGCACTATATTTTAGTAAGGGTAATAACAGGACGTTGGCAATTAATACATCGCAGGTTTGCTGTGGTGGGCTGTCTGCTAACAATGTATGTAATCTTTTCTCATCCACATTATTTTTACTAGCGTTTAAAAGAGTTGCTTGTACGGCTTGTGGGTCATGATCGATGGCTACAATGTGTTTGGCGCCTAGGTAATATGCGGCAATGGCAAGAATTCCAGAGCCACATCCAAAATCCATTACGGATTTATCTAATAACGGGTAATCGGCTAGCCATTGCAAGCACAATTCTGTTGTTGGATGCGTGCCGGTGCCGAAGGCTAAGCCAGGGTCGAGTTGAATATTAACTGCAAATGGATCTGGGCATGTCATCCAGCTAGGACATACCCATAAGCGATCACTAAACTGCATAGGCCGCAAGTTTTGCATCCATATTTTTTGCCAGTCTTGATCTTGTATTGGCCGCTTACTGAGCTCAACGGAAGCCGTTAAGGCTTCCTCAATAGGTTTTTGCAATGTTTCTATTTCGATATCTTCTACAAACAATGCGCTTAGTGTGATGTGTTGCCAAAGTGGTGTGGTATCCACTTCCTCAACGAAAATAGGGCAATCTTCTGCATCTACAGTACTGATTGACACAGCGCCAAGTTCATCGAGCAGGATCTCAGTGGCGAGGTATTGATGACGTTCGAGACGTAAACTAATTTCAAACACAATAAAGTGTTGTTGGTTCTAAAATAAAGCTGGTTATGTAGAAAGTTTAGACTCGAGGTAATGAATATTGTGTTGCTCGTTAACATACACTTCGTCCAGCATTAGATCTTGTAATAAAGGAACGTTAGTGACGATACCCTCAATCACGATTTCATGTAGTGCTCCACGCATCCTGGTCATGGCGCCTTCTCGACTATGGCCAATAGCAAGTAATTTGCCGATCATGGAATCATAATAAGGAGGAACGGTATAACCATTGTACAAGTGTGTGTCTACTCGTATGCCAGGTCCACCAGGACAATGAAAATGAGTGACTTTGCCAGGGCAAGGAAGAAAGGTGTATGGGTCTTCGGCATTAATCCGACATTCAATGGCATGCCCACGAATTTTGATGTCGTCTTGAGTAAACGTGAGTTTTTCGCCTGCTGCAATTAACAGTTGTTGCTTGACGATATCAATGCCAGTAATCATTTCTGTAACGGGGTGCTCTACCTGAACGCGAGTATTCATCTCGATGAAATAGAACTCACCATTAGCATATAAAAATTCAAACGTACCTGCGCCTCGATAACCTATTTGTCGACAGGCTTCAGTAATGCTTGCGCCAATCCTTTCGCGTTGTTCGGGAGTAATGCCAAATGCAGGCGCTTCTTCAATTACTTTTTGATTACGGCGTTGCATAGAACAGTCACGTTCACACAAATGGATCGCATTACCATGTTCGTCCGCTAATACTTGGAATTCAACATGACGTGGATTTTGCAGAAATTTTTCTATAAATAAACGATCATCATTGAATGCAGCGCCTGCTTCATTACGAGTAATAGAGATGGCTTCGACTAAGTCTTCTTCGGCTTCCACAACGCGCATGCCTCGTCCACCACCACCACCGGCAGCTTTCACCATAACGGGATAACCGATTTCTCGAGCGATTTCTTTTGCCCGATCCATGTCTTCACTAAGTGATTCATTGGTACCCGGCACGCATGGAACGCCCGCTTTCTCCATGGCCTTTTTTGCTGCGATTTTGTCGCCCATCATGCGAATCGTTTCAGACTTTGGCCCAATAAATACAAAACCGCTCGATTCGACGACTTCGGCAAATTCTGCATTCTCTGATAAGAAGCCATAACCAGGATGAATAGCCGTGGCATCAGTTACTTCTGCGGCACTGAGAATGGCAGGGATGTTTAAGTAGCTATCAAGCGAAGAAGCAGGACCAATACAAACCGATTCATCAGCCATACCAACATGCATTAAATCTCGATCAGCTTCTGAGTGTACCGCAACGGTTTTGACTTCCATATCGCGACAAGCGCGCAATATACGCAGTGCAATTTCGCCGCGGTTGGCTATTACAACTTTTTCAAGCATAAGAATTTAATTATTTTGGGTTGAGTAATTTAAGCTTACTTAATCATTCGATGATAAATAACGCTTGGCCAAATTCTACAGGTTGCGCATTATCAACTAGCTTAGCTTTAATAACGCCTGATTTGTCTGCTTCTATTTGGTTAAGCATTTTCATGGCTTCGATAATACAAAGCGTTTCACCGACTTTTACAGACTGGCCCACTTCAACAAAAGAGGGTTGTCCGGGAGCTGCAGCTTCATAAAATGTGCCTACCATAGGCGAATTCACACTATGCCCACTTGGTACAGCATCTTGTGCATCAACTACTGGCGCTTCAGCAGCAACCGCAGGCACTGGAGCAAGTGGCGCCGCCATAGCTTGGGGAATCATTACTTGATTGTTTGCAACCCCGCGACTAATACGTACCGATTCTTCGCCTTCTTTAATTTCTATTTCGGCTACACCCGATTCATCCAGTAATTCGATTAGTTTTTTAACTTTGCGTATATCCATGATCTACTCTTTATTAATTTCTTTATTAATTATTTTCTTTTTAACTTTTTGATGCTTACGTTATTTAGAAGTAAGTTTGTTATGTGCAGCCTCAACAGCTAGCTCATAACCTTTAGCGCCCATGCCCGATATCACGCCTACCGCTATATCGGATAAAAATGAATGCTGACGAAACTCTTCACGTGCAAACACGTTAGATAAATGCAATTCGATAAAGGGAATGCTTACACCAAGGAGTGCATCGCGTAGCGCGATACTGGTGTGTGTAAATGCGCCGGGGTTAAATATAATCATATCCACGTCATCCACCTTGGCTTGATGAATACGATTTACTAATTCGTGCTCTGCATTGCTCTGAAAGTGTTGTAGAGGATAACCATGCGCTTTAGCGGCATCATGTGCACGCTGCACCACATCCGCTAGTGTTTCATGGCCATATACTTCGGGCTCGCGTTGACCGAGCAGATTTAGGTTAGGACCGTTTAAGAGTAAGAGCTTATGCATAAATTTGTTATTAACTTGCCGCTAATTGTAGTTAACTTGCAAGTATCTTAGTTATTTTTCGAGTCTACATGAAAAAGCAGTTAAATCCACTCTATTTATTGTTAAATTACTAATTTTTAGAATTTCAAAGAAGTTATACTTAATTTCATGTAATTTAATGGAATTTAGTAATATATGACCTTTCAAAAAAATAATAGCCTGCTGATCCGTCTAACTTGTAATATCCGGCCTGGTTTGGCTGTCATACTAAAGCCATGTCCTTTAATTTAAGATACAAAATGTCCCTCATATTTAAAAACTTTCGCTGGACGATACTAGCAGTAGCGCTGATTTTAATGGGTAGCTGGTTATTTGCAGGAAAAATGCAAGCCTCGGCTGAGACCAATAAGCAAACAACCACTGCAGTTTTTGCAGGTGGATGTTTTTGGTGCATGGAGCCACCGTTCGATAAACTAGCAGGTGTTATAGAAACTACTTCTGGTTATACCGGTGGGCACACTGAAACCCAACCTACAAACAAGTGTCGTCTGATACCACCGGACATTTCGAGGCATTGGAAGTAACCTACGATCCAAGCAAGATTGATTACGCAACGTTATTAAATGTTTTTTGGCATAACGTTGATCCGCTTGATGCACATGGACAGTTTTGTGACAAAGGAGAAAGTTACCGCACCGCAATTTTCTACAACAGTGATGAACAAAAAAAATTAGCATCAGCTTCAAAGAAAGATTTAGTCGACTCAGGTTACTTTAAGGAAGAGGTAGTTACTGATGTTGTTGCGGCTAAAAAGTTTTATCCGGCAGAAGATTATCATCAGAATTATTATCAAAAGAATCCAGTGAGATATAAATATTACCGTTTTGCCTGTGGTCGAGATAATCGGCTTAAGGAGTTATGGAATAATTCTGCTGGAATTAAAGGAGATTTAGTTCCTATGTCTACTAAAAATGGTAACTAATGGTATGAGTGAGACGGTATTAAATGCAGTACGTAAGGCCAGTGCCCAATGGAAATCTGCTTTTAATTCTGGTGATGCAAAAGGTTGTGCAGAACAATATGAAAATAATGCGGTTATGCATGCACGACCGTTTGGTACTTTTACTGGTGTTGTCGAAATACAAAGCTTTTGGCAACAACTAATTGAAGATGGATTTTCAGATGTTGAATACATCAACCTCAAAATTGAAGTGATTAATGAGACCAGTGCACTGCTAACTTCTGAATGGAAAATGAATAAAGCAAAGGGTGTAATTCATAAAGAATTATGGGTCTTGCAAGAAGATGGTTCCGCCAAGCTTAGGGAAGATGATTTTGAGGCAAAGAACTAACTAATCAATGAGTGTAATGGAGCGTTTCTTGGGTGATGGGAAAAGCATGTAAGAGTTACATTTAGAATGACCGCGTTCGACCCAAAGCGGACATTTTGCAAACAAAAATAATGCTGTTATTAAACATCAAATTGTGAAATAGGCATCTAAAATTAATCTTCATAGCTAATAAGGTTATTTATAGTCTAGTTACAGAATTGGAGGTTTAGTGAATAATTGGCTTAGTGTTGTAATAATAGTTATTAGCTTCCATGTGTACTATTTAGTCGCACATTCAGAAACTAAAGTATATAAATATGTGGATGAAAACGGCAAAGTCGTTTACACATCTAACCCGCCAAACAATTCAAACAACATTGAAGTAATAGAGGTAAATGAAGCTAACACTATCCCTCCGCTTCAAATTAAAGCTAAGCAAAACGAGATAAAACAGCAGCATGATAGTGTAACTAATCGAATTAAAGAAAGAATGAGTGATAGGGAAGAGCGTACTGCTGAAATTAAAGAGGCAAGACTAGAAGTAACTAAGAAAAAAGAAGCTTTAGAGAAAGGAAAAACACCACAAGCTGGTGAGCGACTTGGTACGATTGGCGCTCTGACTGGTAATAAAACTCGATTATCGCAGAAGTACCATGATCGAGTTTCGCTATTAGAAAAAGAACTAGAGACTGCCGAAGATAAATTGAAAGAAGTGCTAAAAAAGAAAAAGTAAAATGTCCGCTTCTGGCCGGAAGCAGACATAAAATAGATACGTTAAAAATAGTTAGATACACATATGCAAGAGTAATGAGTTGAAAAACAATGATCTAATTACTTCGGTATCTGAGGATGTATCAAAAAGTTTAGTTATTGTACTGACTAGTTCGCTAAGCCTGCTTGTTTATCTTCCTTTGTATCTAGCCCGTGATAAATTACCGGTTTGGCTAATATTGTTCTTGGAACCTAGACTCGTTATTTCAGGTGTGTTGCTAATAGGATTAGGGGTTTATATTTGTGCAAGGGCTATTCGCAAGCGATTAAATTGAAAACGAGTCAACTACAAATTCAATGACCGCTATTGGCCGGTATAAATATGCTCCTGCGTTACTCTATCTCCTGCATCCATGCAGTTGTGTCTCCCGCGACACTTGTGCATCCTGCACATCGTCCTTGCGCTTACTACTTTAGAGTTTATCGATGACTAAGTTGACCATCGTGTCATCATTTTCGTCTCTAACCTTAAGTTGGCCATCGCCAAATTTTTGAATACACCGAGTAGCGCGCTGAATGGCCATGTCCAGTTTGTAATGACTGGTATCAGGCCCGCGGCCATCGGTTCGATGATTAATCCACTTTTGGCCTTCGCGGTAAACAATTCGATTGTTATTGTCTTTCATGAAACATTTCCATATGTATATTTAAGTGCAATAAGCCTATATTTTCAGCCCATTTAATTATTCGCCAACTTCTGTTTCTTCTGTGGAGTCATTGCAAAAGAATTCAGTAGCTTCATCACTTGTAACCCATTTAGGTACAAGTTCGCCTTCATGTTGACTGCCTTCAGGACATAACAAAACAACCTCTACGGGTACGGGCTGAATGATAAGTGGTTCGATAGTGCGAACATTCTCGGATGCATAGCTTGTTAGCGTTAACAGCATAAAGCAAAGCACGCTTATGAATTGTGTGTAGCGTCTTTGCATAATCATGAATCCAACTTTTGATATTCTTTAAATATCGCCTGAAAGACTTTTTTTGGTAGGTTGGTCTCGGTGAGTTCCAAGCCTTCCGTTCTACGATCGCAGCTGACGCGTCGATTCATAGCGACAATTATTCCATTGCTGTCGCGCAATGGGAAAGACACATTTGAGTTAGCTACTCTACGATCTTTACCAGATCGTCGATTTGTTTGGGCATTCATGTTCTTACATCCATGTAATTGAACAGTGATTACCTTATCAAGGGTTTAACTTAATATGATCAGGTATTTATACCGTTTAATGCTTAATATCGACCGCTTGTGCGGACTATAGTCAGCTTTCTTGAATATAGGCGCACGAGATGTATCTAGCGCGAAAACAAATTTAATTAATAGAGTGAAATAACGCGATCGTTCACAAAGGTATAGCGGGGTTGTTTATACCAACCATAGAGTAGCGACTTGCGAGGTTCTTTGTGCACCTTGGTGTCATAAATTTTAAGTTCACCTGTTACAGGGTTCATCCAGAAGTCTAGATCAAATAATTTCTTAGACTCTCCTACGACATGAAAATCAGTGCAGGCAAAATAGGTGCTACTGTTAATTTTTCGTACGGGATCATGAATTTTAACGAATCGCAATGCGAGCATTTCCCCAGTTTTATCGTCACGTAAATGAAATATGCCATCGACATCGGCTTGTGCTGCAATGTGCTTCAGCATGGCGTCTTTAATATCTTCTACGTAATACTTGCGAGGAGATTTGTCCGAGTTAGGGTGCACATCATTATTTTTAACTGCAGATTCAGTGTCCCCTATAGCATTACCTCCGAAGGCAATCAACAATCCAACCATTAGGCCAGCACTTAAAGTGACTAGAAATTTCATTTATTAGTTCTCATGTTGATTACTTTCGAGAGTTAACAGTTTAGTGGCTACTCTTCTTCAGCCGGTTCACCTGCATGTTCCTTATGCTCAGCAGCATCACCCGCGTGCTCTTTAGATTCAGCAGCATCACCCGCGTGCTCTTTAGATTCAGCAGCATCACCTGCATGTTCCTTTGTTTCTGCAGCTTCACCACCGTGCTCTTTCTTCTCGGCTTTATCGCCAGCATGCTCGCCTGCATTAGCTACCATTAAAGGTGCTGTCATCAGTAGTAGAAGCGTCGCCAATATTTTCATAAATTTCATAATCAAACTCCTGGTTGTTTGCCTAAATGGCATTTTTATAAAATGTTGTATTTCAAATTCTTTCTGAGCTTAGGTGTAATCTACTTTTCTTCTGCAGCTTCGCCACCGTGTTCTTTTTTCTCAGCTTCATCGCCTGCGTGTTCTTTAGTATCTGCAGCGTCACCGGCATGTTCTTTCTCGGCTTCATCACCTGCGTGTTCATGGTTGTCACTACTGCAGGCTACAAGTAAGTACATTGTAAGCAGCAAAGTGGCTAATAATTTCATAATGTTCATGTTAAATACTCCTAGTTCGTTGGCCTATATGGCAAAGTTTATATGACAGCATTCTACGGGCTGCTAGCTGGTTTCTCTGTTTTCACGCAAGGTGGATACAGTTTGTTCTGGGTTAAGGTTCAAGTTATCACTACGGAATGGCTCTAGTAACCATGCGACAGGTGAAAATACTAGATGTCGTCCCTCTGGTAATCCTAAAGCATCTTCTGCTTGAGTGGTTGCACCGCTATTCTCGGGTTGAGAATAGGTGCCAAACACGCGATCCCAAATACTTAAGATCGTAGAAAAGTTAGCATCACCGTAACGTCGGTCAACCGCATGGTGCGATGCATGGAAACGAGGTGTGACGATGATCCACGATAACCATCGTTCAATCCAATCAGGGAAATCAATATTACTGTGATGAAATTGCGCACATAAACTAATAAGTCCCTCAAACAGGAACCAAGCCACTACGGTGGGCCCCCAGATAACGACCCAAAGCGCTTTAATAAATGATGAAACCAGTAACTCTGTCGGATGAAATCGTAGTGCAGTGGTTACATCCATTGCGGTGTCGGAATGATGGGCCTTGTGGAAGCGCCATAAAATGCTTACACGGTGATTTGCACGGTGCCAAATGTAATCGAAAAAATCGAGTACCACTAAAGACAAAATTATCTCGGTCCAACCCACAAAATGTAGCCAGCGTGAGATCCCCCACCCTTCTTCTTCTACATAAACGATCCACAGTAAAAAAGGGACATAGGCTAAAATTCGAATAGTAACAGTATTTAATGCAGCAATTCCGGAATGAAAGGTAATGCGTTTTAAGCGCGACCCACGCCATGGGCGAGCGGGGAAAAATGTTTCTACGCTAAGGAAAAGCACCAGACCCACTACAAAGACAATGAGTTTTCCGGTATCTAAATTGAGATCCATTTGACCACTATAGCTTAAGTTCTTAATTGCTTAGTTACAAAATACGACAGGCATGTACTACGTAAAGTTCATGCCATTAATAACAGACCGGGGGAGTTTTAAAAAGCTTACACGCGAATAACCACTAAATTATTGTGGCTAGTAGGCAGCCGAAAATAGTTATCTAATTATTTTTGTGCCACTAATCCAGATTCTTTAAAGAGAGAGATGTGTGAGACGAGTTTTTCGGCATCTACGAAGGTGATAATTCGGAAATTTCGATGCTCATTGCCACTTGTGTCGTAAAACAATAACGCTGGAGGGCCAATTAAACCCAATTTTTTTAGTAACTCTTTATCGATATTATCGTTATCTGTTACGTCGGCTTTCAACAATACAAAATCTTGTAGTGCTGCTTGTACATTAGAGTTTGGGAAAGTTTCGCGGTCTAATTGTTTGCAATAAATGCACCAGTCTGCATAAAAATCTACAAGTACGGGTTTACCTTCTGCGCTAGCTTTTGCTATTTGTGCATCTAGGTCCTCGACACTTTTAAAATATTCAAATTTAAATGTTTTGGTGTCATTTGATGAAGGTGAAATTGTGGTGTTTACCATCTGCACATTGTTAGCAGATATCTTCTGCAGAGGTTGTAATAAGCTGGTGCCACCACTTGCCGCACCTATGACTAAAATAGCTCCATATACAAATGCAATTAGTCCTAGTCCTTTGCTGAATTTAGACCAGCCGTTTGCCCCTTCTTTAATTGCATCCCAGGCACCCATATAAATAGCGGAAACTATTAGCAATGCGCCTGTCATCAGTAGAATGATAGATGCAGGGAGAATGCGATCGAGCATCCAAATGCCCAAGCCAAGTAAAAGTACTCCAAAAACTCCTTTAACAGTGTCCATCCAGGCACCCGCTTTAGGTAAAAGTTTTCCTGCTGAAGTTCCTATGGCAAGAAGTGGCGCGCCCATACCCATGCTTAAAGCAAACAATGCTGAGCCACCCAACACATAGTCTTTAGTTGAAGATATATATAACAATGCACCTATTAAGGGTGCGGTGACACACGGGCCGACTATTAAGGCTGAAAGAAAACCCATAATGCCCGCGCCTATATATGTGCCACCATCTTGACTAGAACTGAGGTTATTCAATTTAGATTGAATGCTGCTTGGCATTTGTAATTCGTAAAAACCAAACATAGCTAGGGAGAGTAAAACAAAAATTCCAGCAAATACGCTAAGTACCCATGGGTTTTGAAACCAAATTTGTACATTCTCGCCATAGTAACCAGCACCCATTCCTGCAAGGGTATAGGTAACTGCCATCGCGAGCACATAAACAAGCGAAAGGGTGAATGCCTTTGATGTAGAAAGATTTTTACCTTGTCCAACGATGATGCTGGAAAGGATTGGTATCATCGGAAATACGCAAGGCGTAAACGCAAGTAATAGACCCAAGCCAAAAAAGATAGCAATAGTGGACCAAAAACTTCCATTTGCTAGTGTGCTTGCTATTTTGTCTTGTTCAGATGTAAATTCAGCACCCGATCCAGAACCACCAGAAGTCGTGTTTGCACTCCCTCCGCTAGTTGAACCTGCAGCAGCAGCGCCACCGGAAGAATCTAAATTTACCGTTATATTTTTAGTGATCGGTGGATAGCAAAGTCCTGCTTTAGCGCAGCCTTGATATTTGAAAATTAAATCTACACTACTGGCATTAGCCGCTAACGTTGTAATAGGGATCTCGGCATTAAATTCATGATCAATGCTTACAATAAGACCAAAGTATTCATCTTCTTTTTCTTTACCTTTGGGTAACGGAAGATTACCTAACGTAAGTTGTGATTCATCTGCTGGCGCAACACTAATCTTATCTTTATATAAGTAGTAACCATCTTGAATTAACCAATTGGTCTTGATCGTATTGCCATCACCTTGTGTAGCCGTTACAACAAAGGCGACATCAGGATCTAAAAATTCCTCTTCTTCTTCACCTGCAAGATTTGATAGCGGGCTATCGGCCCAAGAAACGGTGCTGATGAAGGTAAAAAGTAATAGTAGAGAGATGCGTAATATTTTCATGATGTTGTTTTCGTTGTTAGTTCGTTTGTTAAGTCGTTCATTAACCAGTCTAAATAATCTTTTGAGCCGTTAGTTATTGGAGTCGAAATAATCTCAGGAAGTTCGTAAGGGTGTTGTGTTTTTATATAACTTTCAAGTTCTGGGTAGCATTTATCAGTCGTTTTAATAATGGCTATATGCTCCGTTTCTTGGAAAATTTTCCCTTCCCACATATAGATGGATTGCCCTGCAGCCGCAATATTTACACAAGCTGCCAGCTTTGCCTGCACCATTTCCCGAGACATCCGCTGAGCGGTGTCTATATCTGGAAAAGTGGTTAGTACCAGGATGGGCGAGCTCATGTTTTGTTTCTAATTGGCGATGATCATTGAATTCATGTTGGGTGTTGAAGTTTGAGGTGTGTGCCCTCATATTGCCAGCATAGACCCTACAAAATGGGCCCTCAAGCTACGGAAATCAAAGTTATATGTCGGCGGTTCGAATTCGTATTTTTCCAATTTTAATGGCCTTGTTCTTGGTGATTCCAATCATCGAAATCTACCTGTTAATTAAGGTGGCAGGCATCATTGATTGGCTGCCAACCATTGGCCTTGTAGTATTGACCGCAGTTATTGGCGCATCCTTACTGCGTAGCCAAGGGTCACAGACCTACATGCGTTTTAATCAAGCACTTAGTGAAGGTAGGGCGCCTGCAAATGAGATATTAGAAGGAGTGGCCTTGTTAATAGGAGGTGCGCTATTACTTACGCCAGGCTTCTTCACAGATCTGATTGGTTTCTTCTGTTTGCTACCTTTCACACGCCGGCCTGTGGCAACCCTTATCGTGAATCGTTTCAACTTTATGTCTGGTCCCATGTCTGGGATGAACATGGGTGGTTTTGGCCCGCCACCATCAGGCTCCTCGCCCGATGCATCTTCAAGCAATGAGCCAGGAAATACGCCAGGCAATAAGCCCGGCAATGTATATGAAGGTAAAGTGACTCACCGTTCAGATGAATGATCGGAGTGTATTTGGGCACTAAGGTGATTTTTCTAGAAACTACTTGACTTCAAAAAACTCATTCGTATGATTAGCACTCATTGAATGAGAGTGCTAACAATAAAAGCACCCATATAAATACTATTTAAAATTAATAAATTAACCCCTTATTAGGAGGCGTCAATGAATTTACGTCCTTTGCATGACCGCGTGGTCGTCAAGCGTATGGAAGAGGAAAAAACAAGCCCAGGTGGCATTGTAATTCCTGATTCCGCTACAGAAAAACCAAGTAAAGGCAAAGTTGTTGCAGTAGGTAATGGAAAAATTACTGAAAGTGGCGATGTTCGCAAATTAGATGTGAAGAAAGGCGATACGGTTTTGTTTGGTCAATATTCCGGTCAGTCAGTGAAAGTAGATGGTGACGAGTTATTAGTGATGCGTGAAGACGACATCATGGCCATTATCGAAAAGAAATAAATTTTGTAAAAGATAAACAAATTTAGGAAGGAATTATCATGGCAAAAGAAGTACTTTTTGGCGAAGACGCTAGACAGCGTATGGCACAAGGTGTCAACGTTCTAGCGAACGCAGTAAAAGCAACATTAGGCCCTAAAGGTCGCAATGTTGTATTAGATAAATCATTTGGTGCACCTACCGTAACAAAAGATGGTGTATCCGTTGCTAAAGAAATCGAACTTGCAGGCAAGTTTGAAAACATGGGCGCGCAGATGGTGAAGGAAGTTGCTTCACAAACATCAGACATCGCGGGTGATGGCACCACTACTGCTACCGTACTTGCGCAAGCTATTGTACGTGAAGGTATGAAAGCGGTTGCGGCGGGCATGAACCCAATGGATCTCAAGCGTGGCCTAGATAAAGCGGTAATCGCAGCTGTAGAAAGTTTACATAAATTGTCTAAACCTTGTACGGATAGTAAAGCGATCGCTCAAGTAGGCAGCATCTCAGCAAACACTGATGTATCCATCGGCGACATCATTGCTGAGTCAATGGATAAAGTGGGTAAAGAAGGTGTTATTACCGTTGAAGAAGGTAATGCATTAACCAACGAACTTGAAGTGGTTGAAGGTATGCAGTTTGATCGTGGTTACTTGTCTCCATACTTCATCAATAACCAAGACAGCATGACGGCTGACATGGAAAACCCATTCATTCTTTTACACGACAAGAAAATTTCTAACATCCGTGAGTTATTACCATTGTTAGAAGGTGTTGCAAAAGCGGGTCGTCCATTATTAATCATTGCTGAAGACGTTGAAGGCGAAGCCTTAGCCACTTTAGTTGTGAACACTATTCGCGGTATTGTTAAAGTTTGTGCGGTGAAAGCTCCAGGCTTTGGTGATCGTCGTAAAGCCATGTTGCAAGACATCGCAGTATTAACAGGCGGCACGGTAATTGCGGAAGAAGTGGGCTTATCTCTAGAGAAAGCAACACTTGATGACATGGGTACTGCAAAACGTATTAATGTTTCTAAAGAAAACACAACCGTTGTAGATGGCGCTGGTAAAGCGAAAGACATCAAAGGCCGTGTTGATCAAATCAAAGCACAAATCGAAGAAGCTTCTTCTGACTACGACAAAGAAAAACTACAAGAGCGCATGGCAAAACTTGCTGGCGGTGTTGCAGTAATTAAAGTAGGTGCGGCGACTGAAGTAGAAATGAAAGAAAAGAAAGCACGTGTTGAAGATGCATTGCATGCAACGCGAGCTGCAGTAGAAGAAGGTGTGGTTCCTGGTGGTGGAGTTGCGTTGTTACGTGCGCGTAAGGCACTTGATAACTTGAAAGGCGACAACCATGAGCAAGATCTAGGTATCGGCATTGCACGGCGTGCAATGGAAGAGCCTCTACGTCAAATCGTTACTAATGCAGGTGAAGAAGCTTCGGTAATTCTTGCAAAAGTTGACGAAAGCAAAGGTAACAATGGTTACAACGCTGCAACGGGCGAATTTGGTGACATGATTAAGATGGGTATTCTTGATCCAACTAAAGTGTCTCGTACTGCACTGCAAAACGCTGCATCCATTGCAGGCTTAATGATCACTACTCAAGCTATGGTGGCAGAAGCGCCAGCGCCGGAAGAGCATGATCATGGCCCAGCGATGGAAGACATGGCAGGCATGGGTGGCATGGGCGGAATGGGTGGAATGCCTGGAATGATGTAATCATTTCTGTTCACATCTGTGAAGAAATTGAGGCCTCGCAATGCGGGGCCTTTTTTATGGCTGTTATATAATGTCTGCTTACGACCCAAAGCGGACATAAGGCGAATGTTTAGTAATACGGATAAGCTAAAATGAAAATTCAAGAATTTGTACCCTATCTCAGCGTAACGGATGCTAATAAGGCGGTTGCCTTTTATTCCAAAGTATTTGATGTCCCACCAAGGCTGCTCTTAAAGATGCCAGATGATCGAGTAATGCATTGCGAGTTTCGGATAGGTGACGCACGTTTTTTTGTTAGTGAAGAGTTACCTGAACATGGTGGGACTCCAAGCCCTAAATCATTAGGCTCTACCAGTGTAGCAATTCATCTTTATGTTGCAGATTGTGATCAAATTGTTGAAAAAATGAAAATTAATGGTTCAGAGATTCTAGCAGAGCCAGAAGACCTGTTTTGGGGTGAAAGATTTGCTCGTGTCCGCGATCCATTTGGACATGAATGGGGAGTAGCTACGCTCTTAAAAGAAATGACACCAGAAGAAATCCAAACAATAGCTTCAAAAGTGTTTGAAGAAATGCAGGGCTAATATATTTTTCTTAATGACCGCTATTGGCCGAAAGCAGACACAGCACAACATTAGCCTCTAGGGCGGAACTATTTGTATGTGAGTTATCTAATTATAAGTAGACAATATTTCTTAAATAAATCTAATGGAGTTGACAATATGTGCAAGATAATCGAATTAAAATCAATAGGTGCTGTATTACTGTTTAGTGCATTTATGATTGCACCCGTAATTGCGGAAAATAATCCTTTCAATGAAACTGATCTAACTTCTGAATTCTTAGTTGCTGATAGCCACGGCGGCAAACACTGTAAAATAAAAAAAATGGATACGGATGGTGATGGGTCGGTAAGTAAAGAAGAGTTTATGTCCCATGCAGAGAAAAAGTTTAGTCGCAAAGATAAAAATGACGATGGCGTTCTAGGTGCGGATGAAATGAAACACAGGAAGCATCATGGTGAAGGCAAATCAGATAGCTAAATTCTATAGAATTAAATTACAAGAAAGGCGAACCATTATTGTTCGCCTTTTTATAAAGAAAGTAGATTAATTTGTCCGCTATTGGCCGAAAGCAGACATTGGGCAGAAGAGTTAATTTGATGGCATCATCCACGATGCGACTCATATTCGCACATCCATGTGCTCACTAAATTTTTAGATATTTGCGTCCTTTCCTTTTTTGATACGTCTTTACTACTAACTCAATCAATTTATATGGAGTCAGTACCATGAGACTACAATTAGCCTTAAACGTAAGAAATATTGAAGAAGCCGTACACTATTACTCAAAACTTTTCGATACACCGCCACATAAACGTAGAGCGGGATATGCAAATTTTGCAATTGGCAACCCGCCGTTGAAATTGGTCCTGATTGAAAACCCCAGTGCGGATGACCGAATTAATCATCTTGGAGTAGAGGCTGAGCAGAATGAGAATTTGGATGCAGTGATGAAGCGACTCGAACGTGATGGCATTGCAGATACAATTGAAGACCAGACTACGTGCTGCTTTGCAACACAAGACAAAGTATGGTCTACCGAGCCGCAAGGATTGAGTTGGGAGTGGTATACCATAACCGATGATAATCCCAGTGAAGCCAATATCTCTAAATCAAGCGTGTGTTGTGCATAAATGGCGGAACTCGATACCACCTGGGATGAATTGCGATCCAAGTTAACTCGCTATGTTCGCAGCAAAGTGGATGTCGATGTATCTGAGGATTTAGTTCACGACATACTCTTGCGCGTTCTACAAAACGAGGAAGCTTTATCTAATGCTGATAACCCTCTTGCATGGATGTACAGCATTGCCAAAAATAGAATTACTGATCATTATCGTAAACAATCTATGATAAATACTAAAAATGAAATTGTTGATTCAGAAAGTATGCCTGACAGTGTAGATCATGACTTTGCTAAATGTTTGAGGCCGCTCTCAGACCGGTTAGAACCAAAATATAAAGAAGCTTTGCTATTAGCAGACTTTAATGAAATTAAGCAATCGGTTGCAGCTGAACGAATTGGAATTTCAATTTCAGGTATGAAGTCACGTGTACAGCGAGGACGTGCAAAATTGAAAGAAGAACTTTTAGCCTGTTGTGCAGTGGAGAAGGATCGCTTTGGAAACGTGATCGACTATAAACGTAAAGACAGGTCTAATAAGGATCAATGTTGTTAATAATCGATGATTGTAGTGTACAGTTTTAAATTATGAGAATTGATCCTGCCAGTCATTTGGTCGTTGGAGTGCGTTATGCGCCTTCACCAAATTATGATGGGCGACCAGAAGGTGCACCGCTTTCTTTAGTAGTGGTTCATAATATTAGTTTGCCACCGAATGAGTTTGGTGGGCCGTATATTGAGCAATTGTTTACCAATCAATTGGACCCCAATGAGCATCCATACTTTGAGGAAATTAAAGATCATAAAGTTTCCGCACATATTTTAATTCGACGTAATGGAGAGGTAGTTCAGTTTGTGCCTTTTAATAAACGTGCATGGCATGCGGGGGAATCAGCCTATAAAGGTTGTGAAAATTGTAATGACTTTGCCATTGGCATTGAATTGGAAGGTGCAGATGAAACGTCTTATGAAGAAGTGCAATACTCGGTGTTAGCTACATTGGTTGATTCACTTAGGATGACCTATCCGTCGTTAAGTAAAGAAGATATTGTGGGTCATTCTAATATTGCGCCGAGTAGAAAGAGCGATCCGGGGATGTCTTTCCAATGGAAAAAATTTCGAGATCTTCTGGCCTAAGACCTGCTCTAGCATTCAACTGGCAGAACTTCCGCGAGCTTTTGGCCTAAAACTTTAATAAAGCGCGGCTGTTTAATCTTTTGGTCTAAAAAGATCAAAATGTATGTAACAGGCATAAGTCTCTTAGGTATTCAGCCTAAGAGCTTTCTTTGTTTTTCTCTACCACAAGTTTTTGCCAATGTTTATTTACGTAACCCTCGACGGGTTTAAAATTAACTTTGTAATTCATTTTTTGGCTGGCTTCGATCCAATAACCAAGATATAGATAAGGTAGCTTTAATTCTATTGTACGTTGTATCAGTTGTAGAATGGCTACGGTGCCCAATCCACGCTTTTCATATTCAGTATCATAAAAGGTATATACCGCAGATAACCCTTGAGGCAATACATCATATACGGTAACCGCGATTAATTTTTTATCTAAGCGAAATTCGAGCAAGTCAGTTTCTGACCAAGTGCCTAAAATGAACTCTTCGTAATCATTTCGAGTAGATTGGCTCATGGGTCCGTCGCTATGCCGGTTTTGAAGATATTCTACATATAAATCGAAGTGCTCTTGCTTGTAATTATTCTTTACCTTACTGATTTCAAGGTCTAGATTAAGTTTTAATGCACGCTTCTTTGAGCGATTGGGTTTGAAATCATCTATGCATACTCGTGTGGGTACGCATGCATTGCATTCTGGGCATTGTGGGCGATAAAGGTGGCTGCCGTTTCTACGAAAGCCATAGTCAATTAACCAACTATAGGTTTGGGTAGAGATTTCTTTGTTCGGATCAGCGAAAATATTAATGCTGTAGCGGTTGGGTAAATAACCACATGGATGGATGGGGGTTTGATAAAAATCCATGTTGCTATTATTAAGCCGGTATACTTAATTTACCAATAAATAATAATTTGTAAGTACATAACAAAAATCATAAATGTATAAGCAACTGCACAGTACGTTATCGGCGATCAGCCAAGACCAACAGCTAGGTCTTTTAGCGGGCGGTAGTATTGGAATTGAGAAAGAATGTTTGCGAGTAGATAAAAATGGAAAATTATCACAACAGCCGCACCCTGCATCGTTTGGATCCGCACTAACAAATTCTTATATCACAACAGATTTTTCTGAAGCTTTGCTAGAGCTGATTACACCGCCTGAGCAAAGCGTCTCCGCCGCGCGAGACTGTTTGCAAAAAATACATCAATTCGTTTATTCACAACTTGAAGATGAATCGCTTTGGAATGCCAGCATGCCATGTGTCGTCGCAGGTGAAGATGGAATACCGATTGCGCAATACGGCAGTTCGAATCAAGGCATGATGAAGACAGTATATCGTCGTGGCCTGGGTCACCGATATGGGAAGATGATGCAAGCCATAGCGGGCGTGCATTTTAACTATTCTGTGCAAGAAAAATTTTGGCCGTATTATCGCCAACTACTGAAGCAAGAAGAGATACCGTTACAAGATTTTATTTCCGAGCAATACTTTGGTTTGATCCGTAACTTAAAACGTTTTGGGTGGTTAGTGTTTTATTTGTTCGGCGCATCCCCCGCAATCTGTAAAACGTTTTTAAGCGGTCAGCCCAGCCAACTCGAAAAGTATGACAGTAATACGTACTACTTACCGTATGCCACTACATTACGTATGGGCGATATTGGTTATACCAATAAAAAAGAAAATGAGACCGGTGTGCAAGCCTGCTACGACAGTTTGCCTTCCTATATTAAATGTTTAACTAAAGCGATCGAAACGCCTTGTCAGGAATACCAAAAAATCGGTGTAAAGGTAGATGGGAAATACCGTCAACTGAATGCCAATATTCTGCAAATAGAAAATGAGTACTACAGTACAATTCGACCTAAACAACCCTTGGTTAAAAATGAAAAACCGATACATGCGCTAGGGGAGCGAGGCGTACAGTACATTGAGCTAAGATCATTAGATATAAACGTATACGACCCATTAGGTGTGAGTGATTCACAGTTGTATTTTCTGGAAGCCTTCATGTTGTTTTGTCTATTGCATGAAAGTCCGTTAATCGATGCAAATGAGCGCAAGGCGATGGATGATAATGAAAGCAAGGTGGCACATGAGGGCCGAGATCCAGCACTTAAGTTAGTTCGTAATAGTGGACCTGTTTCGCTGCAGGGTTGGGGGAGTGAATTATTAAGCGAGATGCAGGCAATGTGCACTATCCTTGATCAGCAAAACAGCACAACTAAATATAGTGATGCACTGCAACAGCAACAAGCGGCTATAGACGATTCAAGTCTGACGCCATCGGCGAGAGTGTTGCAAGATATGCAAGATAATCAGGAATGCTTTTTTGAATTTGCTAGTCGAATATCTATGCAGCATGAAAAACAACTGCGCAACAGTACCTTAAGTGAAAAAGACATGATTTTCTTCCAAAACCATGTGCGACAGTCGGTAGAAAAACTAAGACAAATTGAGGCATCCGACACACAAGCGTTTGATCAGTTCCTGCACAATTACTTCTCAAACACAGTATCTGAACAGGAAGTGACGGTATGAACAGAGTTGGAGTTGTTGGAGCAGCGTTATTAGGACTCATTCTTATGAGTGGTGCTGCACATGCAGAAATTTTCAAATGGGTGGATGCTAATGGCAAGGTCCACTACAGCGATCGTAAAGTTGATACCCAAGCGAAAAAGGTAAATGTAAAAACAGGTACCTCTACACTTACTCAAACTCAAACTCAAACTCAAACTCAAACTCAAACAAATCAGAGTGTTGAACAACGCTTAGTGCAGCAACAAAAGTATGTGAATTTTCTTACATCTGAGCGTATTGAACGACAAGAAAAGCGCCAGGAAGCACAGCAAGAAGAAGATAAGAAAAGAAAGTTATGTGCTGCAATGCAGGACAAGCTTAAGAGTTATTCACAAGGTAACTATCGTTGGTATGAGTTGGATGCGAAGTCTGGGGGAAGACAGTACCTTTCTGACGACCAAGTAGAGCTAAAAAGACAAGTGTTGCAAACTGACCTAAAATCCAACTGTAGTTAATAGCTAGCTACAGCTGGATCCTATAAAGCTAAAAATTATCTGCCATAATTATTTTTATCTGCGATGTGCAGGTGGGTACGGCGCATAACCTACTTCGTAATCATCTCTAGGCCAAAAACGATTTTTCTTTTCATTTTTGTAACCACAATCAATGATCCTCTTGTGGCATAGTGTTTCACGCCACTCATATTTATAAAAATTCTTCGCTAGTGCACTGCGATTAGCATTAAACTGTACACGCCGAACATGTGAGGTTGCGTGGTCGCCGAATCCCGTGCCAGCTTCTTTTTCTGCTTGCTCTGCTAAAACGGAGTCATTCGCAGCGCCAGAAGAGTCATAAGAACGATTTGGTGCTGGTGCCCTGGATTTGTTCACTGTTTGCTTTTTCTCACGTTTAGTAAGAAACGGCTGTTTTTCCTCAAACACTGCAACAGCAATTACACCCATGGCAGAATCATCGTTAAAAGCTTGAGCGTAGGAGTCTTCTATATCGGTAAAGTAAAAGCGATGGATATCTTTACTGCTCGTACGCCAACCTGCATAAGATTGTGATTCATATGGGCCAAGAATATACATATTCTCATTGTGTTTTAACTTAGACTTTTCGCCAGAAATGATATTCCGACCATCCACTGCGATAACTAAGCCAAGGCGCTGGTTTGAGTGGTTGCGTATATTCAAAGAATAATTTTCTCCATTAATTGCTTCTACATACGCGCGATATTCATTTTTGAGGCGTCGCTGTGATGCCGGATAGATTGAGAAAGAACTACCGTTATCAGAGATAATCTCAATTTCTATTGGCTGATAGTTTTGATTAAATTTACTCGATGCTAAGCAAGGAGCTGTTAAACTAAGTGCTAACGAAATCCATAGCCATCCAAATTTTAAAAATTGCCCGTTAACGTTGAATCTGTTCATCATGTCGAATTCCTTTTAAGTATTGGTTCTTAAGCCTATAAACGTAATAAGTATTCAAATGGGTTAATTGGGAAAGGATTTATTTTGCAGGTAGCTAAAAATACTCCAGTAATTAAGGATTTAGTGCTAATAGGTGGCGGGCATAGCCATGTTGCAGTACTAAAGAAATTCGGTATGAATCCCATATCGGGTTTGCAAATTACCTTGATTACACGTGATGTTCATACCCCTTATTCGGGAATGTTGCCGGGTTATATTGCAGGTCATTACAGTTATGATGAAAGTCATATTGATTTACGTCCACTGGCTAAGTTTGCTGGGGCACGTTTAATACATGTTCCCGCCACTTTTTTAGAACTTGATAACAAACAAGTAATATGTGGGGATCGCCCTCCGATAGCGTATGACGTGCTTTCAATTAACACTGGATCTACACCATCGCACATAGAAGTTCCTGGCGCGCAGCAGCATGCTTTAGCGGTTAAACCCATCAATGAGTTTTTGCAAGGTTGGGATGCTTTGATGCTAAATGTGCTTAAGCACAAAGGTGAATTTAAGGTTGCAGTGGTTGGCGTGGGCGCGGGAGGGGTCGAGGTAGCCTTGGCGACACAATTTCATTTGCAGCAGTTATTACGTGAAAATTCTTTAACAGCTGAGAACCTTCGTTTTGATTTAGTTACAGGAAATGGTTCCATTCTGCCCACCCATAACGCATCTGTGCAACACCGCTTTAGACGCGTGCTATCAGAGCGTGGGGTTACTTTACAGAAGGGAAGTAAAGCAAAGCGTGTAAATGAAAATGCTATTGAGTTGGATAATGGTGAAACTTTGCAGGCTGATGCCATTATTTGGGCCACACATGCTTCTGCGCCTGCTTGGTATAAAGAATCAGGCTTGGCAGTGGATAATAGAGGCTTTATAAAAATAGACAGTTCTCTGCAGTCGGTGTCACACAAAGATGTATTTGCAGCAGGCGATATCGCAACCGTAACCAATTATCCGCGCCCTAAGTCAGGCGTGTTTGCAGTGCGTCAAGGGCCACCGCTATATAAAAATATAAGACGTGCTCTGACGAACAAATCACTGAAAAAACATGTGCCGCAAATTAGTTTTCTAAGTTTGATCAGCACCGGTGATAAGTGTGCAATAGGCTCACGCGGGATTTTTACCTTTGAAGGCGCTTGGATTTGGAAGCTCAAAGACTATATTGATCGTGAGTTTATGCGTAAATATAACGAGCTTCCAGAAATGGAACATGATAAAGATCCAATACATAGTGAATTGGCTAGTGCGGACGCCTTAAAAGAAATCTCCGCTATCGCTATGCGCTGTGGTGGCTGTGGCGCCAAAGTGGGCAGTAATGTTTTAAGTCGTGTGGTGAATCAACTTACTACCGTAAAACGTGATGATGTCATATTAGGTTTAGATGCACCGGATGATGCAGCCGTACTTGAGGTGCCACCCGGTAAAGTGCAGGTGCAATCGGTAGATTACTTCCGTTCTTTTGTTGACGACCCTTATGTTTTTGGACAGATTGCAGCGAATCATAGTTTAGGCGATGTTTTTGCAATGGGTGCAGAAGCACAAGCGGCAATGGCTATTGCGACCGTCCCCTATGGCAAAGAAAAAGTGGTTGAGCAGCAGTTACACCAAATGATGGATGGTGCATTGCAAGTTTTAAATCAACACAACGCTGCATTGATTGGTGGGCACTCTAGCGAAGGAGCCGAGCTATCTTTTGGTTTGAGTGTTACTGGTTTAATTGAAAAGCAAAAATTATTGGCGAAGGGGGGCATGCAGGTAGGCGATGTCATCATCATTACTAAACCAGTGGGCACCGGAACTCTGTTTGCCGCAGATATGCGTGGCAAGTCTAAAGGCCGTTGGATTACCCAAGCCATAGAGTCCATGATTCATTCTAATCATGCAGCAGCACAATGTTTATATAATTATGATGTGCATTCTTGTACAGATGTTACCGGTTTTGGGGTGTTAGGCCATTTGGTAGAAATGGTACGCGCCGGACAGGTGGATATTAGTATTGATATAAATAATTTACCGGTTCTTGATGGCGCATTAGAAACTATGCAGTTGGGTATATTCAGTTCTTTGCAACCATCAAATGTGCGGTTACGGCGTGCAATTAAAAACCAAGATGTAGCCATAAAGCATGAACTCTATCCCTTATTGTTTGATCCTCAAACTGCGGGAGGCTTACTTGCAACGATTCCTAAGCAACATAAAGATGCATGTGTGGCTGAACTGCATCAGCTTGGTTATCAGCATACCTGTGTGCTTGGTGAAGTTGTGCAACTTAGCGATGCAATTGAAAGTGTAATGATTAATCTCTAGGCGGAAATATTAGTAGTGGTTAATAAAATAATTTGGCTAGTAATATTTTTTGCAGTGCTTGTTTGGTCAGGAATTAACCCTAAAGATCAATTCACATGGTTCTTAGAAGTAGCACCTGCATTGATTGGTCTTGTTGTAATAGTTTTTACTTATAAAAGTTTTCCTCTAACAACCTTGCTATACGTACTTATACTCTTTCACTGCGTGATACTTATGGTGGGTGGCCATTACACTTATGCAGAAGTGCCATTATTTGATTCTTTTAAAGAGTGGTTTGGTTTTGCGCGAAATAATTACGATAAAGTTGGCCACTTTGTGCAAGGGTTTGTCCCTGCTTTAATAGCAAGAGAAATTATAGTTCGTAAAGATATTATCCCCCGTGCTTTTTGGCAATTCTTTTTCATAGTTTGTTTTTGTTTAGCCTTTAGTGCTTTTTATGAACTAATCGAGTGGTGGGCTGCTATAGCAGTTGGAGAAGATGCTGAAGCATTTTTGGGGACTCAGGGTTATGTATGGGACACACAGTCCGATATGGGCTTAGCTTTATTGGGCGCAATTATAGGTTTGCTTACATTAAGTAAGGTGCACAATAAGCAGTTAGCTCGTATATAAAAAGTATAAATAGATAAAAGAAAGCCCGCTAATTTTGTGTGAGGCGGGCTTTCATTGCAGGCTTATTTTTTGTTTGCGATGTTTCATGCGTCGAACCTTGCGTGTTGATGTTAATTTGCCTCGTTGAGTAGGGATCTACTTTTTCAAGACATTGATATTAAGTTACGCCAGGTCGATCTACACAGGTTGTTTAACAGCCTACGGTTCCAAACAACTAGTAAACATCTACAGTGAATACGTTACGACTTGTTGTTCGCCAGCACAATTAAAACTTCATTATGTTTCGAATCAATGGAATTAATATAAGATCAATTTGTGTGCTTACGCTAGTTTTTTGACATATGTGGCCAAGCCAAATTAATGGTATGTATTGTGATGCTTGGTATTTAATAAATTTATTAAAAACAATTAATTATTTTTTTCAAACTATTTTTTTCGTTCTTATATCTAAATAAGCTTGCTTTAGCCTGGCATGCTTTTGTAAGCTTGTTTAAAAATAGGTGATCCGTTTCGGTCTTTATTAGTAATTCACGTAAAGACCTTGTGTTGCCACATGGATAATAGCCAGGATAGGTTTTGCCGAGCAGTCCTATGGAACCATCAATGTCTGATGCGACTATAGGTAAGCCTGCAGCGCAAGCTTCTGAAACTACATTTGCGCCGCCTTCCATTCTTGAGCTTAGCACCATAAGATCTGCGTTTGCGTATAGTTTATTAATTTTCCAATGAGGCACTTCACCGTGCCACGTGTAGCGTAAATTATTTTGCATTTCTTTTTTAGCCTGTTCTTCCCAAACAGATGTATGTGCTTTGCCATAATGTATTACTCTAATACGCGAATCGTCGGGTAGTTTGCGTACAGCATAGGCAGCTCGCAAGGGATCTTTTTCTTCTCTTAAATGACCGATTACACAAACATCAAAATTGCGTTTATTTTTCTTTTCTTTTCGTTTAATGAATTCCGCAGACTGATGAACCACATGGATTTTTTTGTGAGCAGATTTTGGTAGAACTAAATACGCTAGATCGTGCAAGGTGATTAAAACATCGGCTTGCTTGATTGAACGCAAAGTGGGTTTAGGGTGGCTGTTTATAAATTTGTATAAATCTGTGCCAGTAAGTGCCACGATAAGTGGCTTTTGTGGAAATTGCTGTTTGAAATAATCTATTGATGCAGCACTTCTCCAGGCATGTAGCGCTATCATCGCATCATGTTTTTTACATATCTGGGATATATCATCACTGCTCGCCTTCACCGTTATCTTATGCCCTAGTTCGGTCAACATAGTTTTCCAACGAGTCGCGGTAACGCGATTACCTGAGCGAGAACTGGGTAAGGCGGGGGTTATAAGAATGATTTTCATACGTGTAAATATGATACCGCTATTGTATGGTTAGTGAATACTTTCTTACATATTTCTCTCTATAGTGAATTACCAAGACGCAACCATAGATAATATTTCCAAAGCCTTGCTCGATGTTCGTTCTAGAACTTTGGCATTGATAGAAGGGCTAAGCGATGAACAGTTGATGGGGAAGATACTGTCGACAGTGAACCCATTGAAATGGGAAATTGCGCATGCTGCGTATTTTCATGAAACCTGGGTATTGCGTCACTTGGGGCGTCAAGCGGTTGTAAATGAAGATGCAGATAAATTGTTTGATTCAATAAACATTCGTCATGAGGATCGTTGGAATTTGCCGCTGCCTAGTCTTAAAAATACATTCGAGTATATGAATAAAGTTCTACAGTATGAACTTGAGTTACTTAGAACTATTGAGCTGGATAGCAATGCAAAATATTTTTATTTGCTAGCGCTCTTTCATGAGGATATGCATAACGAGGCATTTATATGTACACGTCAAACATTGTCTTATCCAACACCAAGCTTTATTAAAGGTAAGGATAATTCGAAATTAAATAACCATGTAGTAGAAAATAAAAATGAAGATATAACTATTCCTGGTGGATTGTTTATGTTGGGCGCTGAGTTTGGAGATAAATTTATTTTTGATAATGAAAAATGGGCGCATGAGGTGAATGTTGCAGCATTTAGTATTGCTAAATATGCAGTGAGTAATGAGCAGTACTTAGAATTTGTTGAGGCAAATGGTTATTTAGAAAGTAAATACTGGGATGATGAAGCTTGGCAGTGGCGCAAAAAACATGATCTTCAACAGCCTATATATTGGGAAAAAGATTCTAGTGGCGATTGGTTTGTAAGGTTGTTTGATCAGTGGCAAGCTCTTGAATTAAACCACGCGGTTATTCATGTGAGTTGGCATGAGGCGCAAGCCTATTGTAAGTGGTCAAATCGGCGTTTACCTACCGAGGCAGAATGGGAATTTGCAGCGTCTTGTAATCCAAATGTGATCAATGATAAGCAGTTCCAAAAAAATATTTATCCAGGCGGAGACGATATAAAAAGTATCTTTGCAAACCTGGACTGCGCGCATTTAGGTACTGTAAATGTTGCGGCCTATCCAGAAAGTGACAGTGCATTTGGTTGTCGGCAAATGTTTGGTAACGTATGGGAGTGGACCGCATCGGTATTTGAACCCTATCCAGGATTTTCCCCAGATTGGTATAGCGAGTATTCGCGTCCTTTGTTTAAGCAGACAAAAGTATTGCGGGGCGGAGCATGGACGACACGTAGTCGAATGCTGCGCAACACCTTGCGTAATTACTATGGTGCAGATCGGAATGATGTGTTTGCTGGATTTCGCACTTGTGCAATGAGTTAAGCCATAGGTAATAACGAAAATGGAAAAGTATGTATGAATTGGTGGGGTAAATTACTCGGTGGTGCTCTAGGTTATGCGTTAAGTGAGTCAATCATTGGTGTCCTCATCGGGGTGTTGCTGGGCCACCAACTAGATAGAAGCGCTAGACCTGGCAAGGGTAGAGTTAGTCCTGGAGGTATAAACTTTGGTCGGGGCGCACAAGAGCATATACAAGCTACCTTTTTTGCCACAACATTTTCAGTGATGGGCCACATTTCTAAATCGGATGGGCAAGTTTCGCCTGAGGAAATTCAACTAGCGGAACAAGTTATGCAGAAAATGCGCTTGAGTAAGGATCAGCGCAGGTCTGCAATTGAAAATTTTAACCAGGGTAAACAAGAAGATTTTGTTTTAGACGATACACTTGAAGAGTTCCGTAAAACATGCAGTCGTAAGTTTGCGTTGATTCAGATGTTCATTGAGATCCAGCTACAAGCGGTCTATGCGGATGGTATTAAACAGCCTGGAGAAGAGCAAATACTACAACATATTTGTCTAGTTCTAGGTTATCCGGACGTATTACTGGCGCAGTTGGAATCGATGTTATTTGCAAGTCAGCGTAGTCAACAGTCATATCGTTCGAATAGTTCTTACGCGTCATCTAGCTCTGCACTAGAAGATGCGTATAAAATAATTGGTGTCAGCAAATCCGCTACTGATGCGGAAGTTAAAAAGGCCTATCGTAGATTAATGAATCAAAATCACCCTGACAAATTGATTTCTAAAGGCCTACCAGAGGAAATGATTGAGATCGCTACTAACAAAACAAAAGAAATTCAAAAAGCTTACGATTTAATTTCAGACACTAGAAAATAAATGAAAAACATACTCGCCATTTTTATTATTTTACAAATTTCACCAATTGCTATTGCAAATGAAGTTACGCATATTGGTAATCAGGAATTCAGAGAGCTAATGCAGCAGGGAGTTGCGGTTATAGATGTGCGTACAGTTTCTGAGTGGCAGAAAACAGGTGTAATCGAGGGCAGTCATTTGATAATGTTTTATGATGAAACTGGTAAGTACGACTTAAATGCCTGGTTAAATGAAGTGACTAAGATAGCCAAAAAAGACGAGGCATTGATTCTAATTTGTCATTCAGGAAGTCGTAGCAAGCAATTAGCTAAATACCTAACAAGCGTAGTTGGATATAATGAGGTGTTTAACGTTAAACGTGGTATTGCGCACTGGATAAAAAAGAAAAATTCCGTTGTAGCTCCACCCCAAGTTCATTAAGTTCATTAAGTTCATTAGTAACTATGAATTTTTCGTTTTAGAAAAATTCAATAAGCCATATAATTACATATAAGTTTTATAGTTTTGAAACTAATAAAGCTATAAAATATCTTATACAGATCCTTAGAATTTATTTAATAGTAGAAACGCCATGACCAGACCTTACAATATATTGATGTGGATGGTGGCATTTGTATTTGCTGCTGCTATTGCAATTACCTTTGTCTATGACCCGGTATTATTTGCATTTAAAACTAACCCTTGGTTTAACGCTTTAATAGCTTTAGTGTTAGTTATTGGTGTCGTGCATAACTTTCAACAAGTTATTAAGCTGTACAAGGAAATCTCTTGGATAGAAAATTTTCGTAATACTGCTGAGGTAAGTCAATCACTTGCAATTACACCGTTACTTGCGCCGATGGCACGGATGTTGTCGAAAAAAGATAATGATCAATTAACTCTTTCTACAATATCAATGCGATCTTTGTTAGACAGCATAGGGAACAGATTAGAAGAATCACGTGATATTTCGCGTTATCTGATAGGGCTGCTTATCTTTTTAGGCTTGCTAGGCACATTTTGGGGGCTATTAACAACAGTGAGCTCTGTAAGTGATGTGATTAAAGGCATGTCAGGGGATGGAGAAGATAGCCTATTATTATTTGAAAATTTGAAAATTGGTTTACAGCAGCCACTATCGGGTATGGGAATTGCATTTAGCTCTTCACTGTTTGGTCTAGCGGGTTCTTTGATACTTGGATTTTTAGACTTGCAGGCGGGGCATGCACAAAGAAGGTTTTTCAATGAATTAGAGGAATGGCTTTCCGAAATCACTCATTTATCTTCAGGAGCATTGCCTGGAGATGGTGAGTCAACGGTTCCTGCATTTGTTCAGGCCTTACTTGAGCAAACCGCAGATGGTATTAATAGTTTACAAAGAGAATTGAGTAGTCAAAATAATGAACGCACAAGGTTGGATTCACATTTACTCACGCTTACCCATCAGTTAGCTGAATTAAGTGAATACCTAAAGCGCGATCAGCAACCATTTTCTGAAGAACTCAGGAAAGAGTTACGAATTCTGACAAAAACCATAGCTGCATCGCTGGCAAATCAGCAAAAACCTAATTAGATATGCAGTATGGGATCTCTACACGGCGGACAGTAAATATCTGGCCAGGATTTGTTGATGCTTTAGCAGCGTTATTAATGGTAATAATATTTTTATTATTAATTTTCGCGGTAGGTCAACTGTACTTGACCGAAACGTTAAGTGGCAAAGAAAAAACCTTAGTTACTCTTGATAGACAAGTAGCACAGCTTGCCGATCTTCTCGCGCTGGAGAAATCGACTAGTAAAGAGCTTCAAGAAACAGTAGGGGATTTAAAATCACAGCTATCCGTAAAGACTAGAAATAACGAATTACTGCAAGCAGATGTTGAGCTGCTTATGGAAATGCGTGAACAGTTAGAAAAAGATGTGGCAAATTTTGTAACCAAGTTACATGAAAATGATGCAAACTTGCGTGCCGAAAAAGAGGTTTCTGAAAAGTCGCTTGCCCAAGTTGAGCTTCTAAATCGACAAGTTAAAGCCTTGCGTGAGCAATTAAGTACGGTGTCAAAAGCATTAGGGCTTGAGTTAGATGCAGAAACTGCAAGTATTGAAAGCCTCGCTGAACGCTTAAATGTTGCATTAGCTGAAAAAGCACAAGAATTAGCGCGCTATCGATCTGATTTTTTTGGTCGATTACGTGAGGTGTTGGGAGAGAATCCAGATATTCAAGTGGTGGGAGATCGTTTCGTACTGCAATCAGAATTGTTATTTGAAAGTGGTTCAGCTGATTTAGGTGAAAAAGGAAAAACACAAGTAAAGAAATTATCTGAAACTCTAAATAGTGTAGCCACAAATATTCCAGATGATATTGAATGGGTTGTGCGCATAGATGGACACACCGATAAAAGATCTATTAATACCAAAGAATATCCTTCTAACTGGGAGCTATCGACAGCTCGCGCATTGGCCATCGTTAGATATATGGTTGCCCAAAATGTGCCCGCTAAACGACTGGCGGCAACCGGGTTTGGTGAATTTCACCCTTTAGATGATGAGACTAACGAAGAAGCCTATACTAAGAATAGAAGGATTGAGATTAAGCTTACGTCCAGATAAATTAACTGAATTCATCACTGCGATACTGAATTGAGTTTTATACACATAAGAAATTCATATGGATATTTCTGAGTACTACCCGCGCGAAGCCTTTGCAAATCGAACTGTATTTATCACAGGAGGAGGCAGTGGCATCAATCTTGGTATTGCAAAAAGTTTTGCAGCTGTGGGTGCTAAAGTGGCTATCTGTGGTCGTAACGAAGAAAAGCTTGATGATGCAAAAGGTGAATTAGAAGCATTAGGTGTAAAAGCCCATGCAGTGGTTGCAGATGTACGCGATTACGATGCTTTGCAAGATGCCTGTGATGAAATACAAGGATCATTAGGGCCGATTACTGATTTAGTGTGTGGTGCAGCAGGAAATTTTTTATGCCCAGCAAATGAAATGAGCGCTAATGCATTTCGCACCATTGTTGATATTGATCTAAACGGTTCATTCAACGCATGTCGTGCTGCGTTTGAGCAACTTAAAGAAACCAAAGGTTGTGTGTTAATGGTTTCGGCGGGGCAAGCGTATGTTCCTTATTCTCATCAGGCTCATGCGGGTGCCGCAAAGGCAGGTGTGGAAAACTTGGCTAAGAATCTAGCGTTGGAGTGGGGTCACTACGGAATACGTGTAAATACGGTTGTGCCCGGACCTATTGAGGGAACTGAGGGTGTGAAACGTCTTACGGATGAAAAACAAAAACACATGTTGTTGCAATCAATTCCGCTTAAACGATTAGGGTTGCCTGAGGAGATTGGGCAGGCAGCAGTATTTTTGTCTTCGCCTATGGCGGCTTACATTACTGGTTCACAAATTGTCTGTGATGGTGGCATGAATCTTTCTGGTTCAGCTTTGTTTAATATGGGCCTAACCGAAAAAAAACAATCAAGCCAAAAAAGCGAATAAATAATTAATCTAAAAATTTATTTTATAGAATCTGGATGATATTCAGTTTCAAACATTACCCAAACTGCTAAGAAGAATGCTGCAATCACCGGACCAATGACAAAGCCTGATAAACCGAATAATCCTAGCCCGCCTAGTGTGCTGAGTAAAATCAAATAGTCAGGCATTTTAGTATCTCGCCCAATCAGTATTGGGCGCAAAACATTATCGATCATGCCGATGATTAAAGCGCCTACACCGAATAAAATTAATGCTTTTATCCAATGCCCATTCGCTAGAAAAATCAATGCTGCTGGCCCCCAAACTAAAGCAGAGCCCACAGCAGGTAATATAGATAACCCTATCATCACAACCCCCCAAAACACGGCAGACTCAATTCCCAATAGGGCAAACATAATACCGCCAAGGGTGCCTTGAATAACGCCTACAACGAGCGTGCCTTTTATAGTGGCGCGTGATACTTCAGCAAATTTAGATAATAGATGACGCTCAGCTTCATCACCAATCGGTAAAACACGAATAATGAGCTCAACTATTTTATCTCCGTCTCGCAAGAAGAAAAATAACAGGTAGAGCATTAACAAAAATAAAGCAGTAAACGTTAAAGCATTTTGACCAATGTTTAATAGGTTGGTGGCTACCCATTGACTAGAATTTAATGCGGTGTCTGAAAAGCCTGCTTTAAGCTTTTCAAAATCTATACCTACTTTGTTTAATGAATCACTGACGATAGGTAAGCTTTTTTGAATCCACGCTAGTGGTTTGGAGAAATCATAAACACCATCGCGAATATCGCTATATAAATCGGTACCTTCATTGACTACAGCAATAGATAGAGTGGTAGCGGGAACGACTACTGTGAATAATATTAATAATAGTGTTATGAACGCGCTTAAAGAATGTTTTCCTTTGAATTTATTTAAAATAAATTTATGTAGTGAGGAAAATAATATTGCAAAAGTAGCAGCCCATAAAATGGGTTCAAAGAAAGGCTTGAGTAAAAATATAAATGCCAGACTGGCGGCGACTAGTAGAGTAAAAAAGAAGATGTGTTTTATCAAAACAATGTATTTTAAATAGCAGTTTGAGTTTCTTTTTCAGCGTGCCCTAGTTGTAGCAAACTGGGCAATAAAATCAGTGTAAAGACGGTACTAATAAACATTCCGCCAACAATTACGCCAGCGAGACCTTTATAAAGTTCTGTGCCCGCACCTGGTATCACTAGCAACGGCAACATTCCAAAAATACTGGTCAGGGTGCTCATAAGTATCGGTCGTAAGCGTATACGCACTGACTCTCGTACAGCCTCGCGACGTGTTTTGCCTTCGCGTTCCGCAATACGTGCTTGATGCACAAGTAAGATAGCATTGTTTACCACTAATCCCAATAAAATAATGAAACCCAGCATAGTAAGTAAGTCTGCAGGTAAACCTAGAAAACGTAACATCAGCACGCCGCCTACCGTTGCTAATGGCAAAGCTAGAATTACTAGTAAGCTATCAATGAAAGATCGAAATAGTGCGCTGATTAACAAATACAAAATAACTACGGCTAAAATAAAACTACCAACAAAACTCTTAATCGCAGTTTTAAGGTTGTCAGCAGAACCACTAAGACGAATTTCGCCATCTTCAGGGAGTTGCTGTTCCATTAAGGGAATTATTTCTTCTTGTATTTTTGTTAACGCGATTTCTAATGGCATGTCTTGTGGTGGGCGTAATTCGAGTGTCACGGTGCGGCGTCGATCTAAGCGTCGAATTCGATCAGGTCCGGCAGTGCGAGTGATATCTACCAACTCGCTAACAGGTAAAACACCACTGTTAGGTGTATGCAGTGGTATGGCCGCAAGCTCTTCGGGTGTGTGCCATGGCTCTACACGGGCAATGATGTCGAGTTTTTCTTCGCCGTTAAAGTATTCTCCTACAAACAATCCTTGTCCTAGTAGGCGAGTAACATTTGCCATAGTGGCGCGATCCCATCCTGCTTCTACTAAACGATCTTCTTTGGGGTTCAGTTGCAATTCTGGTTCGGCTAATTGTAGACCTGGTCGTGGGCGTGCACGTGTTTTGGGCCCAAAAACTTGCGGTATGGTAATGAATCCAATTTGTGCTGCGCGCAATAAACTATCGATATCGTTACCTTGAATATTGATATCAATTTCAGTGCGCCCGCCCACGCCGCTAAACAACGACGCTTTTTGTACAATCGCAAAAGTATCTGGGAAGCCAGATACTGCGTTACGCACTACGTTTAATGTTTGATCAACTTGATCTTTATCGGCATTAGCAGCGCGCGCTCCTAAAAAGATAGAACCAGCGCTGGCAACAAAAAAGTAATGCTTAATCTTAGGTTCTTTAGTGCCGTCAATATAAGGTTGCATGCGTGCAGCAATCACATCACCCATTTCTTTTTCTATATGGTCAATGTTTACACCAGGTGGTGGAATCACAATACCAAAAACTAAATTTCGATTACCAGTTGGCAAGTAATCAGTTTTAGGAAAAGCTGCATACGTTATAGCAGCTGAAATTCCAATTAAGCCAAAAATCCAAAATGCACGTTGTGCAGGAGATTTGGTGATATTCATAATGAAAGCAGTTGCGCGATCCCACCATGAGGTGTGTAAGTCTTCTAACTCAATATTGGCAGTGAATTTATACATTGCAGTGGGAATTACAATGCAGGCGACCACTAATGAAGTCCCAATAGCGGCAGAGATCGCTACTGCAAGATCGGAAAATAATTGACCACTTTGATCTTTTAAAAAGATGATGGGTAAAAATATTGCCACTGTAGTGAGTGTAGAAGCAAGTAGAGCAGGCCATACTTGTTGTGTACCTTCCAAAGCGGCTTGCAAAGCAGACATTCCGCGTTCACGCATACGTACTATATTTTCTAGCACAATAATCGCAGCATCCATCACCATGCCGACTGCAAATGCCATACCCGCAAGTGAAATTACATTCATAGTGCGACCCGTAGCGCGCATCACCATAAAGGTAACGAGTAAACACAAAGGTATTGTAAGGGTGACGATTAAGGTGGCGCGTAGTTTTCTTAAAAACCACCAAAGAATGATTACCGCAAGTATAATCCCTAACCCTAAATTGTTACGTAACAGTTCAATTGCGCTATCAATGTAAACGGTTTCGTCATATACCTGTTCAATATTTAAATTTGCACGTTTAAACGGGCCTGCTTCGATATCTGCTACAGCTGCTTGAATATCGCTCATCGTTTCAAGTACATTAACGCCGGCTTCACGATAGGCATTTACGGCGATAGATTGATCACCTTTTGTGATTACAAAATTATTTCGATCTACCGTGCGCACTTCTATATTTGCAATATCGCGCAATTGAATGGCTTTTCCGTCACGCCATTCCAGGTGGAGCTCGCTTAGCTGCTGAGGAGTAAGTGCACCGGTATAACGTAATGTGTAACGACGTTTGCCAACATTAGCAGTTCCTCCGGATACGTCGTCATTTCCACCTGCCAGTCTTGCGGCATTCGGTAAATCTACGCCTAGACCTGCAGCTTTATAAGGATCTACCGTAATGCGCACTTCATATTCATGTCCGCCGCGCACTTCCGAAAGGGCTACACCTTCAACACGTTCAAAACGTGTCTGTACCACTTCTTCTACAAAGTCTTTATAGGTTTCAATCGGACGGGTGTTACCTTCATTGGGTTTAATAATAAACCAGGCAATCGGTCGTCCTCGCCCCCCCGCAGTACTGAGCACTGGCTCATCTGCATCTTCTGGATAACTAGGCACACGGTTAAGACGATTAATCACTTCAATAAGCGCGCGATTTAAATCAAAATCGACTTCGAACGTAATAGTGATTTTCCCACTGCCATTACTGGCTTCTGAAAGTAACTCTTTCATGCCTGGTAAACCGCGTAATTGTTTTTCTTGCGATTCAATTATTTCAGATTCGACTTCTTCCGGTGCTGCAGCACGCCAATTGGTAGTGACTACAATCTCAGGTTGTTCGACTTCTGGTGTTAGCTGAATAGGAAGTTGTGCAAGCGCGAGTATTCCAAAAATGCTAACCAATAGGCATGCAACTAACGTTGCGACTGGATTATCAAGCGCAGGTCTCAAAAATGTCATAACAGGAATGTCATGGTAGGGGCGTCATAGTAGAAGTCACAAGAATTGTTAACTATGAACCCGTTTGCATCGGTTTTACTGTGACCGTCATACCTGGGCGAAGGTTTTCGCCACCACGAGTGATAACTAGGTCATTCGCTTGTATTCCGCCAATGACTTCAATGCGATTTAAATCTGCTATACCGGTTTCTACTTGAATGCGCTCAGCAATAGAGTCTTTTATAACTCGGAATACATATACGCCTTCCCTGCGTAGTACAAGCGCATCGCGAGGAACTAGAATGGCTTCACGCTCATGTTCTGTTGGTATGGCCACTCGTAATAATTTTCCAGCAATCAGCGATTCATCTTCGGTCGTAATACGTAATTCATATAAACGTGAAGTATCACCACCAATGGGAACAAGCGCACGAACTTTACCTATGCCGCTATTAGAGCCGTTTACGTAATTAAGGAATGCTCCGATCGTAATAAAACGCAAACTACTAGCAGGTATGTGGGTTTGTATTTCAAGATTACTAGCACTTACCAGGCGAACCACCGTAGTACCGTTATTGGCCCATTCTCCAGTTTGTAAGAGCCGTTCAGATACAATGCCATCAAATGGCGCGACGATGCTGGTGCGACGTAAACGTTCTTTAGCTTGAGCTAATCTGGCTCGGGAAGATGCCATATTGCTACGTGCAACCGCCTGATCAGAAATTGCCTGATCCAATTGACTGCGAGCAACATTATTATGTTCAAGTAATTCGGTAAAACGTTTCACTTCTTTAGAGTGTAAATCAAACTTAGCTTTTTCACTTTGGATGGTAGATTGTTCTTCAATGACTTGCTGTTGGATGAATATGTCATCGAGTTTTACAACCGGATCACCTGTCTTAATTCGGTCACCGACTTCAGCCACCCAAGTGATGCGTCCAGCCAGCTCTGCAGATAAATTTGCATCATCACGGCTGATTACGGTGGCGCTAAATAATGCTGTAGGCGCAATATTTTGCTGTACCGCTTTTTCAGTAACTACAATTGCAGCAGGTCGGCCAGGTCTTTTTTGTTCCGTTTCGGGTTTAGTTTTGGGTTCAGCTTTAGGTTTTGGTTCTTCTGCAATGGATATGGAAATACAGCAGACAGCGAATAAGAAAAATAGTAAGCGAGTCATGAATTTAATTGTATATGAAGACTAACTCTGATTTCAGAGTAAGTTGAATATAATTCCGTTTAAAAACCTAGGGGGATTGTAAGGGGAATAGTTTGTACAAATACTCTTGTACTAATTTAAGGCCCCACCACAACTACTACCTTGACCAGCCGTGCAACCGTAACAATGGTTGGCGATAGAGATTTCATTTTTTTCAAGATTTGAGTTCATAATTTCAGATAAGTGCGTGCGAATTTTGTCATTGTGTGGCAATGACATGCCGAGCATCTGATTAAAATCGCAGTCATATACAAATCCTTGCCAATCGACACTGATTGTCGAACGGCACATTAGAGATTGCAGGTTGTCTACACTGTAAGCATCACGCAGCAGCTGCATATATTCGTCAAATTTACCTTTACTTACTAGCATGCTGCCAAATCTTTTAATCGGCATATTGGTGATGGTAAATAAGTGATCGAAGCTGATGCCATACTTTTCTGCTAGAAACTTGGTGTAATCTTTTTGTAGAGATTCTTGTGAGGGCGGTAATTGAGGACCCTGTGGGTTATACACTAAGGTAAGTTTTAGATTGTTATTGCCTTTGCCGTAACCAAGTTTATTGAGCTCTTGTAAGCCACGAATACTTTTTCCAAAAACACCTTTACCACGTTGCTTGTCGACGTTTTCTTCTAAGTAGCATGGCAGTGAAGCCACTATTTCTACTTCATGCTCGGCTAAAAATTCTGCTAGATCTTCCTGATTTGGTTCTTCAAGTATCGTTAAGTTGCAGCGGTCAATAACATGTACTGATTGGCTGCGCGCAATTTTTACTAATTCTCTAAATTGCGAATGTAATTCTGGTGCGCCACCCGTTAGATCCACGGTACTGATATCTTGCGCTTGCATATAATCGGCTACAGTATTGATATTTTCCGCAGTCATCATTTCTGTGCGATTGGGTCCAGCATCTACATGACAATGTGTGCAGCTTTGGTTGCATAGATATCCTAAATTTACTTGCAGCGTTTCAATTTTGCTGCGATAAATTTTAGGAAAATCTGTTTTTTCTAGTAAGTGTATGGTTTCATGCATGGTAGTTTTTTTTAATAGTTGTGTTTATTTGCGCATATAGGCATGGAATTTTTCAACCCAGTTTAATAAGCCTTCTGGTGCATGGGCACGTTTCCATTCGCCTGCAGCATATTTATTGGCTTCAGCCAGTGTTGGATAAATATGAATTGTACCGAGGATTTTATTTAATCCTAGACCGTGTTTCATTGCAGTAACATATTCACTGATTATATCACCTGCATGGTCACCAACAATGGTAGCGCCTAAAATTTTATCTTTTCCTGGCTTGGTAAGCACTTTAACTACGCCATGCGCTTCTTCATCAGCAACTGCGCGATCTAGTTCAGCTAAATCATAACGTGATACTTCATATTCAATATTTTGATCTTTTGCCTGAGTTTCATTTAATCCTACATGGGCTACTTCAGGCTCCGTGAAGGCGCACCATGGAATTACGGAATAATCGACACGAAACTTCTTGAAGGTTCCAAACAAAGAATTAACACTGGTGTACCAAGCTTGGTGTGCAGCAGTGTGAGTGAGTTGGTATGGGCCAGTAACATCTCCGCAAGCATATATGTTGGGATAATTTGTTTGTAAGAATTCGTTGGCCTCTAAGGTTCCATTTTTACGTAGTTCAATATTTAAATTCTCTTTCCAAACATCAGAGCCTCTGGCTTTGCGACCCACTGCGACCATCAATGCATCAAATGAAACTAATATCTCATTGCTATCGCCATTATCATCACTAGTGCAGACAAGCGTATCTGCCCCCTTAATACTGCTGGCAGTATGATTAGTTAACAGCGTAACACCATCAGCGACCAGACTATTTTCAACCATTTCTGCAATTTCGGGGTCTTCCATTAACATTATTCTCGGCGCCATTTCTACCAAAGTTACTTCTGCGCCCAAGCGTGCGAAACATTGTGCAAGCTCGCATCCAATTGGTCCGCCACCGAGTACTGTCATCTTCTTGGGTAATTCTTGTAAATTCCAAATGGTATCTGAAGTGTAATAGTTAACTTTATCCAAACCAGGAATGGGGGGTACAAAGGGCTCAGCACCCGTTGCCAAAATTACATTTTTACTGGTTAATGTTTTGCCATCCACTTCTACAGTCCAAGGGTCTTTTAGCTTTGCTTCACCTTGTATGCATTCCACACCTAAACTTGTGTAACGTTCCACTGAATCATGCGGCTCAATATCTTTGATTACACCATGAACTCGATTCATAACATCTTTAAAATCAAAATCGACTTTAGCGTTTTTGAATCCATACTTTTCAGCACGATTAACTTGTGAAATGAATTTAGCGGAGCGGATCAATGCTTTTGAGGGAACACATCCTGTATTTAAGCAGTCGCCACCCATCTTATGTTTTTCTATAAGGACTACTTTGGCTTTAACGGCGGCTGCGATATAAGAAGAAACTAATCCAGCAGAGCCTGCGCCAATAACTGCTAGGTTATAGTCGAAACTTTTAGGCTTGTTGAAACCTGCATAGATGCGTCTATGTTTAATAGAGTTGATAATAAACTTGGCTATCCATGGGAATATCGCTAGCAGTATGAAAGCGCCCCATATCTTAGGAGTTAGTATTCCGCTTACTGATTCTAGATTGGCCAGTTGCGTACCAACATTTACATAAATCATTGTTCCAGCTAGCATTCCAAAAAAGCTGGTGACTACATATGTGATGGTCCGTATAGGAGTGAGCCCCATTAATACGTTGATGATGAAAAATGGGAAGATGGGTAACAGTCGTAAAGTAAGCAAATAAAAAGCGCCGTCTTTTTCCACGCCAGCGTTGATTGTTTTTAATTTATCTGCATAACGTTCTTGAATTGTATTGCCTAATAAATAACGTGCTAACCAAAAAGCGATGGTGGCACCAATGGTGGCTGCAAAAATCACTAGTACACTTCCTAGCAATAAACCAAATACTGCGCCAGCAAGTAACGATAGAATGCTTGCGCCAGGAATAGAAAAACTTGTAGCTAGAACATACACTACAAAGAAAATCATAATACTTTGCAGCGGGTTGGCTTGATAATAAGCAGCAATAGCTTGTTGTTTGGATTTGATATACGCAAAGTCTAAATACTGGTGTAAATCAAAAACAAAAAAACTAACTACTAAGGCAATAATCGCAGATACTAATATTATTTTTTTCATTTTTTAGATGCCTTGGCTAAACCCGCTATAAGTATTTTTATAAAGATCTGATATAACTAGATTCATTTATGTGGATGTGATTACAATTGCTTCCGTAAAATATATATTTATTCAAACTATTCTAAAGTATCTAGAAGATGCATATCGCTACATGTAAATACAATGATCAAGTTCATCTTGCGGTAGTGCAAGATAATTCTGTTATTTTCCCTGCAATGATTAAGGAATGGTCAGATGACATTAACAGCATGCTAGAGTTGATCGATGCTGGGCCAGAATCCTTACAGGCATTGAGAAATATAGTAGAGCAAGCGGGTCCTGATCAGTGGATAGCGCTATCTAAAGTAGAACTAATATCGCCTATTCCCAGGCCACGACAAAATATAATGTGCTTAGGCTGGAACTATACCGAGCATGTAGCAGAAACTGCGGGGAAGGCTTTAGAAGCTCCAAAATTACCTAAATACCCTATTGTATTTACCAAAGCCGCTTCGAGTATGAATGGTCCCTTCGCGGATATACCGGTGGATTTAGATGTATCAGACAAGATGGATTGGGAGGTGGAGTTAGCCGTAATTATTGGCAAGGCTGGGCTAAAAATCCCAAAATCTCATGCAATGGATCATGTTTTTGGCTACAGCATTATAAATGATGTCTCGGCACGGGATACTCAAAAGAGGCGTAAGCAATTTTTTGTAGGCAAGAGTTTTACCGGGGCATGTCCAATGGGCCCATGGATTGTTACTGCAGATGAAATACCTAATCCACAAGTACTGGATCTGAAAAGTCGTGTAAATAACGAGCTAAAACAAGACTCCAATACAAAATATCAAATCTTTGATGTAGCCAGTGTAATTGAAACGTTATCTCAAGGTATGGAGCTTGAGCCTGGAGATATCATCGCAACCGGCACACCTAGTGGTGTGGGTTATGTGCGTAATCCACCTGAATATTTAATGCCAGGTGATGTGGTGGAGTGTGAGATCGAAAGGATAGGAAAAATTTCTAATCCCATAGTGGCTAAATAAATCTATAGCATTTCATTCAATGCGCGGTGCAGTCCATTTACATAATCGTTTTTCGAAAGTAAAAAACCACTACCATGACCACCACGTAATTCAATGAACTGCTTTGGTTCATTGGCTGCTGCATAATTTCTCTGGCTGTGTTCGTATGGAATAACCTCATCATTTTTACTGTGTACAAATATAATGGGGCAATGAATATCTTTGAGTTTTAAGTTGGTTTCATATTCATGTTTTACAATCAAACCGGTTGGCATAAATGGATAATGTTTTGCGGACACTTCGGTCATTGAAGTAAAGGTAGATTCCAAAATTAACAAGGCTGGGTGTACTTTTTTTGCTAGTTCAGCAGCAACACCTCCACCTAAAGACCGGCCTGCAATAATGATATCTGTTGATTCTAATTTTCGTTCCTCAATTAGATATTTCCAAACCGCATCTGCATCTAGGTAGGTGCCTTGTTCACTTGGTTTGCCCGTGCTAATACCAAAGCCTCGGTAATCAAAAATTAAAAAGTTAAATCCTAGATTGTTATAGATTTTAATGGTTTCTAAACGATGTGAAATATTGCCTGCATTTCCATGAAAGAAAAGTACTGTTTTTATAGTTTCTGTACTCGGTTTAGATGTAGGAATATACCAAGCATTAATCTTTTCGTTGTCTATTGTTTGTAAAGCTAGATCTTCAAATTCAAGGCCAATATCTGCGGGGGTTGCGACTAATGCTCTTGTCGGCATTTGTGGCGCATAGATAAATAGTGCCTGTGCAAAATAAATTGCTATCATAGCGGCTATATAAAAGAGTGCGACGGCTAGTAAAATTTTAATAAACATAAACTACTAATATTTTTTATCGTCTTCAGAATGGTCTGCATACTACCTTATTGATTGATGGGAACATACTATCCGGAATGACCTACTTAGCTATATGAGTCATGAGTGGTATAGTTTTATTGGTAGTTAGATAGGCTATGATTTTTTAATGATATATTTTTAATTTTAAGCTAATCAAATTGTAAATTCGATGAATATTAAACAGCGAGTCAGTGAAATCTTTGCTCAAGAAGCAAAGACCATTACATCTATTCCAGTCAGCGATGAATTCGAACGTGCGTTGAAATTATTACAAGGTTGTAAAGGCAAAGTGCTGACTACAGGGATGGGCAAAGCAGGTCATATTGCGCATAAGTTTTCGGCTACACTGTGTTCAACTGGAACGCCCGCTTCATTCGTTCACCCTGGTGAAGCAGCACACGGAGATTTGGGTATTATTGAAGAGAACGATGCCATTGTGGCGTTTTCTACCAGTGGAAAAACAAAAGAAGTATTGGACACCTTGGCAGCGGGTCGTGAACTTGGTTTGCATACGGTAATCGGAATCACTTCGCATCCTGATTCAGAGTTACGTGAATTGAGTGATGTGGTACTAGACATGGGTACTATTAAAGAAGCTTGTCAGTTTGAACTTACTCCAACCTCAAGTATGGCAGCTATGCTAGCCATAAGTGATGCTTTAGCTTTGTTATTAATGGAATTAAAGGGCTTTACTTCGGAGGACTTTGGTAAGCGTCATCATGGCGGTTATTTAGGAAAAAAAGCGCGTAATTCAGCCTAGTTGTCGTTATAAAATTCAGGATTGTTCGTGCTACGATATTCTTATCTAATGCAAAGCAGGTAGGTGTGTTATGGCCCATAAAATTATCTTTTTGCTCGCGTTATTACTAGTACCAAGCTTATCCATTGCCGCAGACTCAGGAAAGGTTGTAGTTACCCCAACCATCACTTGTGCTGATCAAAAACTTCAATTAAATGGTTTCGGTGCTCGAAAAAAACTTTTTATTAAGCTCTATGTTGCGTCACTTTATGTTCAAGAGCAGGTAAGTAATGCAAGTCAGTTTCTTGAGATGGCACAAGCTTCATGCATGCGCTTACATATCACTCTTCAAAAATCACCTCGAAAAAAATGATAAAGGCCACGCGCGAAGGGTTTGAGAAATCCACTCAAGGCAACACGGCGCCAATTGAGAACGAAATGAAAACATTTCTATCATGGCTTGAACAGCCGATTAAAAAAGGTGATGAATTTGAGTTTGCTTTTATTCCTCATAATGTAACCCATGTTTCAAAAAATGGTTCTAAACTTGGGGTTATTGAAAGTAAAGAGTTTTCTTCTGCATTATTTGGTATCTGGCTGGGTGATATGCCTGCACAACAAAACCTAAAAGACGAGCTATTAGGGCAATTACACACTCTTTAAAAGTGCTCATAGAAATGTTTAAACGATAGTGTATTTTGCAATTAATGGTTATAGGAAGAATAAATAATGCAGCATGTATTAACGTTGGTGCGTCATGCTAAATCAAGCTGGGATCAAGCAGGTTTAAGCGACTACGACCGTGCTTTAAATGATCGAGGTCTAAAAGATGCTCCAGAAATGGGTAGGCGTCTTGCCGATGCAGGTTATGCAGTGGATACTATTATTGCCAGTCCTGCCATCAGGGCGATCACGACTGCAGAAATCATCGCAAATGAAATTGGGTATAGTGCCCAGAAAATTGTGCAGGACGCTGAAATTTATAATGCAGATATAGATGCATTAATAGATCGTGTGTTCTCCTTGGATACTAGTGTAAATAGCGTGATGTTGGTGGGCCATAATCCTGGCTTTACGGTTCTATGTAACTATCTTAGTGACGCTAGAATAGATAACATGCCGACCTGTTCGATTGCTCAAATTCAGTTTAACTCGAATTCTTGGGAGGCTATATCTGAGCATTCTGGTGAGCTGTTAGATTTCGATTACCCTAAAAAACGATAGTGTAAAAATAATAATAATGAATATTAAAAATGCCACGACCGATAAAACCTAAATTTACTGAATTTAATCTACCAGCAGGGCGCATCATCGCTAAGAAATATGAAATTCTTTCCAAACTGGGTGGAGGTTTTGAGGGCGAGGTATATAAAATTCGCGAAATCAGTACTGGTATTGAACGTGCTGCTAAGTTTTTTTACCCTAATCGCAATGAAAAAGATCGCGCAGTAAAATTTAACGCACAAAAACTTCATAAGCTTAGACAGTGTCAAATACTTATTCAGTATCACACCAAAGAAAGCTTTGTCTTCAAAAGAATACCGGTAACAGTCCTAATATCAGAATATGTAGAAGGGCAGCTACTTTCAGAATTTATAAAGTCATTTCCCGGAAAGCGTTTAACCCCATTTCAAGCATTGCATCTTCTATATGCGTTAACTAAAGGTATCGAATGTATTCATAGTTTGAATGAATATCATGGTGATCTGCATTCTGACAACGTCATCGTAAATAAATTTGGGCTGGAATTTGACCTAAAGCTAGTCGATTTATTCTCAGCAAAAGAGTCCAAACGTGAAAGCAGAAGGTTTGATATTTTGACCTTAATTCAAGTGTTCCATGAGTCATTGGGGGGGCAAAACACTATGCTAAACACCCGGATGCGATTAAATACATTTGTTGTGGCTTAAAATCGAATTTAATATTAAAGAAGTTTAAAACGGCAGGTCAACTTCGCAGACATATAGAGAGTATGGATTGGTAAGTACATGGACGATGTGCAGGATGCACAAGTGTCGCGTGAGACAGGATGTCGGGAGCGACCGTACGCATACGAGAAGCGTCAAGGATGACGCAACAGATTAAATTCTTTCTTGCTAGAATGTCCGCTAACGACCCAAAGCGGACATTTTCCCTGTTACGAATCTACTCAAGGAATGCGGAATAGTTTGTTCGTTAGTAAGAATGTCAGTCGTATAGAGGTCATATATAAATGAAACAGCTTTACGATGATTTATGGCAAAGCGAGCGATATTCTTCCGGCATATTGAATACGCATGCCTATTTTTTACAGCGCGAGCAAGGTAATGTGTTGTTCTACAATACAGGAGCGGCCAAAGATCTAGCTCAAATGGATGAACTTGGTGACATTAGTTATCAACTTTTAACGCACCGAGATGAAGTAGGCGCATCCTTGGCAGAGATTAAAAAGCGATTCAACTCCAAACTTGGTACGGGAAAGCTTGAAGTCCCCTTTGCAGAAAAAATTACCTCTGTAGACCTGGCGTTCAATCCCACAGATACCACTCTAGAAGATATACAAATCATCCACACACCTGGACACACAGATGGGAGTGTTTGCTTCTATTACGATTCACCGCATGGGAAGTCGTATTTGTTTACCGGTGACACACTCTTTAAATCCAATGGTAATTGGGCAACGTTTGTCTTATCTAGTTATGGCGGTTCCGAGGCAGCACTTGCCGATAGTCTTGTAAAACTTAGGGAACTAAGTCCCGATGTTGTTATAAGTAGCGGATTTGTCGGTGATGTTGCCTATGGTGAAGTTACACAAAACGAATGGATTTCCACAATCGGTGATTCAATTAAGAATCTTCGTAGTTAATAGAGGAAAATAAAAATGTCTGAAAAGTTAGCAGCCTATTTAGTATGTAGTTCATTTATGCCAGAAGGACATGGATCGATCATTCCTTATGGTGAAGCTGCGCATCCAATTCTAGATAAATATCAAGGTGAGTTACTTGTTGCAGGCGAAAGCGATCAGTTTATGGATTTTCTTGAAGGTGATTGGAAAGAAAATGCCAAATTCACACTATTTAAGTTTCCTTCAATGGAACACTTAAAAGGTTTTTGGTACTCAGAAGAATATCAAGCCATTAAACATCTTCGCATAGAAAATACTGCACCCAATTTCACATTTGCAGTTAATGCAGTGGATATGTCTAAGTGGGAACCAGTCTAAGTGTTATGTCCGCTATTGGCCGTAAGCAGACATCAAGTAATTTCTAACAACCCACTCAGTTGTGTTTTCTTATTCCTAATCAAATCTTCTATCGTATACCCCTCTAACGTTTTCAAAAAACTTTTTGAAGCTTCGGATAAAGCTTGTTTCAAAACACATGATGGTTCTATCGGACAAAAATTTCCATCAGGATTGAAACACTCCACGATATAAAAATCATTTTCGGTATTTTCTACAATTTCTCGAATTGAAATTTGCGCGGGTTCAAACGCCAGTGTTACTCCGCCTCCTTTGCCTTGGGTGGAATCTATATAACCCAGCTTGGCCAGATGATGAACGACAGAACGAATATGGTGTCTTGAAACATCATAGGCATTAGTGAGCTGGTCGATAGTGGTGCGCTCTTTTGGTCGCAATGCAAGGTAAATTAATACACGCAAAGAGTAATCAGTGAATTGTGTAAGGCGCATAGTGGGTTTGCCTGGTAGTTAGTAATTAGAAATAGTTGACATAAGATTTAGTATAGCGATAGTATAACATCTAAATAAAATAGATGTTATAGGAAATTACATTATGTTAAGCGAAAGTACTAAAGAAATTGTTAAAGCGACTGCTCCTACGTTACAAGAGTATGGCGTTGAGATCACCACTAGAATGTATGAGCGTATGGCGGAAGAACAGCCAGATCTTAAGGCTTTATTTGCGAACACAAGAAATGGTCAAGCTGAACGATTGGCGGGTGCCGTGTTAGCGTATGCACAAAATATTGATGAAATAGAACAGCTAGCACCTGCTATTGCGGTAATTTCAAAAAAACATGTTAACGCTAAAGTGTTGCCTGAGCATTATCCAATTGTAGGTCAGTTACTATTAGCGGCTATGCAGGATGTATTGGGCGATGCGCTAGAGAAGAAAATTGTAGACGCATGGGCTGAAGCGTATACCTTTCTTGCAGATGTTTTTATTGCAAAGGAAAAGGAATTATCTGGAAATTAATGGTTTGTATCGGCAGAAAACTGTTCCTGCATCCCTATAGGTCTCCCATGTATTTACCAATATGATTCAGTCGTAATTTGTCCTGGACTGCGGCGTAGGTTTTTCTTAAGACCTTTTTCTTTTAACGCATTGCGAGTGTCTATTAACATATCGGGGTTACCGCACACCATCACTTGAGAGTGTTCGGCTGTAAAATTCATGTTTGCTTTCTCTTCCAGTTGACCACTTTCAATAGCAGCAGGGATGCGACCCGGTAATGTAAAGTCGACTTTCTCGCGACTTACAAATGGGATGAATTGAAAACGATCCTTATATTGATATTTAAGATCTGCTGATGTGTCCTGATACGTTAACTCATTTTTAAAACGTACTGCATGTACGAGCACAATATTTTCAAACCGCTCCCACACTTCTTTAGAATTTAGAATCGATAAAAAAGGTCCTAATGCAGTACCTGTTGCAAGCATCCACATGTCACGGCCTTCGGGCACTTCATTTAAAGTAAAAAAGCCATTTACACGTTTATCAATGTAAATAGAATCGCCGACCTCTAATTTAGCAAGTTTCGGCGAAAGAGGGCCATCAGATACTTTGATGGAATAAAATTCGAGTAAGGGTTCATGCGGTGCATTTACAAATGAATAGGGGCGCCCAACAATTTGATCATCGATTTCTAATCCAAGACGTCCGTACTGACCCGCTATAAAGGGATCAATTTCCGCCTCAATGTGCAGAGAATAAAGCAAATCTGTCCAATGCTTATTTTCTACAACTTTTCCTTCAATCCAATTACTCATTTGGGCCAATTACTTATTTCTATGCTCAGTAAAATTAATGTGTGTCCGCAACATAGAGGCGGGGTTGGTAAAAAGCAACTATCCATGTCTAGGTGTGGTTAGGAATACACAGTGCTACAAGCTTGATCAATGCTGGTCACCACTAGTACTCCTAATAGTCCTAGCGGTGTTACAAAGATTATTTGCTTACTGGAAGATTTGTGTCGGTGGAGCTATCTGATTTGCCACTAAATAGATTAATAAAGAATTGCAGCACTCGCTTGATACCGCGCCACAGTTTTGGCAATAACCAAATCATTAACAAAATAAACGCTATAAGTAATCCAATGAATACATAAGGATGTGCAATTGCAGCCCATAATCCCACGAACACTGCAATGTCTTCTGTGATAGAAGCTGCTCAGTTGGATACAGGTTCGGGTGAGGTATTTATCAATACTCGACTGCCTGCTTTAGTAAAATGTGTGCCCGCAGCTAAACTGCCGCCAACAATAGCGGCTGCCATTTCTGCTGCGGGTGTTACATCACCAATTGCTCCTGCGGCAAGTAATGCACCTGCTGGTATGCGTACAAAGGTATGTAAAGTGTCCCAGCCTGTATCAACGCCAGGCACTTTGTCTGCAAAAAATTCCACGCCATACATAAGTGCAGCCGCTGCAATCACTAATGGGTCGCCAACAATTTGTAAATCGACGGGTAGATCTACATAACCTGTGTTGGACATGATGCCCAAGGCGAGCAGAGTGCCATATAGATTTATGCCGCTTGCCCAAGCTACACCCATGGTGAGAGCGATGGTTTGAATTAGTGTTGAATACTCTTCCATAGTTAATTGTAACAAGTTAATGGTATGTATAAGACCACTAAGATATAGATTAGTGCCTGGAAAAACAGCAGCTTAACGTAAAATTTTGTGGCTAAAAAAGGTAAATTTTACAAGGTTTATATTGAAATTCGTTTACACTGACCCCATATAGCTTTTTTAGGAATACGTTATTTTATGGATTCTAGAGACACTTCTATACGATTATTTAGAATACGGACTTCATAGCGTTGCAGAGCTTCAGTCGCAGGTTCTTCCATGGGTTCACCAGTACGAATATTGAAGCGACTGCCATGTAAGGTGCAATATACGAGTTCACCTTTGAGACAACCTAGCGATAAAGAGGAATCTTCATGTGTGCACATATCATCAACGGCATATATTTTGCCATCAACATTGGCCAGTAAGATGTCACCACTATTTGTCGTAAATTTTTTGGTATTACCTGGTAGCAAATCATTTACAGATGCAATGTCAACGAAAGTAAATTCTTTATCCATTTTTTTAGACTAGTTTTACAAAGAAAGTTAAATCATGCTGTACTTTATATATAAAATCACTTCGGGTTCTACAGGCGCGATAAAAAACTTGGAGTGTATTGATAAATATGATGAATACAAACAAGCAAAGAAGGTAATTAGAGAGAAGCGCACCGAATTTGATAAGGATAGTCGTACTACACTTAAAATGATATTTGCAGAAGATGAGTTTGAGGCAGAGCAACGCTTAAGTTCTAGTGCATCACGTGATGCTCCTATACTTCGCGAGTGGGAAAAATAATTCATCGCCGCATTAATAGTGACTATATATGGACGAGAAGCACTATAAAGAAACATATTCTAATATAAATCCCAATCGCTGCGTGTTTGAGAAATCCATTAATTCACGTATATGTAATTGCAATAAATCGCAACGTTTTAACTTGGCAGACCGTGAAGGTGTGGCTTGCACCTCGAAAAAAAATCTTGATCGTTGTTCTCAGCTTATAACTCACCTGCATGACAATGCACGCTTTGTTTTGCAACGTCTTGATGTAAAAGAATTGGGCCATGCGCAGGAAATAAAAATTCAAAATGGTGGCCTATTAGGATTGCAAGGCCAGCTAAATAGCAAAACACAAGACAGAGTTAAAAATATTGACTCGGTCATTTCAGATGCAGAAAAAATATTTCAAAGTATTGAAAACTTCCCATACTCAAAAATTATGCAAGTTATAAGCGCATATCGCATTCGTCCTAAGAGGGTGCGGGGAAAGAAAGAGTAGTCTGCTAATTGCTTTATGGTAGCCATTACTAAATTAGATAAGTTACTGATAGAAGTGCGTGCTTGCCGCGTATGTGAGCCTGACTTACCGCTTGGGCCAAACCCTATCGTACGTGCTAAACGTCGCGCAAGAATATTAATTATTGGTCAAGCGCCTGGTACAAAAGTGCACGAAAGTGGAATTCCCTGGAATGATCCAAGTGGTAAACGTTTGCGAGAGTGGATGGGTATTGATGATGAAATATTTTATAATCAGGCAAAGATTGCGATTATTCCGATGGGGCTATGTTATCCGGGCAAGGGTAAATCAGGTGATTTGCCACCAAGAAAAGAATGTTCAGAGTTATGGCATGAAAAATTACTAAAACATTTGCCAAATATAAAGTTAACGTTACTTATTGGACAATATGCACAAAACTATTACTTGAGTGAATCGAAGCACTACAACAGTGGTACAGTGACCGAAACAGTTACTAATTGGAAAAAATTTGCGCCTAAATATTTCCCACTACCACACCCTTCTCCAAGAAATACACTTTGGCTTAAGAAAAATAGTTGGTTTGAGAGTAAGACTATTCCGCATTTGCGCAAACAAGTGAGCAATGTAATAAGAGATTAATTTCGATTCAGGAGTTATGCATGTCAGAAAATGATACACAAGTTGAGCATACGCAAATTCTTAGCACGGGAATTGAAAACTATGAAAACTTTAAAGACATCACGACTTTAGTTTATCTTTTACAAGCGATCGCTTTTGTCGGTTTCACGCCCGTTATCGGTGTGATTATTAATTATTTTAAAAGAAGTGATGTAAAAGGTTCAATTCTCGAGAGTCACTTTCGTTGGCAGATCAGAACATTTTGGTGGGGTTTATTATGGTCAACCTTAGCTGGTATTCTTATCTTCACAATAATCGGTATGCCAATTGGATATCCGATGTTGGGCGTAACGATTGTGTGGTGGATCTATCGCTTTGTGAGAGGGTGGGTCAGGTTGAATAAAGGGCACCCAATGTATTCATGATAATGAGCATACCGTTCATCTGAGAATATAAAAAAATATATATATAAAACAATACGTTACACTAATTATAAGAATCTATCTATATTGGAATATTATTAAACTCTAATATATAAAGTACTATTATCCTCAATAAAGATTTATACCAATTTGAGGACAATGTTATGGATAACTTTTTTAGTAAAATAAACCGAGCAGACACTAATTCGATTTATCACAACCCTTATAAGTTTTTAACTACTGAAAATAATAGTGCTATCAAATCTACAAGGTTGGGTGACTTCGATACTACGTTATGGTTGGAAACGACCGGACTTATCGTTTTTATGTCGCTAATCGTTCTATTGCCTACTATATTCTAAAGTAGCTATAGGTAGCATGTATCTTTGGATTAAGAATTTAATTTAAGGAAGAAACTACAAACACGGATAGTTTTCTAAGCCGGCCATGATGGAAACATCACGGCCGGCTTTTTTATGTTTGTATGAAATTTTAAGTTGTTGGGTATGTTTAATAGGGAACTTGCTTGATTAAGATCACTCAAAGTAATCATCCAATAATAACTACCTTATCTTTGTCTCGCATATGAAACAGCGCGTAACTTTTTTTAGTTTGTTGATATATTTAGCACTATTTTCTGTTCCAACAGCTGTCTACGCAGATACAATTTTATTGTTGCATGGATATTTGGGTTCTAGTCAGGAATGGCAGCGCTCTGGAATTGTCGGTCAGTTAGATTCCATGGGCTGGAAAAACGCTGGCGTATTAAATATAGAAGACGATAGGGTTCAGTCAAGTAAGCCAAGTAAGCAAGTACCCACCAACTTGCGTCGTTTATACAGTCTAGAGCTGCCTAGCGAGCAATCCATTGATAAACAGGCAAAGCGACTTGATCAATATGTAAAGTTTGTTCAACACAGACACACTGACGAACAAATTATTCTCATCGGTCATTCTGCAGGTGGAATCGTTGCCCGTTTATACATGGTGCAAAATTCACAACTTAATCTTAGTGCTTTAATTACCATTGCAAGTCCACATTTAGGCACAAAAAATGCTGCACTGGCACAAACTGTTTCAGAGAATGTATTAGTTTGGGTGGACAGTCTGCCTGGAGTCGAAAAAATTTACCGATCGCAAGGGTTGTTTTTTGATTTAAGTCCGAATCGTACTGATAATTTGATTGGATGGTTAAACTATCAAGAACACCCGCAAGCGCGTTACTATTCTATAGTACGCGAAGACTCTAAAGATCATCTGCAAGATTTTGTTGTACCTAGTCACAGTCAAGATATGAATGAAGTTTTTGCTTTGCGGGGTAGAAGTAAAACCTATCAGATTAAAAGTTTACATGGTTTGAGCACTAAGGACGGAGAGCTGTTGAAAACCATATTAATCGATCTATACACAATCTAATGTTAAGAGCATTTATGCATTTCAAGCACTTTTCACCTATTTTATTTATAGTAGTTAGTGCGAGTTGCGTATCCTCGGGTTCGCCTGAAACAGAAAAAATTAGCAAAACTTTTACCGTTAATAAAAACGATTCATTTCAATCTACAAATTTTCATATTCAGTTTCTTAATCAAGTGAATCTTGCTCGTTCAGAGGGCAGGCATTGTGGGCAACGTTTTTTCCCTGCTGCCCCACAGTTAAGTCTAAATAATGTTTTAAATCATGCGGCTTATAATCATTCAAATGATATGTTTGAGCATCAATTTCTAGACCACGCTAGTTCGAATGGCGATACCTTGGTGGAGCGTATGAGTAGTGTGGACTATTCCTGGCGTGCAGTGGGTGAAAACATTGCGCATAATCAAAACAGTATCGGGCAAGTTATCGAAGATTGGTTGAGTAGTCCTGGACATTGTAGCAATATAATGTCTGCAGATTACACACAAACCGGTGTTGCTCAAGTAAATCGATACTGGACACAAGTCTACGCAACACCTAAATAAATAATTACTGTTGGAAAGAAATGGAAATCGAAGGGCCGTTAAAATTTAGAATTGTTACTTTTGATAATTCAGAAGATCGAGAGGTCCACGTTGATTTCAAGCAAGAGTTTCAAGATTTAGATGTACAAGGGCAGGCAGATGTATTTCTAAAGCATATTAGTTCGCTTCATTCTCAAGTAGCTGCACTAAATAAAGAAGATGAAAAAGAAAGGCAGGGGATGTTGATGGTGCTTAAGTTATTAGAAGAACTATGGCCGCATGTTAAAGCGGGAGAGGTTTCGCTTGATGAAACCATTGTGGGTAAAGTGGAGGCTCCCTCACCCCTTGATCAATTAATCTCAGGATTGAAATTAAACTAGAAGCATTATGTTTGCCGGATTTTATCCAGCAAACATAAAAGTACTTAATCAATCGCGTGCGCGTCCCGCCGCATCTTTAGCAATATCATTTGCATAAAATTCACGAATTTGTGCAACAGGTTCAATGCGGTTTGCTCCGGATCCAGTTAAGCACTGGTCCTTTTTATCAACTGCCCACATTACATAAGCAGTAAAACCTACAAAGTCTTCATGAAACTGATCTTTATGAGGTACACCAGTATGTTCAACGCGATCACCTTTAAGTTCTTTCTTAATGCGCCCTAATTCTTTCATTAGATCATTTACATCTTCTCCGTCCCATTGGCCAACTACTTCACCTTTTCTACTTGTTATATCGTTTGACATGTTGTTCCTTATAATTAATAAGTAAAAATTTGTATGTATAAATTTTGTAGCATGGATGATTCTATTTCAAGCAAATGATTGGTATAAATTTATTTAGATATTTATGTTGAATTTATTAATCCCATTATTTATGTAAGTTTATTTCTTGAGTTAACTTAATGAAGTTGAGACAAAAAATTGAGAATGCTTATATTCTTTGCTGAGTAGAATAATATCTCGCACTTAGGTAATATTTATATCTGCAAGGATCAATTAAGGAGGGGTTAATGCGATCTTTAAAAAATGGGTTATCAACGATTTTTCTATCTACATTTCTATTCTCTTGTGGAAGCGGTGGTGGGGGCGGTGATGGGGGCTCAGTCTCAGCAGTGGTTTTATAGACCCTGCAAGCTGCGTACTTCCAACTAATGCAGTTGCCATAACCGCAGCTAATGCTGAGGCAGTGGTAAGTGAAGTAAAAGGTGCCATCCAAATCATCTTGGCATTTGCTAATGCAGGAAGTGATTTAATAATTTTAAATAATCAAGTGTTGGCTTCTAATCCAATTAGTATTCCATGTGACAATGTGGGCGGGTTATCCACAGTTGCGTTAACAGGTTTAAATCCGATATCGATGGGTGATCAACTCTCGGTAGATTTTGCTAATTGTGTGGATACGGGTACTACAATTAATGGGAATTTCACTGGATCGTATACGACTATCAATGAACTGGTTGCAGGGGAAGCGGGTAATGTTGCGAGCGCTAATGATTGGGACTTCGTTATAACAGGAAGTTCAGATAACTTAAGAGTTACTGATGGAAATATTGATGCAGCCGCTGATGGGGATACGACAGCAACTGTTGCTTTCGCAGCAGCAGGTGTAGATCTTACTTCTACAGCAACCAATAGCATTCTTACTTTTGCGGGTAGCGGTGGGGAATGTGCATCAATTGAGAATGCGAATATTGTATCAACTGCAATGAATGTCACAACTAATCCTGCTATGTACACTGTGAATGTCAATCCTGCAGCAGCACTTCTAGTTGCGAGTACTGAGTTTGCAGGTACTGTAACAGCACAGACTCCTGCAACACCATTCTCAGGTATGGAGAACTTATATGATGTAGGTGCTGTTGAGATTGATAAATATTTTGTCGAGCTTGATGATACTTCGCCTCCTACAGGTGGTGTGTTGGTCATTACGGGTGACACATCAAGCATTACTATGACTGCGATGGCAGGAGGTGTGGTGCAAATTGATGTAGATGAAGATGGGGTGGCAGGATTCGAGGCAACGATTATGACTACATGGGGTGTTTTGTAGTGCTATTTATTTCTATAAAAGATTAATTTAAAACGCGACAGTTAAGCCGCGTTATTGTTTATAGGAAATAAATGCAACATTACAAATAATTATTTATTGGCAATCCTCTGAAAAAATTAAAAGACTGAAGAGCTTAATTCATTCACTGCAGTAAGCATCTCTGCATCATCAGTAAGTGCTTGGGAAATGCAGCTCGAGCATGCAGTTACAGGATTAACACCCGTTACAATTAATTTTCCTGCATGTACTAATAAGCGTGTGCTAGCACCTTCATCTAAACCACTGCCTTTCAAGTTACGAGTCATCTGTGCAAACTTTACTAAAAGTTTGGCAGTATTTGCATCGACTCCGGTTTCCTTTTCTACAATCTTTTGCTCGGTGGTGGAACCGGGGTAGTCAAATTCCAATGCCACAAAGCGTTGTCGTGTACTTTGTTTCAAATCTTTCAATACACTTTGATAGCCAGGGTTGTAGGAGATCGCCATACAAAATTCTTTTGGTGCTTCTAACAATTCGCCAAGTTTTTCCATCGGTAATACCCGTCTATCATCACATAGAGGATGGATAACTACAGTAGTGTCTTTGCGCGCTTCGACAACTTCATCGAGATAACAAATGCTTCCTGCTCGTACCGAACGTGCAAGTGGGCCATCGACCCATATCGTTTCACCACCAGTAACTAGATAACGGCCAACCAGATCGGATGCGGTAAGGTCATCATGGCAAGAGACGGTAATAAGAGGGCGCTTGGTTTTCCAGCCCATGTATTCCATGAAACGAGTTTTGCCACAGCCTGTGGGCCCTTTTAGCAGTACGGGTAGTTGATTTGCATACGCTGCTTCAAACACCGCAATTTCATCCCCTACAGGTTCGTAATAAGGCTCTTCTTCTACGAAATATTCTTCCGGTTTGTATGACTTGGCTTGCATTTTAATTTAGCTATTAGGATGTAATTTTGACCCTACTGGGTATCAAACTATGGCGCAAGCATCTAGCAATTGATGTTGGTAAAAAAGTTGCTAGAACTATTCGCTAAAGTGATTACGACACACGAAATCATTTAAATAGTAGGTGAAGTGGTGGCTGTACGATATTTGATGGATCTGAATAATGCTAATAATGACGTTTCTGATAGGTTGTGTTAATGGCGATATTCAGTTCGGAAAATACTTATGGTTGTAATCAATAAATTTATACTAAGGACATAGAAGCGTTTCCTTAGGCACATGCTGAGTAACATTGTTATAACTAATAGTTTCGATTCGGAATCCCTATAAACACCAGTGTATATAGCCATATAATTTAAATTAGTTATTTAATACAGCTATAAGAATACTAAACGAATATCACTTTTTATTTGTTGAATTGTTACGGAATAGCTAGCAAACTTCCCGATCATTAAAAAATTAACTTAAGCGGATTTCCTAAACAATGTTCTCAACAAACCCCTTTGCCGAACTCTCTGCATTAATTTCGCCTTCAATCATTCAGGGGTACATCGTACTCATGGTTATTATGGTTATCGGCGGCACAATTCTCGACATGTTGCATAAAAAGAGTGCTCAGTACTTTTTTGAAAATGCTGAAAAAGCAAAAAAGAATGCTAAGCGAACTTTAGGCAGTGGAGAAAAGGTTTCAATGGCCGTATCTACAGTGACGAGTGAGGTTTTAACCTCGTCCGAATTTGCAAGCACAACTCGTCGCCTATCTCATCTGCTGACCATGTATGGTTTTATTACCATTGTCGTATCAACGGCTGTGTTGGTGTTCAACTACCCTACGGATAGCGCTGCTGGTATATGGCCTGTTGTTTGGCATATTGGTGCAATCATGCTGTGTTTGGGTGGTTACTGGTTCTGGTTCTTCATCCGTGTAGATGTCTCTTCTGAAGGTGTGAAGTGGTACAACTTCAATGGTCGCGGCGACATTTTCATCGTCTCTCTGATCACCATGGCTACTTTCGCATTGCTATGGTCTGGCACACTGGCCAGCGGCGGTTTACTGAATATGATTTTCCTCGTGCTGTTCATTGTATGTAGCACAATGCTGTTCTGCTCTGTTTTTTGGTCCAAGTTTGCTCACATGTTCTTCAAGCCAGCAGCGGCTTACCAAAAGAAACTCATTAAGGCAGACGGTTCATATGAGAATCTGCCTGAATTAGGAGAGCTTACGGATCCTGACTTACAAGCAAAATTCCCGGATATCCCAGAATATATGGGTGACAACCCACCCAACATGGGCGAAGGAATCAAGCGTGAAGCCCCAAGCCATTATTAATAATTATCAGTAACTGAATCTTAGAGAGAAAAAATTATGCCTACATTTGTATATATGACGCGCTGCGATGGTTGTGGACACTGCGTTGATATCTGTCCTTCAGATATCATGCATATCGATACCACTACTCGACGTGCTTATAACATTGAGCCAAACATGTGCTGGGAATGTTATTCCTGTGTTAAGGCTTGTCCTCACAACGCGATTGATGTTCGTGGTTATGCCGACTTTGCTCCACTGGGCCACTCGGTACGAGTAATCCGTGATGAGGAAAAAGGTGTTATTGCCTGGCGCATTAAATCTCGCAACGGTAAAAAAGATATGAACCTGTTAGCGCCTATCACCACAAAGCCTTGGGGAACAGCCATCCCAGAATTGGCGAATGAGTCAGCTCCAAGTCAGGAAATGTGTGACAGTCAATTACTTTTCAATGAGCCAAAATATGTTCGCATGGACGACGGTGGTCTGAACACGCTTGAGTCTAACGGTTTAGAGATAAAAGCAGGGGTTTACTACTAATGGGTTACAAAACTATTGTTGAAGACAACATTGATGTTCTGGTAGCGGGCGCCGGCATGGCAGGTACGGGTGCGGCTTTTGAAGCACGTTACTGGGGGCACAATAAGAAGATTGTCATTGCAGAGAAGGCTAATATCGATCGTTCCGGTGCGGTTGCACAGGGGCTCTACGCAATAAACACCTACATGGGAACCCGTTTTGGTGAAAACAATCCTGAGGATCACGTTCGTTATGCGCGTATCGACCTGATGGGGATGGTTCGTGAAGACTTGCTGTTTGATATGGCACGTCACGTAGATTCAGCGGTTCACCAATTCGAAGAATGGGGTCTGCCGATAATGCGTGATCCTAAGACCGGTTCATATTTACGTGAAGGGCGATGGCAGATTATGATTCACGGTGAGTCTTACAAACCTATCGTCGCGGAAGCCGCCAAGAAATCGGCGGACAAGGTATTCAACCGTATCTGCGTAACCCATCTGTTGATGGACGATGCAAAAGAAAATCGCGTTGCGGGTGCTGTTGGTTTCAATGTGCGTACCGGTGACTACCACGTATTCAAATCCAAAACGGTTATCTGTGCTGCCGGCGGTGCATCAAACATTTATAAGCCACGTTCAGTAGGTGAAGGTGCGGGTCGTGTTTGGTATGCGCCTTGGTCATCGGGTTCGGCGTATGGTTTGATGATTAGTGCTGGGGCCAAGATGACACAGATGGAAAACAAAATAGTATTGGCACGTTTCAAAGACGGTTACGGTCCTGTGGGGGCGTACTTCCTCCACCTTAAAACCTACACACAGAATGGTCTTGGTGAAGAGTATGAATCAAAGTGGTGGCCACAACTTCAAGAGATGGTAGGTAAGGAATACTTGGATCCGGAGCTTGCACATGCAACCCATCGACCTATTCCGACCTGTCTACGTAATCATTGTATTATTTCTGAAGTAAATGCGGGTCGTGGTCCGATACACATGGTGACCATGGAAGCGTTCCAAGATCCTCATCTTGAAGAGATCGGTTGGCACAATTTCTTGGGTATGACAGTGGGTCAGGCGGTACTTTGGGCGGCGACTGACGTAGACCCTAAGTACGAAAATCCTGAGCTAACCACTTCAGAGCCATACGTTATGGGTTCTCACGCTACCGGTTGCGGTGCATGGGTTTCAGGTCCAGAAGATGTGTCACCGGAAGAATACTTCTGGGGCTACAACCGTATGACGACAATCGAAGGTTTGTTCGGTGCAGGTGATGCTGCCGGTGGTACACCACATGCATTCTCATCCGGTTCCTTTACTGAAGGTCGCCTAGCTGCCAAGGCAGCCTGCTTGTACATCGACGATGGTAAAGCAGAAGGTATCCAAGTTTCTCAACAGCAGATTGAAAAGCGCGGGAAAGAAATTTTCAAGCCGATGGAACATTACACGGTTAACCGCAACGAGATTACTGCGGGTGATGTTAACCCTAATTACATCAACCCACGTCAGGGTCTTGATCGCTTGCAGAAGCTGATGGACGAATACGGTGGTGGTGTAACGGTTAGCTACATGACCAACGAAAAGTTACTCAACATTGGTCTTAAGAAGATGAAGGCGCTTGAGGAAGATCTTGAGAAGATTGCAGCAGAGAATATTCATGAACTACTTCGTGCATGGGAACTGAAGCATCGTACTCTTGCCTCTGAGGCCGTCTTGCAACACACGTTATTCCGTAAGGAAACCCGTTGGCCTGGATACTACTACCGTGGCGATTTCATGAAAGTGGATGATGCTAACTGGCATGTACTAACTGTTTCTCGACGTGACCCAGAAACTGGTGAGTACACTATGGAAAAAGCACCTTGTTATCACCTCGTAGGTGATGAAGAGAAAAAGGCTGCTGCTGCATAATAAGTCTTGAAGATAAGGGTTCACCCATCTTGGTGGTCCCTTACACTTCAGCGATTTAACTAAAAAAGATCAACAGTTATGCTGTTGGTCTTTTTTAGTTAAAGCTCAATCAAAATTGTAATCACATACAGCGTAGACTTTCATGAACATTATTGAAAAAACAGAAGACGAAATCCTCGAAATTGCGCACCCGATGTGGGACGACCTCATCAAGCATTCCAACGCAGGCGAATATGGCAAGTTTATACGTAAGTTTTCCTATGATTTACTGCTTGGCCTAAATGAAGTTGAAGTCGGCAAACAGTTTGCCAAAAGTGATCTGACCAGAAACTTAAATACAGAGTATGACTATCTTGGTCTTATTCGTCGCGGTGAGCATGTGACGGTTTTATATCGCGTGACGAGTAGCAAGAAAGAAGGTGAATGGCTTGGGCGTCTTGTGCTGGGCTATGAGAAAGGTGAAATAAAAATTTTTGGTGCATCGGTTTTCTGAATATTTAAAAAGAAGCTCTGATTTAATCAGAGGTACCTTAACGGAATTAACTTTATTTCTTTTGCGAAAAACGGCATGAAAATACCAACATGAATGAAATAATTAAACAGCTTGTCAAAGAAGGAAAGTTTGTTGAGTTGACATACAAAGTCATCGATTCTAAATCTGAGGCTATTCTAACCAGAGTCGAGTTCCCTATTGGCTATATCCATGGAGTTACTGAAGCTCTCGCACCACAAGTGACTGCAGAACTGGAAGGCAAAGCGGTCGGAGACGTGATTGACGTACCTATCGACTGCAATAAGTTGTATGGGCCGAGAGATGAAACTTTAGTGTTTACTGACCATATTGATAATGTCCCTGAAGAGTATCGTGAAGTTGGGATGTCGATACTGATGGAAAAAGAAGACGGCACCACTAAAAGTTTTCTGGTGACTCGTGTCGATGAAAAGTCGGTTACCATTGATGGTAATAATCCACTCTGTGAGCGAGAGGTTATTTTCAAACTTGAAATATTAACGGTGCGCGATGCGACCGATGAAGAAATTGAAGCGGGTGGTCCTGTCGATGCTGAACCTGATATCAGTGAGATCGTAGGATCAGATCAAAAAGTACAACCAATAAATTAGATTCTAGAATCTAATTTTAGTTTCTGGTTTCTTAAATAAGTTAGTAATGTTGATCTGACGGAGAAACGCTTTGCCGCAAAACTTGTTTGCCGAAACGCTGTTAACCCCAGGCCTGGGCGTGCCGATGGCTTGGCGGTATCAAAATAAAGCACAGCATCTGGTTGACCTACTTGATAGCGATTCACCGGTGCGTGGCGCGCTTTCTCAAGCGATTGATCGTTATGGGGATACTTTCTTTGAGTTATCCGCTAACAAAGAATCACTGATTGAGTGGGCTAATTCCCAAGTTACTTTGCAAGACGCTGCTGATGTTCGTGAATTACGCCTTGGTGGTGCACATGTATTCCAACAAGCCATCGAGTTGTTCCAGGGAATGCAAATGATGGTCGAAAAAGAAGACGACCCTGTTAAGTGGTCTGCTGTTCACCACAACATTGGTGATGTGATGGGTTTCATCGGGCAACGTAGTGGTAGCTCACACTTTCTTGAGCAAGCCGCTATGTCGTATGAACAGGCATTGGAAGCGCGTACTTTTGAAGAGACTCCATTCGAGTGGGCAAGCACTCAATATAACCTTGGGTTTGTCATGCAAACACTCGGTCAACTTGAGGATGACCTCAATATCTTAAAGCAGGCAGGAGAAACCTATAAACAAGCTTCTACTGCCTTGAAAAGAGATGAGTACCCAGAGGATTGGGCCACTGCGTTGTGTAGTGTTGGCAATGTGCTGTGTTTGCTGGGCATGCATCGCAGAGGGCCGCGCACCTTGGAGCAGGCGGTGGTGGTGATGCGTAATGCTATGGCTGAGCGCACGCCTGATAAATCTGCTTATGGTTGGGCCATCACACAAAACAACCTGGCCGCAGCATTACAGGCATTGGGTACACATGAAGAAGACATTCCATCGCTTGAGGAATCGATTCCCATTTATGATGCAACCTTAAAGGCATTACCAAAAGATGAAGTGCCGATGATGTGGGCCATGGTATCCGCGAATCGTGCTTCTGCAATGCTCGCACTTGCAGCGGAGTCAGATTATGTCGACATGGCATTAAAGGCAGCATCTGAATTTGATAAGGTAGCTGAATTGTTTGCTAGTGCAGATTTGAATCGTTATCAGCAATTGGCTGAAGAACGAAGAGATCAATCTAAACAGTTAGTAAAATTACTTCAGGTGTAATTTATGAATACGAACGTCCCTGAAGTGAGAATACAAATGATGTGGTAGAGCTTTCATAACTCAACACCAGAACAGTGGGAGCGCTGTATTATTCGTAGACATAAATCCTAGCCAGACACTGAAACCAGAATTTGTAGCCAAAAAACCGTAATTAGAAACGAGAGGAAATTCTTCATGCCACAATACATTTTCATTTATCTTGGGGGTGATTACCCTGACAACCCTGAAGATGGTAAGAAACACTTTGAGCAATACCAGGGATGGTTATCCGCATTAGGTGATGCCGTGGTGAGTCCTGCCATACCTTTTAAGGACACCCATACCGTGCATCCTGATGGCAAGATAGAGTTAGGAACGACCACAATGATGTCAGGTATGAGCATCCTAAAGTTTGAATCAATGCAGGCAGCACTTGAAGCCGCAAAATCCTGTCCGTTCCGGGACATTAACGGCACACTTGAAGTCTCAGAAATGAGAGAAATGTCTGACTCTGGTAGTTAGGCCAGTTGAGTTAGGCGAATTTAATTAAATAGGTTTTTTGAAGTTGTTTCCATTCGTCTAGCTAAAAACCTGAAACCATTCAAAATGATTTATAAGTTAATTCAAAAACATTTTTTGTATGGTAGGCGAGAGTTCGAGTTGCGCGGTGATATTGTTAAAATCAAAATCAATAGCCTGCTGGATGAAAATAAAGACTTTGAAGTTGAATTAGCGATGATCAATCCTGAGCCCATAATCAGTAAATCACGACTGGAATTTCATAGTCGTGTGAAGTGTAGACCGCTACTTTCCCTGTATTTGAATAAACCCAATGCAAAAGAATTCAACACCTTTGTCGATGCATTGAAATCAAAAGCTAAGATGGAGTTTGATACTTTTGCTGGGCTGAACTCTAGTTAAATTTATTTAAATATAATGTTTAAAAAATACAAAGCTGTAATAGGTGGTAATAAATATGTCATCAAAGAAGATCTCCCAGAAGTAGGTTGGTACTTATTTGTCTATGAAAATGATATTTGCATCAAAGATTATCTTCAAGAAACATTGGCTATAGCAAAAGAGCAAGCTCAAGAAGATTGCTCAGTACCAGAGAACGCTTGGGAAGAAATATGAGCACCAAACTCACGCAAAAGCACCTACTTAAAGCTACTCATGCATTTGAAATCGTTGAAGATCAAGTCAATATCAGTATAAAATCTCGATTTAAACAAGAAACGCATAGTGTTTCGTTGGCAGTGCTCAATCCTGAACCTGTTATCACTCGTTCACATCTGGAATTCCTGAGTCGTGTGAATGGTGAGGCACTCTTGTCCCTGGAATTATCTCGACCCAACGTGGCCGAATTTAACGACTTTGTGAACACACTTAAGCAAAGAGCGCTGGAAGAATTCAATTCAATTGCTGGAATTAATGTCGCTGCTAAACCCGCTGCACTTAATGGCAATTTATATGAAGAACCTCCCGAGTTCGATGAGCTTACGCCTGCAGATATCAGCAAAGCCAAGAAAGTTCATGTTGAAGGAATTGAGAATGCGATTAACATGTTAGAAACGTATGTAAATAATGAAGAAATTCAACCTCTGTTAACTGCATTAGTTTCACTCAAGCAGGCCCCGCAAGATCACTCAAAGTTGGTTGATGTAGCGACTGTATTTAACGAGCTCGGGTCTAGCCAAGGTGCAGTACTAACCTATGCGCCCTACATTGGTCTTATGTTGTCAGATGACCCATTTGGGTGAGGGTAATTTGGAGATGCCAGACAAAATAAAGGGTAATGACGGCTAAATGAAGGCATCGTCCTTGATGCATCTCTCATTCACACATCCCTGTGTTCACTAATAGATATGTTTTTACTATGCATAAAGAGAAAGTGTCATAGTGAAGGCCTAATTTGTTACAATTTGCCTATCGAATTATTTCTATTTTTTAAGTGAAAGGTGATTTATGAGTGAGCAAAAAAATACCCGACCCAAGGTTCCAGAAGGCGAGGCTCAATTTTTTAAAACCCGCCAGATGGAAGCCACTGAAAAGGGCTTTGTTGGCTATGAAACTATCTGGGAATCGTTCCAGAAAGAAGCAGAATATACAACTCCAAAAAAACCATGAGTTTTGTTGACTAAATCTAGTTTCACAGAAATGATTAAAAGGCCCTCTTTAGAGGGCCTTTTTAGTTTTTAGTCTCAACGCTTTTAACAAACTAGCCAATTGAGATGGCTTGGTCTGTTATGTATTTAACGTTATAGTCAAACGTAATGACGTAATGTAATGCCTCGAATTTTATGCAACAAGCCTTAGCCAAAGAAGAAAATCACCCCTTAGCTGGAACCAATATGTCCGGCTCGGACATCATTGTTCAAGTGCTTGCTCAAGAGGGAACAGATGTAATATTTGGTTATAGTGGTGGCGCAATCTTGCCGACGTATGATGCTGTGTTTCGCTTCAATGCTGAAACCAATGAATCCATGCCATTAATTGTTCCCGCTAATGAGCAAGGTGCAGGGTTCATGGCATCTGGTTACGCGCGTGCAAGCGGCAAAGTTGGTGTTGTATTGGTTACTTCTGGCCCAGGTGCAACTAATACGGTAACTCCTGTTCGTGACTGCATGGCAGATTCAACACCCATTGTTGTAATTTGTGGCCAAGTGCCTACCCCCGCGATCGGTAGCGATGGTTTCCAAGAAGCGCCAATTGCAAACATTATGGGTGCAGTGGCTAAGCATATATTCTTAATTACCGATCCTACAAAACTTGAAACCACGATCCGTACCGCATTTGAAATTGCACGCACTGGCCGCCCTGGTCCAGTGGTAATTGATATTCCTAAAGACGTGCAAAATTGGGAAGGTGTATTTCAAGGTAAGGGTCAGTTACCTATTCGTGGTTACCGTGAACGTATAGAAGAGGTTGCAGAAAATTTATTAACCGATAAAGACTGCGAATCATTTTATGATGCTTTTGCAAAATCTAAACGTCCGCTCATCTATGCAGGCGGCGGCGTAATTAATGCAAACGCACATGAAGAGGTGCGTAAATTTGCAGATAAATTTAGTATTCCGGTAGTGACGACTTTGATGGGTATAGGGACTAGTGATACCACTCAACCACATTCGTTACATATGTTGGGTATGCATGGAACGGCCTTTGCAAACTATGCGGTAGATGATTGTGATTTTTTAATTGCCATTGGTGCGCGCTTTGATGACCGTGTGGCTGCCGTTCCACCTAAATTTGCACCTAATGCAAAATTCATTGCGCATTTTGATATCGATCAATCAGAAATTCATAAGGTTAAAACGGTTGATTGGCATCATGTAGGAATGTTGCCGCAGGCAATAAATAAGTTATTAGATTATGGGGTCAATAAAGCAAAAGCTTCTAATGATTTTTCTGATTGGCATAAGCATGTTGTAGAGCTTAAGAGTACGTATGCGATGAATTACGATAAGCAAAGCGAACAGATTCAACCCTATGCTGTAATTGAAGAGTTGAATAAGCACGCCAAAGGTGAAGCGGTAATCAGTACCGGTGTGGGCCAACATCAAATGTGGGCGGCACAATATTTTGATTTTAAGTCTCCTAGACTATGGCTTACTTCAGGAAGTATGGGAACCATGGGCTTTGGTTTGCCAGCCGCTATAGGCGCTCAATTTGCGAAACCAGATTTGGTGGTAATTGATATTGACGGTGATGCAAGCATTCGCATGAATCTAGGCGAATTGGAAACGGTTACTACTTATAAATTGCCTATTAAAGTGGTTGTGCTTAATAATCTAGGTGATGGCATGGTAAAGCAGTGGCAAAAGTTGTTTTTCAAAGGTCGTTTATCTGCCAGTGATAAATCACTACATAAAAAAGATTTTATTAAAGCTGCCGAAGCGGACGGTTATGAATATGCTGTTCGTTTAGAAAATAAATCAAATCTGCCAAAAGTTATTAAAGAATTTATGGACTTTGATGGACCGGCATTTATTGAAGTGATGATTGATCCAGATGCGGGGGTGTACCCAATGGTAGGTCCGGGAATGACATTTGATCAAATGATCACCGGAGATCATATTCCTTCGCGTAGTGAAAAAGTGGATACAAAAACAGAAGTTGATTCATCCGAAATGTTTTAAGTTAGTGTTTGTTCTGGAAGGCTACCTTATCCAATACTGCTAATAGTAAAGCGGATACTACAAACGCCATATGAATGATGGTGTACCACGCTAGTTTCGTATTATCGATTGTTTGTGCCTCCATAAATATACGTAGCAAATGTATCGATGAAATGGCTACGATGGATGCAGCCACTTTCAGTTTTAAAGTATTCGCATCCAGTTTCCCTAGCCAATCTAATTTGTCTGTGCCTTCATCAAGATCAATTTTAGATACAAAGCTTTCATAGCTACTGAACATCACCATCACGATCAAGCTAGCAACTAATGACATATCAATCAGCGTTAAGATATTTAATATTAGATCTGATTCTTTCATAGTAATGATATGCCCAAAAATATGTATTACTTCTTGAAAGAATTTAATTCCTAAAGCAAATACAGCTAATGATAAGCCAATATAGATTGGAGCAAGCAACCATCGACTTGCATACATGATTTTTTCTACGAGTAACTCTAATTCTTTCATCTTAATTTAATCTTTAAATATTAGTTAATAGGAAAAATATAGGAAGGAGTGTGATTAAGGCGTAGTTGTAATTTTCCGTTTACAGTGTTTATGTGTTTTCGATTTTTTTGGCTTTTTGCAGTAGCCAATTTTTCAATCTGAAATTGATCTCCAACAACATCAAATGAAACTTTTTTGTATATTCGCTGTTATCTGGTAACAAGACTTTACCTATATCGTGCCATGCGATCCAGAAAGTTTTCCCCATGTTATTAATCTTGTAGATGCGTACCTGCTTATTCTGGTGAGAGACTCTTTGAATGTCATTATATCCATTGACGTGCTGTATAAGTTGCTGGATGGAATAAAATAATGGCCGCATTTCTTTGATTTTGCCACGCCGATTCAGCGCTAACGCGCCGCCCCAAGCAGAAATTCCCGCTCCGGCCTTCATAAATTTTGCAGTCAAAAACGGCAGGTCTATAGTGAAAGAGAGATTAATTAACGCATAACCCTGTTCTGCAGCAATGATCGTTCTTTGCACGTGGTCAGCGGCTACAAAGTTACGCGTCCAATGAATCGTACGCTTATCCTTGTTTACCAGTTTAGTAAAATACTTGGCAAGTCTGCATCTGTCTTGTTCCGTAGCAGGTGGGATGAGGATACCTAAATGTTTGCCTTTGCAGGTAGTTGCAGCTCCCCAAGCTATATAAGAGGTAGGGATCGTGTCACTGACGATGATTGGCTTGCGATAATTGCGCAAGCTCATCTCAAGTTGCAGCCATTTATTGATATGTTCTAATTCATAGGGGTCACCAAGGTTATGGATATTTACGACATCGAAAATGTCTGGCCGATTTAATATTTCTCTAATGTCGTGGTAGCCATGGCTCTTGTCATATCGCTTGGTATTGGCCCAAACCTTTTCGTACTCTGTGAACTTGTTGACGATTAAGTGCACAGGTGTGGTTAAAAATGCTGCGTGTGCAACCAGCACATTTGAATAAGCCTGGTGTGCAGCATGGTAGGCGAGCTCTAACATTTCAAGATACTCCGCTACCGGTTCGGGTTCATAACTAGAAAACTACGATCCAATTTCGTAATAGCGCACCGGCCAGCGTAATCCTGGCATATCTTGTATACCATCCGCATCATAGCGTTCGACTACAGCATGAATCCATTTGCTGTAGAGTTTCTGATATTTCTTTTTTGGCGTAGGGTTAGTTGATTTAAACTTATTTCCGTCTTTATCTGCCCATTTAGAATGAGATTTAAGCGCAACCGTTAATTCAGTGAAGCCTACTTTTTGATATTCACGTACAAATAAATCTAGCTTAGAAAAATCAATAGGTTTATTAGCTGCTTTTTGCATCTGCCCCCATTGAACTGCTTCTGCGTAGTGCTTCATGCCAGGTATACGCGTGTCGCTAAGCGCCTTTGCCATACCTTTAGTATAGCTTGGAGAATCTAAGCCTGCATATTCAAGTCCAATAACAATTCCATTGCCTGCATAATTTCCGGCCTGTTTTGCATTTGCAAAATTACAAAGAATAATAAGGGCGATGATTAAAGTAATCTTCATTTCTGCATATGCATAAATTAAATAAGAACGGATAAGAATACACTCATTATTAATATGGTTGTACTGATTTGTAAAAGAACACAATAATCACGCTATGAAAAAAACTATTCGAATATTATTTTTTATACTTATCTTTTCTTTGTTGATAGTGGCTGGTGTAATCGCGGTCGGTTTATATAATCCTCAGGCTTATGAGGGTGTGATTAATAAATTTGTGTATAAGAAAACCGGGTATCAATATTCTACTAGTGATCTCTCCATACAATTATCGCCGACTATTATTACTGTTGAAGGTCTCGAGTTAATAAACCCAGCCTGGAGTCCAAAGTCTAAATTACTTACTTTGCAAAATGCAGAAATTTCTCTGGATATAAAACAGCTGCTTAATAAAAATATTCCATTTTGGAATGCAGCATTGAGTGATCTAAAAGTTCAGTTGATTGAGAATGATAAAAATCAATTAAATTGGAATACACCAATTCTTGCTAATCAGCCAAAGCCGGATACAAATAAAACTTTAGCGCTAAAAGAATTACTAAGTTTTTCAAAGATCAGTATTAATCAAGCAAATATCCGTCAACATAAAGCAGATAACAGTGAAGATATTGATATCTATTCATTGCTTATTAACAGAATAAGTGATGATTCGATACAACTAGAGGGTGCAGGAGTGTATCAAGAGCAAGGTGTTGATATATCAGGAAAAATTGAAATCGATGATCTAAACCCTGGAATAGAAGTTTTACATTTTGCTATGCAGGCTAAAGGCTTAGGCGTTGATCTACAATCAAGCGGAAAGATTAATCCTAGTAATTTAGACGGGGCAAAAATTTCATTAAGAGCTAAATCAGATAGCTTAGAGAAGTTAGAAACGTTTTTAGAAACTACATTTCCTGCCGTGGCACCTGTTGAGGCATCTCTTGAGCTTTTATCTTCCAATGGTAATTATGAGGCATCAAAAATTAATTTAAAGCTTGGGGAAAATGTTTTAACTGGAGATGTGAAATATAAATCTAAAGACTCACATGTGAGTGTCAATCTTATTTCGGAAAAAATAGATCTAAGTTCATTGGTTCTCGAACAGAAAGATAAAGAAATTAAATCTGAAGAAGATACAAATCATCAAGAGGCTGAGATGGATTGGACTTGGATGAACTCACTAAATACAGACATTAATGTAGACGTCGGCGAAATTGTTTTAAATGAACATTCGTTAACAGATATATCTGCAAAGTTAAAGCTCAATAATAAAATTTTAGATGTGGATAAACTAAGCGCTAGATATTTGCATCATGATGCTAATGATCCAAACAAGTCCTTTGCTAGCGACCTAATTAATATTTCAGGCATCGTTAAACCTTTGGCGGATAAAACGATTAGAGAAGATGTGCAGCTAGCGATTAATATTACTGATAACAATACGTCATTGTCTTTAGAGGGTGAAGCAAATCTTAATGGTACTGAAGGAAGTGCGTTAAAACTTCATGCCGACTCTACTAATTTAGATTCGGTATCAAAATATTTGCAATCAGATTTTTCTCCCTACCTACCCATGAAGATTGATGCAGATATTGAAACATCTGAAAATGTAATTAGTATTTCTCAGCTATCGGCACAATCTGCTGAGAGTAAGGTAACCGGAGATGTGATTCTTAATTGGTCAGATGAAATCGTTAAAGTAAAAGGAAAGATTAGTTCAACCTTGCTTGATCTATCGCCCATCCTGTCATCTGGAAAAAGTGAGCAGGAAAGTTATAAAGACAAAGACAAAGACAAAGACAAAGATAGTAGTGATAAGTCATCATCAAAAGATAAAGTATTTAGTGACGAACCAATCAATTGGGAGTGGCTTGAGTTATACGATGCAGATCTTGATTTAGATATTCAAAAACTCATTGTCAACGATAACATCTTTAATAAAGTTAACTCAAAATTAGCAATAGGTAATGGATCATTAAACATTCTGCCTTTACAAGCACACTTTGCAAATGGAAGTTTAAAATCAGAATTTACACTTAATAAAACAGGAGATAATGTAAAACTAACTTCCCAACTTGATGCTATCAACCTTAGTTTGGCGGCTCTTAGAGCAACGGATGGTAGTGTTTTAGAGGGAGGTACAACAGATGTTGTGATGAGTATTGCCGGGCAAGGGAATTCGTTGCATCAAATTGTATCGTCGCTGAATGGAGAATTAATAGCTGAAGTGCAAAAGGGTGTAATAAAAAATGACGCATTTGAGGCTATTGGAACAGATATTATTTTAGAAATGTTAACCATGCTAAATCCATTTATGAAAGAGGATGAAACCACTGAACTTGAGTGTGCCGCTGTGAAATTTACTGCAAAAGATGGTGTATTAACGAGTAAAAACCAAATGGCTATTGAAACCAGCAAAATGAAGATAGTGGGTGGAGGGATCATCGATTTAAGTACAGAAGAACTTGAAATAGGGTTCAGCCCTTCCGCGAAAAAAGGAGTGGGCATTAATATTGGTAGTTTGGTTAAATTTGTAAGATTAGGCGGTACATTAAAAAATCCTCATCCTGAAGCTGATCCAGTTGGCTTATTAAAGAGTGGGGCGGCGATTGGTGCTGCAGTGTCTACAGGTGGTCTTTCTTTATTGGTTGAGGGTTTGTTTAAGCGTGCTACCAGTAGTGGATCAGCATGCAATCAAGCTTTGAGCGAAATTGTTGTGCAAGAGGGTGCAATAAAAGAACAAAATAAATCTGAACAACCATAATAAATAGTTAAGAACTTCAGTTGCATTGATTTATATAAGTAAAGCGTATCAGTGTAATTGAAAATTAATGTAAATCCGCAAGCATTTTACTGTTCAGCATACTTAAATAAGGCTATTTTGTAGCATTAGCTCGATCATATAAATATTTATAAATAAGGGAGAGAGTAATGTCTATGTCAAAAAGTCTAACAGCCGAATTTATTGGTACATTCTGGTTAGTACTAGGTGGGTGCGGTAGTGCGGTTCTCGCTGCAACCTTTGTATCTAATGGTGCAATGATTGGAGAGAGTACACATTTTCCACTCGGTATTGGTTTAGTTGGAGTTTCCTTAGCATTTGGTCTAACGGTTGTCACCATGGCGTACGCCATAGGCCATATTTCTGGATGTCATTTAAATCCAGCCGTTTCATTTGGTTTAATGGCTGCGGGACGTTTTCCAGCAAGTCATTTGCTGCCTTATATAATTGCTCAAGTCCTAGGTGCCATTGCAGCTGCAATAGTTTTGTATATTGTTGCCAGTGGTGATGGAAGTTATAGCGGTTTGGCTTCGAATGGGTTTGCTGAACATTCCCCAGGAGGCTATAACATGATGGCAGCGCTAGTATGCGAAATTGTAATGACCTTTATATTCTTGATGGTTATTATCGGCGCCACGGATAAACGTGCACCTGCAGGTTTTGCGCCCATTGCAATTGGTTTATGTCTCACACTGATTCATTTAATTTCAATTCCAGTTACCAATACCTCTGTGAACCCTGCAAGAAGTACTGGTCCCGCTTTAATGGAAATGTTCACGGGTATACAGAATGCAGCGCTTAGTCAATTGTGGCTATTTTGGGTGGCTCCGATTGTCGGTGCAGTTCTTGCTGGCGTAGTTTATAAGACAGTATTTGAATCATCGGAAAGTTAGTTTAGCCATCTAAACTTTTTAAAGGGCGCTTTTTGCGCCCTTTTTTATGTCTGCTATGATGTTATGCAGAACAGCAAGGATACATATGGACCTTAAAAATGGAATGCTACTGATTGCGGTTATTATTAGCTGCTCAGCGTGTTTAGAAAAACAGCATGAAACTAATGAGTCAAATTTAAATTCTGAAGAAGTTCTGAAAAGGCAGCTTAAAGTATATGAAGATGCTGAAGCGAGTCCACAACAATTTAAAGATGCATTAAAAGAAAGCTGCCCACACTATGGAAATGCGTTGCTTACTACAGCAGAAACAATTCAACTTGGAACCAGAGTGTTTAATGCTGGTGGCGTGAGTCTCACTAAGCGAATTTATGAAGGTACAATATATAAGTTATTATTTACTATAAAAGATGACTGTATGAGCTTGAGCGATGCTTTGCAGGTCGGATTAGCTAAAGCATATGAAACTGAAGATCATCATGATCAAGCTTGGGCCATGCGTAATGTTTTAGATTTAATAATGGGTGGGCCGCCCTCGAGACCGCCTGGCGCGCAATAAAGATTTCATAGATTTATGCTTTACAGTAAATTAAATAAAACTTCTCTCTTTTCTTTCATGGTGTTGTTATTTTCTGCCTGCATTGTTTATGCAGGTGAAAATATATCAACAGATAAGGAAAGCTTTGCGAAAGAATATGCTCAACTAGGAATATTATTGGGGAAGGTTCAAGATAAAAAGACAGCTATTGAGTATAAGCCTCAAATTGTAAAAGAACTAAATAGAATCAAGCTAAGTGTGGGCAAACAAAGTAACTTTGAAGCGCTCTCTCCGATTGAAAAGAAGCTATTTATTAAAAAATTTCAAAATAATAATCTACACTGCGGTTACGTAACTAAAGTTATTGATGAGCGCAATAGATTGTTACTCAACAAAGAAGCAAAAAACGAACTAGGTGGATTGTTAGATCAACTATTGCAATAACCCAGTTGCAAGTTAATTTTAGTACTACTAGAAATACTGTGTCGCTATCGCCTGTGTCATTATTAATCTATGTTATTTATAAAAATTGTCTAGATCCCAAATTATTATTTTAAAACTTATTTTTATTTCAGCAATCCTATTATCATTGTCAGGATGTGTTGCACTTCTACTAAATGGCCATCTTAGTTTTAACCACTATGAGGCTAAAAGTGAGACCTTTAAATGCAAGCTGCCTGGAGGTGCTTTAAGTTCACGGTTAGATGTGACAGATCGCAGTAATGCTATTGGTGAAACGGTGACTTTTAGTTTAGATCTAGGATTGTTATGGCGTATAGATCACTTACTGATAGGTAAGCATAAACTTGCCATGATAGGTAAAACCTCAAGCAGTGCAGAGAATAGAAGAAAGCAGTTAGACCTAGCGAAAGAAAGCTATATCTCAAGCTACCTTGAACAAAATACAGATGGTGTAGAAATGAAATGGGAGCAATTTATTGCAGTAAATGATGTAGAGGTGCTATTAACCAATGCGTATGTGAAATGGGAAGATAAAGAAGAGGTGCGTGAGTTATTGTTCTCAATTGATGGGGATTATTTAAATATCATTCATTACGCCCAGAATGTATCAAGCGAATTACAAACTTTTACTGCTGGAGCAAAAGGTTTTTATAAAAGCTGCCAGTTCTACTAAGAAAATTAATTAATTTGCACTAACGGTACGAGTACTCGCCCAATTTCGTAACCGCTCTACTTTTTCAGCCATAACGACAGATAATGGTTTGGTGTGCAGCAGTTCTTCTAATAGTTGGATTTGTTTCAGTGCAGAGCCTTCAGCATGAGCCGCATACAGCGCCGAGACAACTGCTTGCTCAATTTCAGCCCCTGAAAACCCGTCACTAATTTGTGCAAGTCTGTCTAAATCAATCTTATCTCTAGGAACATCTCTTTTATCTAAGTGTATGCGAAATATTTCTTCCCTAGTCTCACGGTCGGGGAGGTCAACAAAAAAGATTTCATCTAATCGACCTTTGCGAATCAGCTCTGGTGGTAAGGCTTCAATATTATTAGCGGTAATGGCTAAAAATACAGGGTGTTTGCGTTCAGCCATCCAAGTTAATATCGTGCCAAGAACTCGATCGCTGGTTCCGGTGGTGTCGTCACCAGAGCTAATGCCTTTTTCAATTTCGTCTATCCATAATATACATGGCGACATGACCTCAGCAGTTTTGATTGCATCACGAAGATTTTTTTCGGTTTCGCCAATAAATTTATTAAATAGACTACCCATATCTAAGCGCAATAATGGTAAACCCCACACACCGGCAATGGCTTTTGCGGTTAAACTTTTTCCACCGCCTTGAACCCCAATTAGTAATACGCCTTTCGGTCGGTCTAATCCCTTTGGTGGATTCTCTGAGATGAAAATTTCTTTACGGTGATCTAGCCACTTTTTTAATTTTTTCATACCTGCTATGTCTGAAAATTTTGCAGTGTCATATTCAAATGACAGGCCATTATCTTTGCTTAGCAGCCGATATTTTGCAGCCATGATTTCAGGTAAATCTGATGCAGTTAGTGCGCCATCTTCAGCAATTGCACTACGTGCAAGTCGACGCACATCTTGTTCTGGCAAACCGGTTAAGTTGCGTGCTAAAAGTTCAACCACTTCATTGTCTTGAATTACATGTTTAGTTTTATTTTTACCTTGCCAGCGAATCGCTTCTTGAATAACGATGTTAGATAGTTCTTTGGTGGTGGGCAGGCGTAACTCAAAATGCGCAACGAATTTTTCTAACTCAGCAGGTATTTTCAGATTATGACTAACAAATACTAAAGTATTAGGGTTTTCGTCGTATTGCAGGGCAATTTCTTTAATGGTACGAACATTAAACGGATCTTCTATATAAGGATGAAAGTCCATAAATAAGTAGATGCCAGATTTAGACCCGCTTCTGATATGGCGGAGTGCTTCTAGTGGTTCTTTATTGAAGGCTTGTGGACGCATGTCCTGCACATCAATTCTTTGCAGGCCTTCTGTTACCGCCCATTTATAAAGCGGACTCGGAGACTCAACCACTAATTGAGTAAATAAATTTAGCACCTGAGTTTCATCATGAGTCTCAATGACCACAATAGGGGTTTTGGATTTAATTAAGACTTTGAGGTCGTTCAACCCATACATTTGCGAGAGCCTAAATTCAGGTAAGAAATATAGTTATACATTCAGTACGTTTTAACATCGATTTCAATATTTATGCAAGAATTTGCAGGCCCAAGTGTGCGATAAGATTGATTACCCGCGATGATTATAATGGATGAGTCGCTTATGAAATGCATAGTGTTGGTTTATTTACTGGTTGGATTTGTGTCTTCTAGGTATTTAATCCCTTTGGTATATATTGAATTATTTGAAATACTATAACTTTGCTTATAAATGGAAGATAAAAATTATAAAGAATTACGAGAAATTCGTATAAACCCTATTGTTCCAACAGAATCAGTGCTGGTATCTACTGCACGTGGATTGCGTCCTCGCAAGGAAGAAAAACCTCTGGCTCTGAGTGTCGAATCCAGGGTAGAGAAGTGCCCATTCTGCAAAGGCAATGAAGATAAAACACCACCAACTATCAGTAGCTGGCCGAGTGAAGTGGAATGGAATATCCGTATCGTTGAAAATTTATTCCCAGTACTAAGCGATAGACAAATATCTAAAAATCTAAGCTTCGGTTTGCAGCATGTAATTGATGGCTATGGCCGTCATGAAGTCGTCATCGACCATGACAATCATTCCATACATGTAGACCACATGTCACAACAGCATCTACAGGCTTTATTTAGAACCTACCGTGATCGCATGCAGGTATTGTATGACAGCGATCCACGTATTAAATACGTATTAGTGTTTAAAAATTTCGGTCCTGCAGCAGGGGCGAGTATTGCCCACACGCATAGTCAAATTGTAGCTATGCCTGTAGTGCCAGAGAATGTCGCTACAGAGCTGCAACACTCAAATGCTCATTACGAAAAATATAATCAAAATATCTTTTCGCACTTAGTGGATGAAGCGCTCACCTTTGAAGCCACAATTTATGATCGTGAGTCAGGAGAAGTGCGGCGTAAAATTGATGTAGGACAATATGTAATCGAAAAAACCAAACGTTTTATTGCTATCAAGCCTTTTGCCAGTCGTTTTGAATGGGAAGTGCAAATATTCCCACTATTCTCTCAAGCAGATTACTTAGATTGCAGTGATGAAGATCTAGAAGATTTTGCAGGATTGCTTAAGCGGACCATGTTGCGATTAAATAAGGTTATCGGCGGTGCACAATACAATTATTTTCTCCATTCCATCCCACATGGCGATGAATTTAAGAAACATAAAGCTAGTTATCAATGGCACTTGGAAATTTGTCCGCGAACCAGTATTCCAACAGGCTTTGAGTTAGGTTCTGGATTGTTTGTCAGTACCGTTAGCCCAGAAGACGCAGCGAGGGAACTACGTGAAGTTGATATAGGTTAATTATAGGATTTAAAGCTCACTCTAAATAGCACGCTATAAAGTACAGGAACAAGCAATAAAGTTAAGAACGTAGCAAATAAAAGACCAAAAATTATCGTTACAGCCATGGGTCTAAACATTGCAGTGCCGCCCCACCATAAGGGCATCATGCCTAACACGGTGGTTGCTGTTGTAAGTAAAATAGGCCGCACTCTTTGTAAGCAAGCATCTATTACTGCTTCTGCTTGTTGTTTGCCCAATTCTTCAATCTCAATCTTAATTCGATCTATTAATACAATCGCATTGTTAATAATGATTCCCGCAAGAGAAATTATTCCTAATATAGTAAAAAAACCAATGGAAGAGTTTGCAACGAGTAAGCCGAAGGTAACGCCAATAATCCCTAATGGTATGGTTGCGAATATAATAATAGGTCGTCGGAATGAGTTAAATTGCGCTACGAGTAATAATAGAATAACCATACCAGCAATGGGTAATTTTGCAGCTATCGAAGCATTACCTTTATCGGCTTCTTCAGATTCACCACCTTCATTATAGTAATAGTCTTTCGGCCAGTTCTTTTGTGCGCTTTGTAGCCATGGGGATAACGAATTATTTACGTCCGTTGCCGTTGCTCCTGGATTTAGCTTTGCTTTGAGTGTGATGGTTCGATCACGATCGCGACGTTCTATCATGCCGGGCTCAAATACCAAGCGTACATCTGCAACTTGTTTGAGAGGTACAGATTCACCAGTCGCTTCTGAATACACACTAGTTCCGTCTAGCTTACCAATATCTTGTCTGTCTGCTGCAATAGAACGTAAGGTGATGGGTATTAATTTATCGTCTTCTCGAAATTCAGTCATATCAATTCCGGTTAAACTCGCTTTTAATGAATAAGCGACATCATCACTGGTCACACCCGCGCGTCGAGCACGCTCTTGATCCACTTCAACTAAAAGTTTTTTGGTTTGTTTGCCCCAGGTATTTTTTACTGTGGAAACCTCTGGTCGAGAGTAAAGATATTCTGTTATCTGCTCAGCAATGGTATAGAGCGGTTTAAATTCAGGGCCAGAAAGACGGATCTGGATTGGATAACCCACAGGAGGTCCATTCTCAAGTCGGCTTAACCTTAAATTTAAGTCTGGATATTTTTCAGCAGCGTACTTTTCAATTCCTTGAATGATAGTCTCAACATCTTTTCCAGTCACCGTATTAGCAACTAAAAAAGAATTAGCTGGGTTTTGATTGGGTGGATTAAGACTTAAGGTTAGGCGAGGGCCACCAGTTCCTATGAATGTTAACCAGTTTTTAATTTTTGGTGTGCCTTCCTGAGGTTTATAAAATGTGTCATATATATATTGGTCGATGTCTTCGATTACTGCTTGGCTGGCTTCAATAGAAGTGCCTAACGGCATCTCAAGGCCGCCATTGAATACGGGGTCTTCTGACGGTTCGATAAAAATGACCCTCACATAGGCCACACCTTTGATAGCCGCAAAGAATATTGAAATTATAATTATTCCAAATAATAGTTTATGTTTTAAAGAAAATAGTAATGTATTTCTATATACAGCATACATTGGGCCAGAAAATACTTGCTGGTCTGTGTCACTCTGTTGCTGCTTTTTATTTTGCATAGAAAAGGCAGCAAGCATTGGGATTAGCGTCATCGCAACACAGAAAGACACTAATAAGGTAATGGTCACTACATAAAAAATATCAGAGGTGTACTCACCAACAGATGACTCGGCTAATCCAATAGGTAAGAATGCAGCACTGGTGGTAAGTGATGAAGTTAGCAAAGGTAAAAATAGTTCGCGGCCTGAATCTATCGCCGCATTGATGGCAGATAATCCGGAGTCAAATTTCACGATAACGGACTCGACCATAACGATGGCGTTATCTACCAAAAGCCCTAAAGAAATAATTAATGCGGCTAGCGAAATTTGATTAATGGTTATTCCAAATACTTGCATGACGTACACGGCAATCACCATTGCGACTGGAATTAACGTGGCTACTACAATTCCTGTTTTTAAGCCAATGAATAAAATCACTACTAGACAAACAATTCCAACCGCCTGTAATAAACTCAGAATGAAATTATCAATATTGGCTTCGACTAAATCTGCTTCAAACCATATTTTTTCTATTTCTACACCCCAAGGGTAAAGTGCCTGTATGTCAGGCATAGTCAGGTCTAGTTCTGTGCCTAATTTAGTTATATCTCCGCCATCACGCATCGAGATAGCGATCGCCAAGGTTGACTGGCCATTGGCTCTAGCAACGCTAGAAGGCGGGTCTTTGTAATCTCGATAGATATTGGCAATATCACCTAAATACACCACGCCACCGTCAGGTATTTGGATTACTGTAGTGCGTAAGTCTTCAATCGATTCGAAGTTACCGGTTGGCTCTAAAACTATTCGTTCTCTGCCGGTTAAGACATCGCCTCCAGAGGATAAAATATTTACGGTGCTTAGTACGCTGGAAAGTTGTTTTGGCGAAATGCCAAGTTCTGCGAGTCGCGCATTGTTATATTCGACAAATACAGCTTCTTCTTGATCGCCATGTATTTCTACTTTAGCTACATCAGGTAATTTTAGAAGACGATCTCGAATATCATCTGCAACATCTTTTAGTTCCGCGTAGCTATAACCATCCCCCTTTAAGGTATAAACACTTCCAAATACATCACCAAATTCATCATTAACAAATGGACCGTTTACATTATCTGGCAAGTCGGTTTTTACATCTTCTACTTTGCGTCGTAGATCATCAAATATAGGCCGCATGTTTTTATACGATTGCAGGAAATTCACATTTATAATTGAAATGCCATTGCGTGATTCACTGGTAATGAAATCAACTTCAGGCATTTCTTGGACTTTCTTTTCCAGCTTGTCAGTAACAAGCAGCTCGACACGCTCGGGGTTGGCGCCAGGTAATTGAGTGGTAATTACTGCAACTCGAATGGTAAAGCCTGGATCTGTGGCTTTAGGTAGTTGAAAAAATGCTGCAATTCCACTTAAGACTAAAAGCGCTATTAAAATATAAACAATACGATCGTATCGAAAGGCAAATTGTGTAAGATTCATAATTTAGTTTATTAAAACTTCTAGCCCTTCTCTTACAATATTCACACCAGCAGTTACAACTTGGTCACCTTCTTCAACGCCTTCTATGATCTCTAATCCGGTGGTGGTCAACTCTCCAGTTGTTACAGCTTGGCGTTTAATAATACCGATATTTTCTTTTTCAGTTTTTTCTACTAGATAAACATATTTACCAGACACATCTTTACCTACTGCTACTGCAGGCACTATAAAATTACGTTGGTTTTCAGCTTTCTCAAATGTGAAGGAGACTTGTGCCGCGAGGCCTGGGCGCAAGCCGTCCGTTGTATCTATTAAAGCTATTGTTACTGGATATGTGGTGCCTGCACTTGATGCGACACCCACTTCAGTTACTTTTCCTATAAATTGTTTATCAGGAATTGCACTAAAACTAACACTTGCACTCATGCCGCGTTGAAGTAATGCAATAATACTTTCAGGCACTACTAATTCAACATCTAAGCCCTCACCACAGGTGACTTCAATAATGGTCTGGCCAGCCGTTACTTGTTCGTTCACTTCAGCTAGTGTGTTGGCAACACTGCATGTTTCAACCGCTTTCAACTTTGCATAAGACTCATTGAGTCGTGCTAATTCAAGCACTTTATTTGCTGCGCTTACTTGCGCACGACTTGATTCCGCATTGGCTCGCGCAGAGTCCAACTCGTTTCTGGAGATATTATTGTTTTCATAAAGTCCCTTAGTACGTTCAAAATTAGATTTGGCATTGCGCAAGGTGGCTTGTGCTTGGGTGAGATTAGCTAACGCTTCTTGTGCTTGTAATTGATACTCAAAGGGGTCGAGAGTAGCAATTACATCACCTGGTTGAAGGCGGTCACCTACTTCGACCTTCAAGGATTGCATGTTCCCTGCAACTCTAAAACTCAGATTAGATCGTTGATTAGCTTTAGCTGAACCTGAAAAAGTACGTGTAACCCCATGCTGTGATGAGCCTACTAATTGGGTTTTAACAGACCTTAAAACTTGCTCTTCCTGTTGAAGTGTTTGATCTTCTCCGCATGCCGACAAAATTAGTAGCAACAAAAAATATAAAACTAATTTTGCATATATTTTCATAGAGATGTCCATATTCTTCTTAATTTTCGAGATTATTTTGTTGCATAGTATTCATTTAAAGCTTGATACCAGTTTTCAAACCCATCGGGCTCTAGTAATACATCAAAGTTTGCAGTTGCTCGCTGTACCTCGATCCAATCAATCATAAACTGATATTGTGCATTTACAGCAGCAAGATTTGCTTCTAGTGATGCATCTTGTGCGTCAATTAAGTCGGTTATGGAAACAGCGCCCTGTGAATAAGAATCAATCACTAGCGACAAGTTTTCTTCTGCGGCTTGAGCAGCATCATTCGCAAGCCGAATCGCAGGATAACTTCCTTTGGCTTGCTTAAGTGAGTTTCTTACCCGGGTTTCAATCTGTTCTTGAAGGTTTTTATTATTATATTCGTTTTGCAGTAAAGTATTTCTTGTGCGAGATACCTCAGACTTCAATGCACCTCCAGTAAATATAGGCAGACTTGCTTCGATTCCAACAGACCATTCATCATCCAGTAATAAAGAATTATTGCTCCCTGTACCACTGCGATCAAAATTTTCACCGTAGCGAGCATTCAGATTAACGTCTGGAACATAGTAGGATCGTTTTGCTGCTTTCAGTTCCCGTTTATTAGAAGCAATTAAGTGATCAGAGCTAATTAACTCGGGTGCATTATCGATTGCCCGTTCGACCTCAAACTCAGTGAATATATTGAAACTACGAGGGTTATCAAAAAACCTTGTAAATTTTTCGCTTTCTAAAATGCTAAGTTGATTAGCAATACCATCATCGGTAACTCCGATGGGTTCAGACAAAGGTTTGTGTATTAATTGTTTTAAATTAATCCCGGCTTGTTCGCGGCTAGCTTCAGCTGAATATAAGTTTCTTCTATCCGTAGCGATTTGACTGCGCCAGCGTAATACCTCGGAACGATCAGACGAACCGATTCTTAATCGCGATTCTGCTAACTCTAGGTTAGTCTCAGTAACTTTCACATTAGACTTTCTGACTTCTTCAGTGGCTTCTGCTGATAATAGTTGTAAATATGAGGTGGCTGTACTGCTTACTATATTTAATATACTACTTTGGAGATTGGCATCTTCAGCTTGCTGCAATAATTTTGCGACTGCATGACCAGATCGGCGACTTTCAGAATAAATAGTTTGACTTAAGTTTAATGAGCCATTAGAAGAGCGTTCTGACCCCTGTAGTTCTGCTTGATCTTCACCAATTTGTGTTATGTCCGTACCGATATTTAATTGCGGTAATAGAGTAGAACGCGAATTAGTTACACTATCTTTAGCAAGCTCTAAGTCTAATCTATCTACTTGTAAAGAAAGATTTGAAGCAACCGCTTCTTCAATGGCTTCTGTAAGTGTTAGCAATGATTGATTTTCAAATGAGTCTTCATGGAGTAAATCTGCAGTTTCAAGAAACCTCCAATTCGGCGAGAAGTTAATTGCACGCGCGGTTTGCATATTTATGGCTAGTTTTTCAGGTTGTGCGAGGGCTACTTTAAGATTGGCTGCATTTTCTCCTAACAATATACTTTGCGTTAATAGCGCAATTCTTCTCGCATAACGAATTGTATCTCGGTCTCTGCCGCTAGAGGTTGCAAGTATGCCCATTTCCAATTCGTCTCTGCCCATAAGAGAGTAGCTGGGCATTTTTAATGCAATTAATTTTTGTGTAAATTGTTGGAACTCATCACTCCCAAAGCGCAATAACGGTGGAACATACATGGCATCGATATCACTAGGCATCTCGTTTAATGCGCTGCCTAGATTATTTGTGACAGGAATAAAAGTGAGTTTAAACCCCAGTTCATTCTGGGCACCTTCCGTTATATTAGCCAGTTCTGGCAAAGAGTCTAAAAACAATTTGTCTACAATAATTCCGAGATGGCCAAACTGGACTAATTCATGAAATTTCCGCAAATCATTTCCAACGGTGCGGTCATCACTTATATAGACATAATTGTCTTTCCCACTAACACCTGATTCGGTATATGGAAGTCGTTGGAGTACTCGATCAGCAACTATGGCTGCAATGACTGGTTTATTTAGGTTTTTAATTTGAGCAGCTTGTTGGGAGCCTAAAATACCATTGGTAATGATTACATCTATGTTTGGATCGCTTAATAAATTTAGTAATTCATCTCGAATTTGAGCCACTTGCCAGTTTCCGTGTTTAATTTTGTTATCTGGAAACTCAACATTAAAGTCATCCTTATTTAAATCTCGTATTTCACTAATAATTTGATCAAGAGGGACGTATTCTCGTTTTATGGGGCCGTCTAAAAGAACCCCTATACGGATTGTCTCTGCAGCATTCGAATTTGTGAACACCGTTAGAAATAACATGCAAACTAGTATGGTTATTTTTCCAATGATGGATGAATTGCGATAGACGAATGACATATTCTTGGCTGGTTATTATTTTTGAGGATCTGATTGTTATATCAGTTTATCATCGGAGTAAGAAAGCTTCGACTATATATGCATGAATTCAAATTCATTGATTATTAAATTACAGAACAAAAACCAACGTGTTGCATAAGCAGATATCCTTAGGAACCATAGTCATTATACTGGTTGTTGTATTTCATGTTGTGTGCTTGGTTGGACTGATTGATTTATTAAAGTGGATGCCCATTACTTCAGAATTTTGGCAAACACAGTTTGGTACGATGTGTATGTTGGGGTTTGCGGTTTTTATGATAATTGGTATACACACTGTTGAGGCTTGGGCTTGGGCGTTTATATATTTAAAACTCGGGGAATTTAAGGAGTTAAGCAAGGCATTATATTTTTCTGTCGTGACGTGTACTGCGCTAGGCTACGGAGATATCACGCTCTCAGAACGTTGGCAATTGTTGAGCACCTTTGAAGCAATGGGCGGATTGTTGTTATTCGGTGCAAGCACGGCTTTTCTGATTGGTTTTATGCAGGTTCTATTTACTTTTTAGCTATATATATCCTTAAGATCTCAATAAAAACAGATCGATAGCATGGCGTGTAACGCAAGTTTCCTTAAAATTTACTGATGGACGATACTCCGCCAGAAGAACAAACCCAAGGCAATCAAACTAGGCAACTAGGTAAAGGCATGATCATCATCGCCTGGGTGTTAATTTTTGGTATGTTGGTTTGGTTTTTTGGTGTGTTAGAAAAGAATAAACGCAACCCCAATCAAAATATAAGCACACAAGTGCTCAGCACTGGCGAAAAAGAAGTAGTACTGGAAAGTGGTGCATATGGGCATTATGTTGCTACAGGAAAGATTAATCGTACAGAAGTTACTTTTCTTGTAGACACGGGTGCGAGTTATGTTTCAGTTCCTGAGGGCGTTGCAAAAAAAGTAGGTTTGAAAAAAGGTGCAGAGATGTTGGTATCTACTGCAAATGGGAGCGTTTCGGTATACGCAACGATTTTAGAAGAAGTCAGCATTGGTGAAATCAAACTCTACGATATTAAAGCAGATATAAATCCGCATATGGATGGTGATGAAATATTACTAGGCATGTCTTTTCTACGTGACCTATCTATTACTCACAAAGGCAATCAACTGACTATTCGGCAGTAAAGCTAAAATCTTGCCTAATTGTATGCTTTCGGCCAATGGCAGTCATTCGATACAAGCAAAATTTAGAGTGGTCTAAATAAAGACTCCAAGTATGTTTTATATTGTTCCAAATGTGTTTGTATAATTTCAGGCTTATGCATGACTCGTGTCATGACATACGCGCCTTCTAATGTAACAAGAAACGAATCTGCTAATTCATCAGGGTCAACTGAGTAACGAGGAGGATATACTTTTATGATTTCTTGAATTTTTTTGCTTAATTGATCTTTCCACTCCGTGAGTGTATCGGTAGCTAAAGCTAATAGGTCCTTATCTACTAATTGATTTTCATAGCTATAACTAGCAAACAGACATCCAATATGATCTTCTTCAAGCTGAGCATGTAATTCTTGTATCAGCCCTACAAAGATTAAAATCTGTTGAAGCGGGTCTTTACTTAATTTATTGGCCTTCTCCATATTCTCTTCAAGAATCTGCATTTCAATAGCTGAAAACTTCTCAATCAGGGCTACAGCGAGGGCTTTTTTACTTTTGAAGTGATAGAAGAAAGTACCTTTAGTTATTTCGGCTGCTTCAATGACTTCATCAACGGAAGTCGCTACATGCCCTTGTTTTAGTGCGAGGCCCATTGCAGATTCAATGATTTTGTCCTTAGTAATACTTCCATCTCGTGCCATATTCATATCCTTATTTGAACTAACTAGTCTGTATGATAACAAATATTTTAATATTTTTGCAATATTTTTACTGAAATAACAGTAATAAATATATAACTATATGTATTATAAGAAATATATAAATATGAATAAATATAGACTAAATGGTTGACAACTAGAGAATCAGGTGTATTATTAACTTATACCAACTAGTCAGTATAAGTATAGATAACACATTAACCTTTGATTATAGGGAGACCTAGAAAATGAACCACGAAATACAAAACAGCCAAGCAGACCAGAAGAAAATAAAAACCATTAAACAAGCTGAAACAGCCTTTGCTTATAATATCTTATTGCCAGATTTTGCAATTTTAGTTATTGGCTTAACCGGCGCATTCGGAGTTTTGCTAACAATGTTTTCTTAGACTTATTATATACTCCTCATCTTGCTTTAAATTAACCCCGTCAATAATACGGGGTTTTTTAATGTCCGCTTTAGGTCGTCAGCGGACATTTATACTTATATTTTGAAATTAGTGTTTAGTATTTTTGGTACTTGTATATTCTTCAATTGAATATACCTCGGTAGTCCATCACGGTACGGGGGATATGCTTCACCTTTAATTAATGGCTGCAAGTAAGTGCGACAACGCTCTGTGATCCCTAAGCCATCTTTAGTGATGTAACTGCGCGGCATCATTTTTTCTACATTGGCGACCTTAGCTAAAGTAGTGCTACCAATTTTCCATTTATAAGGTTTGTTAGAAGTTCTAACAATTATGGGCATCACTGCGGTTTTGCCTTGTAAAGCAAATTGTACTGCTGCTTTACCCATTGCGTAGGCGTGATCTACATCCGTTTTAGAAGCAATATGTCGAGCAGCGCGTTGTAAGTAATCAGCTACCGCCCAATGATATTTGTAACCATGTTCTTGCTTAATCATGTCGGCAATTACCGGTGCGACACCACCTAATTGTTTATGACCAAAGGCATCGGTGTTTCCAGAGTCAGCCAGAAAGGTTCCATCTACAAAGCGCGCGCCTTCAGATACACAAATAACACAGTAACCATATTGTTCTACTGATTCTTTAACACGCTTAAGCACTAACTTTTTATCAAAAGGAATTTCTGGGAAAAGAATGATGTGCGGAGCATCTCCTTTTTCTTGTTTTGCTAGTCCGCTGGCTGCAGCAATCCAACCTGCGTGTCGCCCCATCACTTCCATCACAAATACTTTGGTAGAAGTTTCCGCCATTGATTTCACATCAAAGGCAGCTTCTTTTATGGATACGGCAACATATTTTGCCACCGAACCAAAACCAGGGCAGTTGTCGGTAATAGGTAAATCATTGTCAACAGTTTTGGGTATTCCTATGCATTGAATGGGGTACCCCATTTTTTTGCTTAACTGCGATACTTTATGTGAAGTATCTTGTGAGTCACCCCCACCGTTATAAAAGAAATAACCGATGTTGTGTGCTTTAAATACCTCAATCAGCCGTTCATATTGTTCACGACTCTCTTCGACACTTTTCAGCTTATATCGACAAGAGCCAAATGCGCCAGATGGGGTGTGTTTCAGTGCGGCAATCGAGCTCGCCGACTCTTTAGAGGTATCGATTAAATCTTCAGTCAAGGCGCCAATAATGCCGTTACGTCCAGCGTAGACTTTACCTATCTTATTTTTGTGTTTGCGAGCGGTTTCTATCACCCCACATGCTGTGGCATTGATGACGGCGGTCACACCACCCGATTGTGCGTAAAATGCGTTGCGTTTTTCCATATTGATTAATTCTACAAGTTTATTATTTGGGTTTTATTTTTAAATATTATTGGGCAATGTCTATTTAGTTTGATGTCTTTGTGAGTTTACAGCATTGCGAAGTGTGCCATAGCTCACATTAGTGAGTCAGTCACGGCATCTTTATATGCTTATCTGATATTTTTATTCTAGTTTAGCTAATTAGAGTAGTAGGCGCTGGCTTAATTCTCCATTATGGTGTGCAAAATTTGTAAACTAATGGAGTAGTACATATGCGAGTGATTTTATTAGGCGGACCGGGTGCAGGGAAAGGCACTCGTGCAAAATTCATTGAGGAATTGTTTGGCATACCGCAAATTTCCACTGGTGATATGTTAAGAGCAGCTGTGAATGCAGGCACTCCATTAGGCCTTGAAGCAAAGAAAGTGATGGAAGCGGGTGGCCTTGTGTCGGATGAAATCATTTTAGGTTTGGTGAAAGATCGTATAACAGAAACTGATTGCGCAAATGGATATATTTTTGATGGTTTCCCGCGCACTTTGGCTCAAGCAGAAAGTTTAAAAGTACAGGGTGTAGATATTGATTACGTGGTTGAGATTGATGTTAGTGATGAAGAGGTCATTAAGCGCATGACTGGAAGACGTGTGCATCCTGCATCGGGTCGTACTTATCATATAATTTTTAATCCTCCTAAGCTTGAGGGCAAGGATGATGAAAGTGGTGAAGATCTTATCCAACGTGAAGATGATAAAGAAGAAACTGTTAAGGAACGCTTAAAGGTTTATCATGATCAAACCGAACCACTAATAAATTACTACACTACTTGGTCAGAAAGTAGTGATAGTGATGCGCCAAAATATAGAAAGATAGGCGGTGTGGATACGGTGGAAGAGATTCGCGATCAAATCAAAAACGCACTAAATTAAAAGTTTTTGAAAATTCTATTTGCCATTGTCTCACTATTCGCAGTGGTATGGTATTGGCAAGATAGTCTTCGCAGTCGCGAATTGGCACTGAAAAAATGTCGTAGATTGTGTGAAGATCACAATGTCCAATTTTTGGACCAATCTGTTCACGTCGCACGCGTACGCTTAGGTAAAACTACACGACATAATATATTTATTCGCAGATTTTATGCATTTGAATTTAGCATTGGTGGTGTTGATCGACACCACGGTGTTGCAGTTGTATCTAGAGATAGTATGGAATACCTTTCTTTGTTACATCCTGACGGCGAAATTATTGAAGGAAGCTTGCCAAACTAAAGTACTAAGTTGTTTGCACCCTGAATTCAGAAACTTTCCATTCTTCTTTGTTAGCAGTAATTCGTAAACACGAGACACCATGTCTATGTATACGTGATTCACCTGCTGGGCCAGGATTTAGCACCCAAGGGTCTTCTTCTTGATCACATACTAGTCGATGACTGTGCCCATAGATGATTGCTTTAGCGCGAGGAAAATCACTGCGAAGTTTTTTGTGCCAAGTTTCGTATTCTGAATAATGCTCATCGCCATGAGTGATCGCAATGATTCCTCCAGGTAATTCTATTTCTGCAATGTGCGGGATACTCTCTAAATCAATATGCTCAGATGAAATCCATTGTTCATTATTATCATTGTTGCCGCACACTGAGACGACATCTTTACTAATTTTATGTAGCTGCTTGATTACCTCGATCGAGCCGATATCACCCGCATGCAAGATAATATCGCAATCACTAAGATGATTTAGCACTGAGGGGTTGATGTGACTATGGGTATCCGACAACACACCAATATTGACGTTGTCATTTTCAGTGTAGTTGAAAGATAGTTTATTTTGGCTTTTATCCATGAATGAAATTTAATGCATCCTGAACCACCTAGGCAATATTGCTTAACAGATATATTTTATTACTTAGTGTCTAGTCTAATTGCGTAGCCAGCCAATTTCTCGAGCCGTCTTTTCGCCTACAACGCAACGCTTAAGGCTGCGTGCCATTTTTGATTGTGCTGCACTGCTTGCAATCGTTCCTGCCATTATTTCTGCGCGTTTTTGTGGATAAAGCGGGCTTAAATTTGGTTCACCTAAACCATCAGGTGGTATGGGATTGCCATAAGCATCATATTTATCACTAGCACCTACCGTGTGTAATAACTCATGTGTAACGACTATATTGTTTTGCTTAGATTGTTCATTGCTTGCAAAGGCATGCACGATGCCCAGTAATCCTTTTTGAATGCCGAGCGAGTGTTCTAGCTTTAGGTTAGGCTTGTCGTCATGATATAAAACAAATATACGTACCCGATGCTTGTTAGATTTATCATCTGGTGTATTTTGCATGGCCCACCAACGCAGTTTCATACTCCAAAAAGCAATTGCGAGCGGGTTAGAACCCATACCCGGCGGTTTAGGTGGAAGCGTGGTAACTCTTTCCCCTAAAGTGGTGGAAGTTGGTGTAGAACTTACTACATCATATTTTTTGCTTTCTCGTTTTATGAATTTATCGATATCTGCATAGCTTTTAGTGCTGAGATTTTCTATATATTGATCAACACTGTTACTGGAGTCAGCATTGATAGGAAAAATTACTATTTCGAGAGGTTTGTACCAACCTTGTGTAACTAAACGTTGGTCCTGTGTGTATAGAAGCACGGCCCCAAGAATGGAAATTAAAATAAGAATTCTTAAGTTTTTGAAGGTAAAAATGCGCATTCGATAAGCATAAGATTTATACTTAACAAAACAACAAATCTTAGATTACTGGCTATAAACCAAAGCCGTTTGGTATGGTTTAGACACTTCTATGGCGCATATAGTAAAACTTCAATCAGGCAAGTATTCTTTTCAAGCTGATACGCATGAATCCATTTTGGATGCAGCGATTCGTGCGGGTGTGCCATTAAACTATGGATGTAGTAATGGCAACTGCGGCATGTGTAAAGCAAAAGTAGTTTCTGGGCCTACCGCTCTGATACGCACACATGAATTTGTTATTCGTGATGCAGATAAGATACAAGGTCATGCACTGATGTGTTCAACTTCATGCCAAGGTGATGTAGTCATCGATGCTGATGTTGTTGCGAGAGCTGGTGATATACCTGTACAAGAGTTGCGAATAAAAGTACGAAAAATAGATCGAGTCAGCAATGATTTGGCGATTATAACTTTGCAAGTTCCTCGTACTGTGCGATTACGTTTTATCGCAGGTCAGTATGTGAGAGTGTACGATGATCAACAACGATCGCATGAATATGCTATTGCAAGTTGTCCATGTGATGAAAAGCGTATTGAATTTCATGTGCGCAAGTTAGAGGGCGATGCATTTTCTAGCATGGTGTTTAATCAACTTAGTATTGGAGATTGGCTAAATATACAAGGGCCTTACGGACAATTTGTAATTGATGATACAAAAGAATCTCCAATTGTGATGTTTGCTTTTGATACTGGCTTTGCAACGATTAAAAGCTTGCTGGAGCACATCACAGCACAAGATAAGGAGCGTTCTATACATTTGTATTGGTTAGCATGCGGTGTTGAAGGGTTATATTTAGACAATTTATGCAGATCATGGGACGACGCATTGGATGAAATGCATTATATACCTTTGTACATGTCTAGAAATGTTAATGAAATTCTCGACAGTCAATACGAGGGAATGTGTGTGATTGAGGATAAGATAGTTGCCTCATTGCATCATATAGATCATGTTAAAGATGCTGAAGTTTTTATTGTTTCGCCTAATCCAGTTGCTAAGCTTGTGCAACAATTACTGATGGAAAGGGGTTTTAAAGAAACAAATATTCATCATGAAGTGATACGTGGAAATCCAAACTTAAAATGTATTCATAGCGCGGTTTAAAGGCATGATTGATTGTAAATGTTGTTTTGCTATCACGTTAATAAAAGAAGAATTTGCCTGTGAACAAGCTCAATTGGTTACTCGGCGTGCGGGTCCAGATACAGCCTGTGCGTCAGAACAAGGCAGTCAACGTTGCCAGCAATTATATGACCAGCTTAAATTGGTAGGGTTGCCGGCGTTTGATGCAGAAGATGATTTATTAAAAACACCCGCTAGTGTGTTTTCAAAAATCCAATTTGGAGGTTTGCTCGGTTTAGCCAAAATTGTTGCTGAAGATGTATCGAAAGAGTCTAACAGACAACCTATGATAGAAAGAGTTGAGAATATATACCAATTACTAGAACAAGCAGTTTCACGCTATGAGTCTGTTAGCAATATCCCATATCCAGAATTGGTGGATTCGATGACAGCATTTAAAATTAAACGTAAAAGATAAAACGAACATTTTGGCCGCAAAGCTATTGCATTAGGAGTTACCATGACATATCAGACCATAATTTCTGTCGAGGATTTAAATAATAATATAAGTAATCAGGATTGGTTTGTGTTTGATTGTAGATTTTTACTCAAAGATCCTGCGGGTGGATTACAGAAGTATAATAAAAATCATATTTCTGGTGCACAGTTTGCAGATATGGATACAGACTTAGCTTCTCCTATGACACCAATTTCAGGTCGTCATCCATTGCCAAATCCAGATGAACTAATAAAAAAATTACAATCCTGGGGGGTGAGCAATTCATCGCAAGTTATTTGTTATGACGATATATCAGGCGCTTTTGCTGCACGAATGTGGTGGTTGTTGAAATGGTTAGGGCATAACGATGTTGCCGTATTAGATGGAGGCATTGATAAGTGGGTCGCAAGTGGCTTACCAGTAGACACAGATGTCCCGCAAAGGGCGGCTGGTTCTTTTCGCGGTGAAGCAAATAATGATATGTGGGTGAAGGTTGAGTTTGTTCAAGAAGAAATAGCACAAAGTAAAATTAACCTAATAGATGCAAGATCAGACGAAAGATTCACCGCAGCAGACAGTAAAACAGATCCGGTTGCAGGTCATGTGCCTGGCGCAATGAATTTTCCTTTTTCTGACAATCTCTCGAAGCAAGGGGTGTTTTTATCTGCAGAAACATTGCAAAAGCGTTTTTCATCAATGGTTTCAAATATCGAAAATAAACAAGTTGTTAGTATGTGTGGCTCGGGAGTTACTGCCTGTCATAATTTGCTAGCAATGAGTATTGCGGGCTTACCGATGGCGCGTTTATTTGTTGGTTCATGGAGCCAATGGATCAAAGATAAAAGTCGACCAGTGGCGACTGGTAAAGCATAAGTATCTCGAATAAATTGTAAAAAGCTGTATATAGTATTGAAATATAGTTACTTTAGCGTCTTCGTCATGCCGCTAGACCCGCTTATAAGCTAGATTCTAGAGATCCCTCACATCGTCAATTACTATTTATAGTGTATATAAAAGGTGTTCAACGTGAAGCATGCGTTGAATGTATTTGCGTATCCTTAATAAATAGGCAAACAACATTTCTCAAGTTAGTCCTCATATGGCGGCAACTACGACGTCCGTGGAATTGCCCAACAATGCGGCTGCATCGCTTTTAGATGCCGGCTCGTTACCATTTGCTGTTGTACTTCTGAGTGCCAACGATGGCACCGTAGTATTTGCAAATCATCTTATGAGCGTGATTCTGAGAAGTAGTACGGATGAGATGATCGGAAAAACGATTCCAGGTTTGTATGATGATGGTACACAAAGAAGTAAAGCATTTAAGCTGTTAAAGAAAAACACATTTGTACCCCCCAAACAAATAGAAATATCAAACTTCGATAATAAGAATCTTAAAATTACCGCAGCATCTTCTTTATTAAAATATCAAAATCAACTTTGTATTCTTGTTGCGTTTCAAGCGCCAAGCAATGATGCTTCAAAGGTTAAACGACTGCGTATTGCAATTGAACGCCACAATATGGCGTTGCAAGCTGCCAACATAGGAATTTGGAGTTGGGATTTAATGTCTAACCGTATTGCATGGGACGACACCATGCACAAACTTTTTGGTATTGAGTCGGGAAGTTTCTCAGGTAAGCAAAGAGATTTTTTGAGTTACATGCTTCCTGAAGATCGAGAAGAACAGCTTGAGCTTGGGAGAACGTATTATCAAGATGGTGGCAAGTTTGATACTAAGTTTCGGATATTGCGACCAGATGGTGAAACTCGAGTCATTATTAATCGTGGTGAAGCGACAAAAAATGAACAAGGTATCGTTATTAGTGTTGTTGGGATCTGTTGGGATGTCACTGAAAACTTTGCTTTAAGTGTGAAAATAGAACATCAAGCTTTGCATGATCCATTAACAGGATTGTTAAATAGATTTGAAATGCAGCAAAGGTTAGAAGCTTTATTACAGTCTTTAAGTGAAGATCCGACAGAAAATACTTTTTGTTATTTTGATTTAGATCGTTTTAAAGTCGTTAATGATACTTGTGGCCACGAAGCAGGTGACGAATTGCTTCGACAAATATCGGAACATCTGAAGCCATATATAACTGAAAAGGATACCTTTGCGCGCATGGGCGGTGATGAGTTTTCTCTAATCATTACTAACTGTTCGAGCGATGAAGCACGAAAAGTTGCGGAGACATTGTTGCAGGCTGTGCAAAACTTTCATTTTGAATGGTCAGGAAAAGTTTTCGATATCGATTTAAGTATGGCGCTGGTACCAATCTCAGCTGAAAAGACTGTAAGTGAAATTTTGGGGACAGCTGATGTGGCATTGTCCGCTGCAAAAGATGGTGGACGTGGGCGGATTCATGAGTATCGGCCCCATGATTCAACCGTTATTCGCCGACATGATGAAATGCATTGGGTATTGCAGTTAGAAGATGCACTACGTTCTGATCGTTTCCAATTGCATTTTCAACCTATCATGCCTTTGCAAGAAGATTGTGATGAGGGATTGCATTATGAGGTCCTGTTACGGGTAATAGATGAATCGGGTGAAGTTATGGCTCCAGGTGAATTACTCAATGCGGCAGAGCAGTTTGACATGGCGACGCGTGTAGATAATTGGGTAGTGAATGCAGTGTTTGATTGGCTGATTAAGCATCCAGATCATCTCCAACAACTGAGTCTTTGTTCGATAAATCTTTCAGGCGCATCAATTGGTGATCCCAATTTCTTAGTCTTCTTAAAAGAAAAATTACAAGAGTCTAAAATTCCATTAGAAAAAATTAGTTTTGAAGTAACAGAAAATGCTGCGATTAAAAATATCACTAAGGCACGTGATTTCATCGATACCATCAAAGAATATGGATGTAAATTTGCACTAGATGATTTTGGCAGTGGGCATTCTTCCTTTGCATACTTAAAAGATTTACCTGTTGATATCTTAAAAATTGATGGCATGTTTGTGAAAGGTATTCATTTAGAGCCTGTGAATTATGCAATGGTTAAGGCCATTAATGATGTGGGTCAGGTTATGAAAATGAAAACCATTGCTGAATATGTTGAAAATGAAGAAATCTGTAATTCTTTGAAAGAAATCGGAGTTGATTACGGGCAAGGCTATTATTTTGGTAAGTCTGAAAATTTGGATGAAGTAATTGTTGTTGATGCTACCGTTGCCACTATGGCTGAAATACCAGGATGAAAACTACAGTTTAATTCAGTTATATATAACTTAGTTATCTATCTAGTCACTGTATTTCACTTCTTAACCATTTATTCTGATTCTGTTATGGTTTAAAAACCATTTCAGATAGTAGGCATCATTTTGAAATTTTGTAGTAGCTGCGGTTCTGAAGCAATCACACAATCGATACCTGAAGGCGATAATCGTCTGCGCTTTGTATGTTCCTCATGCGAAGAAATTTTTTATCACAATCCGAAAATGGTAGTGGGCTGTATTGCGCAGTGGCAGGGAAAAATTCTTATGTGTAAGCGTGCGATAGAGCCACGCTATGGAAAATGGACGTTGCCGGCGGGCTTTATGGAAAATGAAGAGACGGTACATGCGGCGGCGGCGCGCGAAACTCAAGAGGAGGCGACTGCTGAAGTGGCTAATATGAGTTTATATACCATATATAACTTGCCACATATAAGCCAAGTATACGTGATGTTTCGAGCTGAATTGGTAGCTGGAAAGGCAAGTCCAGGCATTGAAAGTTTAGAAGTGGCGTTGATGGATGAAGCAGAAATACCTTGGGATGAGTTGGCTTTCCCAGTAATTCGAGAAAGTCTGCGACACTACTTTGAAGATAGACGTCAAGGAAGTAAATTTAAATTGCATTATGGCGATATCCACAAACTCCCTAACAGTGAATTTGATATTAAGCATTACTAATTTTAGGTTTTATCCGCATGGCTAGGGATAAATCTTTACTGTCTATTATTGAATTAGGTGGTTATCCAGATCTTAGCCCGCTGTATAAGCGACATGGTTATGAGCCGATTGTGGTTTATAGCATGCGAAAAGCGTTAACTGCACTTAAGAAGGTGAAACCGGTTGTAGTAGTGGCTGAATTTAATTACCAGTCAGACTTTAGAGATCGCACAAGTAGCCTCGAGTCGTTGATTGCAATTGCTCAACGTAATTTAGATATTAAGCTGATCGTATTTTACGAAAAAGAATTTCTACATCAATTTGAAAAGTTAAAAGAACGTTATAGCTTTCATGCAACGTTTGCTTATCCAATTATAGAAGAAGCGATTGAGGCAACGTTAACATCTCTAAATGTATAAGCAAAAATTTTACGTGAGAAGTGTTTTAGTAACTATTTTTCAGCATTAGAGCCGCCGAGACATGGCGGCGATTTTCGCACTTCACCATTTTTTTCTTGCCATTCCTCTGGTGTTAGGGTGTTTAGAGATAATGCATGTACGGGTCCATCAAGCTCTTCTTTTAATAATTGATTAAGCATGCGATGTCTTGCAACTAACATTTTGCCGTCAAATTCAGTAGTTACCACGGTAACTTTGAAGTGTGATTCAGAATCAGGAGGCACATTATGCATATGACTTTCATTTGCGACCTCTAAATATTCAGGTCGTAATGCGTCAGTAATTTTTGCTTCGATGTTGGATTGGATGGTCATAGAAAATTTATACCACTTATACGTTCAAGAATGAAAGCATTCTTTAGTTAATTTCATAGGTTAGCGAATAGAGAAGAAGTCTTTAGCAGTTTGAGTGGTTTCTTGTGCAGTTTGTTCCACACTAACGTTACGATATTTGGCTACTGTGGATAGAATATGAGGTAAATAGGCAGGCTCATTACGTCTACCATCGGGTTTAGGATATATGTCTTTAGGTAAATCTCTAGGTAGCAAATAAGGTGCGTCGGTTTCTATCATTAATCTGTTTGCCGGAATATTCATAATAGTGTCGTGCAAATGATGGCCGCGGCGTTCATCGCATATCCAACCGGTAATGCCGATATGACAATCTAATTCTATATAAGTATCCAGCTCTTCAAGGGCGCCTGTAAAACAGTGCACAACAACCTTAGTTATGTGTTCCCTATGCTTAGTTAAGATTTTTGTAAAATCATTATGTGCATCACGCTCGTGTAAAAATATTGGCATCTTAAGTTCCGCAGCTAGCTCTAGCTGTGCTTCATAGACGGAACGTTGTTGTTCTGGTGTTGAATAATTGCGGTTATAGTCCAAGCCTGCTTCACCGATCGCCACTACATTTTTTTGTTCTGCAAGTGCTTTTAGTTTGGCATAACTATCATCTTGCCACTGTTTGGCAAGATGAGGATGCACGCCGGCTGTCGAAACCATGCCCGCATATTGTGTGGCGAGTTCTCTAGCACGCTCACTTTCTTCAACATCAGAACCTGTTAATACGAAATGTTTTACACCTGCTTTATTGGCGCGTGCAACTACTTGACCTGCATCTTTTCGAAATGCACTACTCGTAAAATTAAATCCAATATCGACGAGTTCCATTGTTCTGAATATATTTAGTTGTCGGTTTGGACTTAAGCGAGATATGCGCAATCATCGCAGTATTCATTATCAGTATCTGCTATGACGATTTGACAATGGCGACAAATCTTGGTGTCGCTAGGTTGTAAATTAGTGTCTAAACAAACTCGATCATCAAAGACAAAACATTCGCCACGCCAGTGCTGATTTTTATGTTTTTCGATATACTTTATGATTCCACCTTCTAATTGAAAGACTTGGTCAAAACCGTTATTGGCTAAAATATTTGCGCCTTTTTCACAGCGTATGCCGCCAGTGCAAAAGGTGACTAGGGGTTTATCTTTGGGAATCTCGTTAATTTTAGAATCGAGTTGGATAATGTCTCTGAAGTTTCGAATTTCAAGATGGGCGGCATTTTCAAAAGAACCTAAATCTACTTCAAACTCGTTACGCATATCCAAAAGCGTGATATCTTTCCCTGAATCTAACCATTCTTTTAGTTCATTGTTGCTAATGTACTGTGCTTTTTTCTCAATTACGTCGATATTTTTTAATAATGCGTTTGTTGTAGACGAGCTTGGATGATCGCTTGGAAGTGGCTGAGTAGGAACGAGTTCATCTCTTACTTTAATTAATAGTCTTTTAAAAGGGATGTATTCTGAGTAAGTGGTATTGAGCAACAAGTTATTTAATCCACATATGCTATCGAGTTTTTGTAAAAAATATTCAATGTCACTTTGCGTGCTCGCCAACCCAAGATTTATACCTTCGGGGCTAATGAAAATATTGCCTTTTATGTGAGTTTCGCTACAAATTGATTGAGCGCTCTCAAAAACTTTTTCCACATTATCAATAATGCTGAATTGATAACCGGCAATATTTGTTATTTGTTCGGGCATGGCAATATAGGGTTGTGTGATAAAACAGTACTTAACAAAAGATTATCTAATAGGTTAGGGTTAGCATTATGAAAGAAGGACAACCACAAGCGGTATATCTAAAAGACTATACACCTCCACATTTCTTTATTGACCAAGTGTATCTTGATTTTGAGCTGGGTGAAGAAGTAACTGTTGTAACCTCCCATATGCAGATTCGCTGTAATCCTGATTATGGCGATGCTAGCCCAACATTGGACTTACATGGGGAAGACCAAGATCTGCAATTTATAGAGCTTGATGAAGTTCGATTGAGCGCCGAGCAATACAGTTGCTCCGAAGAGGCGCTACTCATTCCTAGTGTTCCTAAGCAATTTTCATTGATTATCCAAACTCAAATTACGCCTCAGACCAATACATCTTTAGAGGGATTATATAAATCCAGCGGCAACTTTTGCACCCAGTGCGAAGCTCAAGGTTTTCGTAAAATCACCTATTTTCTAGATCGTCCTGATGTAATGTCAAAATTCACAGTCCGTCTCCAGGCAGATAAATCTCGTTACCCAGTATTATTGTCTAATGGAAATCTAAAAGAGGAAGGAGTTGTAGGCGATCAGCATTTTGCCGTGTGGGAAGATCCGTTTCCAAAGCCTAGTTATCTTTTTGCATTAGTAGCAGGCGATTTAGTATTTTTAGAGGGTTCACATCGCACAACATCAGGAAAAGACATTGTCTTACGTATTTATACAGAAGAGCATAACGCTGATAAGTGTGAGCATGCGTTGCGTTCCTTGCAAAAAGCCATGCAATGGGATGAGCAACGCTTTGGTCTAGAGTGCGATTTAGATATTTATATGATTGTTGCTGTTGACGATTTCAATATGGGCGCAATGGAAAACAAAGGTTTAAATATTTTTAACTCTAGTTGTGTATTGGCGAGACCTGATACTTCTACGGATGCAGAATTTATGCATATAGAGGCCGTTGTTGCGCATGAATATTTTCATAACTGGACCGGTAATAGAGTTACCTGCCGTGATTGGTTCCAACTAAGTCTTAAAGAAGGTTTGACGGTATTTCGTGATCAAGAATTTACATCTGATGTGACTTCTCGAGCAGTTAAACGAATTGACGATGTGCGTTCTTTGCGTGCATATCAATTTGCAGAAGATGCTAGTCCAATGGCGCATCCGATTCGCCCTGCTTCTTTTATGGAAATTAGTAATTTCTATACGTTAACGGTTTATGAAAAAGGTGCTGAAGTTGTGCGCATGTACCAAACTATGTTTGGTGTCGATGGGTTTCGAAAAGGTATGGATCTATATTTTCAACGCCATGATGGCCAAGCGGTTACGACGGATGATTTTGCTGCGGCCATGGCTGATGCAAATAACGCAGATCTAACAAAATTTAAGCGTTGGTATGCACAGGCGGGCACTCCGGTGGTTAAGGTGAAAGATAGGTGGGATGCTACAACCAGTACTTACGAAATTGAATGCGAACAAAGCTGCCCAGCAACATCTGAAAGTAGCGAAAAGCTTCCATTTGTTATTCCACTTAAAACCTCACTTTTAAGGGATAGTGGTGAAATTCTTGTTGAATCCCAAGTGTTGAGTTTGACTGAACACCAACAAACTTTTAAGTTTCAAGGTATTGACTCAAAGCCTGTACCAGACTTACTGCAAGAGTTTTCCGCGCCGGTTCAACTTCAATATAGTTATAGTAATGAGCAATTAGCATTTTTGTTAAAGCATTCACCAGATTCGTTTAATCGTTGGAATGCGGGTAATCGCTTAGCTGTAAATGTGTTATTAGAAAACTTATCTGGTGATGGCCAAGATTCTTTGCTTGTATTGCAACAAGCTCTTGAACACTCGATAAACTCTCCATCATTAGATCAAAGTTTACTGGTGGAATTGCTAATGTTGCCAAACGAAAAAGACTTGGAGCAACATATCGAGACTGTAGATATGCGTAACTGTGTTAATGCAAGTGACAAGTTAGTTAAAGATATTGCAAAATGTTTGGAAGTTGATTTGTTATCTAGGATATCGGCAAATATTCGTAGTAATAACGAATATAGTTATAACTCGCAGGAAATGGCACGTAGACGGCTTATCAATGTTTGCTTACAAATTCTTTGCAAATTAGATAAACCTGAGTATAGAAAAATTGCTTTGGAACAATATCAATCAGCTAATAATATGACAGAGCAATTAGGTGCGATAAATGCTCTTATTCATTCTGAGTCTGAAGAACGTGAGCAAGTATTATCTGCGTTCGAGAAAAAATGGCAGCACGATAGCTTGGTAATGGATAAATGGTTTGCCATGCATGCGCGTTCTAAAGTTCCGAATGCGTTAGAGACTGTAAAAGCACTTATGCAGCATCCGCTTTTCACTATGAGTAACCCGAATAAAGTGCGTTCTCTAGTTGGTGTATTTGCTGGTCAGAATGCTTATCATTTCCACAATCCTGATGGCAGTGGATATGAGTTCGTAACTGAGCAAGTGATACACCTTAATGACACAAATCCACAGATTGCCTCTCGCTTAGTGCGAACTCTTATGCGCTGGAGAAATTATGCTAATCCTTGTGGAAAAAAAATGTGTCAGCAGTTAGAGAGAATCGCTAAGCATAAAACATTATCAAAAGACGTATTTGAAATAGTTTCTAAAAGTTTAAAGGCTTAGATAATGAGTAAAAAAAATATTATCACGCCACTTGAGAATGGGCCGTTGCATGTAACCGGAACACTGGAATTATTAGATTCAGATGGTGGGTTAATAGAAAAATCTGAAGAGTTATATTTATGTAGATGTGGTCAATCTAGTAATAAGCCTTACTGTGACGGGGAACATAAACAAACTGGATTTATTGAGCCAGGTGTATTTATTAAGCCGCCAGAATCTGAGGAAGATCAAAATAATGAAGGGTCCTTATCTATTAAAGTGCAAGCAAATGGGCCATTGATATTTCGAGGCAATGCATGCATCCAAGATGCAAGTGGTCAAAAAATATATCGAAAAGTAGGCGGTCTATGTAGATGTGAAAAAAGTGCTAATCGGCCATTTTGTGACGGCACCCATTCTAAGATTGGCTTTGCAGCCGAATAGTAAAGTAAGTTTTAAAATCCTTCGGTTGAAGTGAATAACCCTACACGTAAGTCTTTAGTTTTATAAATATCTTTTCCATCAACTGACATCACGCCATCGGCAATGCCCATTGCAGTGCCGCGACTGATGACTCTTTTAATATCTAGGCGATAAGTCACCGTTTTAGCGGTTGGTAGAACTTGCCCAGTAAAACGAACTTCGTTAACACCTAATGCTCGTCCTCTGCCTGGGTTGCCTTGCCAGGCTATGAAGAAGCCCAGTAGTTGCCATAGCGCATCAAGTCCTAGACAACCAGGCATAACGGGGTCACCAGGAAAATGACAATCAAAAAACCATAAGTCGGGCTTGATATCTAATTCTGCTACGACTTCACCTTTCCCATACGTACCATTTTCGCTGGAGATCTTAGTGACTCTATCCATCATTAACATATTCGGCATGGGGAGTTGTGCATTACCAGGGCCAAACATTTCACCTCTGCCGCAAGCCAGCAGGTCTTCATACGAAAAGGAATTTTTTTGTGTCACAATTTTTACGATTATTATTGTTAAATAAATTCTGGGTTGCTAATCCATAACCGTGTGGATTATAGGAATAGTCATTGTTCTAACGAGGCTAAGTGTAGCAAATGAAATTAGCTAATGCTTCTCACTATTACCCAAGCCGTGTGTTCTGTTTCACACGATCAAGTAATAAATACAGTTCACTAATTGTTTGAATGAAGTTAGCTTGAATTTCTTGGAGCACATCAAAGTAGGCTGCAGCGCCACTACCTGTTACAGCAATTTCAATTGTGGAATCAAGTTCGTTACGTAAGCGCCGTAATTGATTAGGTAGTAAAGGATCATCAGCGGGTCTGGTAATACCAATTGCAATGAGTTGAGCATTGCTTTTTCGTTGCGCATAAATAATTTCATGTACTGAGCCATACATGCCCAGAAATATTGCTTGCCAGCCATTCGATTTGCTTGCAGCGGCTAGTCGTAAGGCTGCAATATCGCTTACCGGCCCGGCAGGAGATGCACAGATAAGTTTATATTCTGACTCCGCAAAGGGTTCGTTCATTACTAAGTTTGAGAGAAATCCACGAATTGAATACATTGCAATTGCATAATGTGTATCGCGCAGAGCACCACGACGACATTCATCTTGAATGTGTGACACAAGAGGACGTAATAAGTCTTCTAATAAGAAGATGATACCTAAAGATTTAGAGGCATCATTTAAACTGCGATAGAAATCTTGGCTATTTAAACGCTGTATCGCGTCCAAACAGTCATCAAAATATTCCATCACAGAGCCGGTGCTGGGGCGTTGTTCTATTTTAGCTACGGGCACGCGCGCAGCTGCAGACTCATCGTTATCTACTAATTCTTGAAGTTCATGAATGGTCAAGGCGGCAACATCACCGATTCGTCGTCCGGCAGATGTAGCGCGACGTAATAAATGAAGTTTTTGTACGTCTACGTCGCTATACAGTCTGCGGCTGTTGTTGGCACGTTTGGGGTTCACAACACTGTAGCGTCGTTCCCAAACTCGAATTACATCTGCGGTGAGCCCTGTGCGTCTTGCAACGACTTGAATAGGGTGCTCATCAGTTGATACTTTTGTCTGTCTAGCGGCCACGTTAGTCTGTCGTAGTTATGTCTAAGATATTGTAATAATAATGTCTGATTATTATAACATATATAGGGCATCGTTACAGTATTGTATAAGACAAAGTTGAGTCAGAGTGAAATTTCTGCTTTATAACGAGCAAGCTGAGTGATATATTAGTTTCAATACAAATTTATCTTACAAGCGTTATGCTTGTTGAGATTAGGGTCTATGACCCGTAAACGTTGAGTGAAAGCTCGCGGTATTACTAAGGAGCAAACATGAAGAAGTTATTAATCAACGCGCGGTACTTTCTCGCACCATTATTAATATTCGCCAGTTTATTTGGCGTGATTGCGGGGGGTCCATGGGTGTGGACCGGCGTAGTTTTATTAGGCGTAGGCATCATTGTCGACACCTTAACCACGGCCCAAACTCCGGGTGCAGGCTTTGATGACGAAGGCGACACCATGGGCATCGTCCCGTTACTCAATGGCACCATGTACGGCATGCTGGCCGTCTTTGCCTTGATACAACTCGCCCTTGCTTGGCGCATCTGGCAATACATGGGCAACGTGCCGATTGGCGAAACCAGTATTCTGGGTCTCACCGTTCAAGACGGCATCACCGGACGCCAACTCATCGGTGCAGTGATGTCCTCCGGCATCTTTGCGGGGATTGGTATTATTTACGGACACGAACTGGCCCACACCAAAGGCTTCAGCTTTGTGATCGCGCGCTGGATGATGGCCTTAAGTGGTAAAGCCCACTTTTGCTACGCCCACGTCTACAACCACCACCTAGAACTCGGTCACCAAGACGACCCGGCGACTGCTCCACGTGGACGCAGCATGTACACCCACTATCCTTTATCAGGATTTGGGCAAAGCAAATTCCTCTTCATGATGGAGAAGCAACGCCTCGAAAGAATCGGCGTGAACTTCCTCTCCTGGCAAAACCGCTGGATCCGAGGCTACTTCATGGCCCTACCGACCGTTCTATTATTTTGGTTCGTAGGCGGCTGGACCGGCATGCTTTGTTTAGCCGGTGTATGGCTCATCTCCAACTTTGAACTTGAAGTACTGAACTACCTTGAGCACTACGGCCTGATACGCGAAAAAGGTCAACCGATTGACTACCGTCATAGCTGGGACAACAGTACCGCATTTACCAGCTGGTTCTTTATCGAAATTGGTCGCCAAGCGGATCACCACGATCGAGGCGAGACCCACTTTTGGGAACTCGACGAAGTGGGGGCTCCGAACTGCGGGCGCGGCTACTTCACTCTCTTTGCATTAGGCTTATTGCCACCTGTGTTTCATGCCTACATGAAGAAACAGCTGGGGAAGTGGGATGACGAGATGGCGTCTGAAGGTGAGCTTAAGATCGCTGCACAGATGAATAAACAGGCTGGATACGTTTAATAGCGAACAGCTAGTTTAGCAATCTAAAAATTAAAGCCCCGATCTTTTAGGTCGGGGCTTTTTTATTTACAGGGGCATAATGTATGCTGGTAACGCACGACTACAAGGATGTAGAAGGTAGAGCAACGCTGTAGCAGTTGCCGAGGATGCAGTAACCAGTATTCTTAAATAAGCATGCATTCCTAAATAGTTTTCCCATAACAAACGATTTATAAAATTTAAATCAATACTCTCTAACATAAATAAAAATTACTTTTAATACATCAGCTAAATAATGATCGAAAAGTTTAACCCTAAAAAAAACGAATCTGTAAAAGATTCATTACCGGATGCAATTGGTTCATTGCAATCTGCTGATGAGCGTGCCTGGTTAGAAAATGAATTAATTAAATTTCAACAGCAATTGAGAAATTTATCCGCCGAAGCTAGTAACACGGAGCGTGCTAAATTAGAACTTGAAATTGCTGAGGTATTTATTGGTCTTGATCAATTAGATGGTGCTTGGGAAAGTGCGCGACCTCTGCTTGAATTATTTATTAATGACTCTGAATTTGAATTAGCAGTGCGTACTTGTCGTGTGCTGTATCAAGCGGATCAGGAATTATCGATTGTCGCGCTGGGTCAAGGGTGTTGGTTAGCCGTAACCTATCCAATCAATCCAACATTATCTGTGGAAATGTTGCATAACATCGTTGATGAGACGCCAGATAATTCAGATGGTGCTGCAGTGGCCGCAATGGCTGCGCAATATATTGCCGATATACGTGGCGATGAACATCGCGAAAACTTAATGTTTCTTACCACTCAAATTATTGCCAAAGTTGCAAAACGTCATCGCAATATTGAAGGCGAAGAGATGATTAAGACCTGGATCGAGATTTTAGAATTGAACGATACCGACCAATTATTTGAACGTTTGGCAAAGATTATTGACATCATGACCGCCGATCAATGGTGGTTTGACCGAGATGAGCTTCGTGCGCAATTACCTGTAAATTAAGGGAAAACTGCATACTTGAGACCTTTGTCACATTAATTCCTTCCACTAATCACGTAATCCCCTCCATTTACGCCAATCCGACGGTTTTTAGTCTGAATTTGTAGCTATATCTCATTATTGAGAGTGCGATATATGTACAGTTATCGCACTAGAGTTGGAAACTTTTATGGAGAGCGTGGTGAGCCAATCAGCACAAAATGCTGGCTTCACCCTAATTGAGTTAATGATTGTCATCGTGTTGATGTCAATTTTTGTAACCGTGGGTGTGCCCAGTTTTCAAAATACGATTCGTGAGAATCGCTTATCTACACAAGCAAATGAACTTGTGTCGTCGCTACATTTTGCTCGCTCTGAATCTATTAAACGTCGTTTGCCTATTTCTGTTTGTAGAATTGTTAATGGATTTGCGTGTGTGACAGTTGGAACAGCAAGCTGGGAACAGGGGTGGTTAGTTTTTATAGACACAAATAGCAATGGTGCTGTTGATGGCGAAACAATTTTACGAAGTGTTGACAATACTCCAGACAGTACTCTTCGTTACACGGACTCTGCAGCTGCAAATAACAATCTAATACTATTTAGAAGTAATGGCTTACTAGCTAGTACTGGTGGAAGCTTCAATCTTTGTAATGAGACTACAGCTGATACGGCTTCAGGAAGAAATATTCGAATTAATGTAACGGGTCAAGTGGTAACCGCACAACCGGCAACATCTTGTCCATAGGTCCATGGTGAAGTTGAGTATATCCATATGTTAAATTTTACGAGCAAGAGGTCAACACAATATCAAAGTGGGATGAGTTTGATCGAAATTCTTGTCACTGTGGTTATTCTCTCAATAGGATTATTAGGTATTGCCGCAACGCAAACAGTTGGTGTGGGATATAACCATGATTCCTATTTGCGCAGTCAGGCAACTATGATGATTAATGAGTTAACCGAGCGCATGAGCCTTAATCTTGATGCGGTCAATAATAATGATTTCAATGTAAATGCTTTCAATATGGCCGGTTGTGGTACGGCTCCTGCAGCACTTTGTGAAGGTACTGTTAATTGTACGCCCCAACAACTTGCAACTTATGATATTTATAAAATTTCATGTGGTTACGATGCAAATGGTAATGATGGCATTACTAATATTTTCCCGAGTGGAGCTTTAGCAGTAGCCTGTATTGATTCTGATGCTGGAGTTGATGCAGATCCATGTACTGATGGCTCTAACCATCAAATAGTGATCTCATGGCAGCGCGCAAACTTAGCTCAAGCTCAAGTTCAGCTGGTGGTGCGACCATGAAGCCTTTAACCAATTTAATCAGCATTAAACAGCAACAGGGTTTGAGTATCGTTGAACTGATGGTGACCCTAGTTTTATCACTTTTTATTGTGCTAATTACCACTGGGTTTTATGTTAATAATAAATCTACCTACCGATATATCGATAGTAGCGAAGAGGTGCAAGAAAATGGCCGATACGCGATTCACTTTCTGCGAGAGACAATTGCCAATGCTGGTTTTCCTAAAGTTGATTTAAGCATAATTGCATTTTCTACTGTGCCAACTAATGACTCAGGTCCAAATAATTCGGATCAAATTTCTGTCAGCTACCAAGCTACGCAAAATTGTTTGGGCGCTAATATCGCAGGACCCATTACTAGTACTTTTGCAATAGTGGGTACAAACTTAAGTTGTAACGGTACAGCATTAATCGCCGGGGTTGAAAACTTACAATTAGAGTACGGAGTCGACAATGATGGCGATGAGATTCCGAATACATACCAGACTGCAGATGCTGTAACAGATTTCAATCAAGTAGTGGCTGTGCGTTTAGCAGTTTTAATCTCAAGTCAAAATCAAGTGCGCGATCAAGCATCTGCTGAAACTTACCAGCTTTTAGGTGTTTCATACACAGCGCCAAATGACCGATTACATCGTAGAGTATTTACCACCACGATTCCTCTCAGGAATAACAATAAGGATACCTAGGCTATGCACTCGCTATATAAACAACAAGGTGTGGTGTTAGTAATTGGATTATTAATGCTTTTACTAATAACTATTGTAGGTGTGTCAGCAATGAGCTCTACCATTAGTAATGAACGCACTGCTGGTAACAATCAGTACTCTACTGTCAGTTTTCAAGCTGCGGAGTCAGCAATTAAAAGTATGTTTTCGCGTACTGCTGTTGAGCCAACTATTATGGATGCAGATGATGGCACGAATGATAATCAAATTACTCAAGCAAGAGCATTTGATGTTGAGCTAAATACATATTCTGCATCTATTAATGTGCAGACTACAACGGTTGCAAGATTTTGTGGTGGTGACCCTATGAGTATAGGTACAAGTTTAGTATCTGGCTCAGGGGGTGGTGGTGTAGAAGTGCTTGCCTTTGATGTAAATGGAAATAGCCAAGTTGGCGGCACAGGCGCGCAAGAGAATCATTTGCGTAGTGGCGGATTATTAAACCTAGCTCTTGGTATGGCATTTAATGGAGCAGGTACAGCAGGCGACTGCGCAAACTTTTAGATAGATTACTTTTTACATGGATGGGATTTGGAACATGAAGATTATATTACGAAAATTATTATTCATAATAAGTGCAAGCGCATTTATTTTTGTGACAGGCACAACATCATCGTTTGCGGAAGATATTGAAATTTATGCAACATCGCCAACAGCTAATGTTTTGTTTGTGATTGATGTTTCTGGAAGTATGGATCAGTACGTAAGTGGCAATAGTGGGCCTAAAAGGCTAGATGTTCTCAAAGACGCATTCGCAACTGTTATGGGTCGTAACTGGGAAAACTTGAATGTAGGTATAATGGACTATGGCGATTGGGCGGGTAGCGGTATAGATCTGCCAGTCACAAATATTAACTTGGACGCTGATTCGATAGAGCCACAAGCAAACTCTATTGCTGGTGAGACATACTCTGATTTATTAGTTCGTGCCGTAAGAGCATACGATCCTAGACATAGTGGTGCGAAAACTCCTACAGTTGAAGCATTGTATGAAGCTGCGCTTTATTTTCGTGGAGAAAATCCCTATGCGGGCGACTATGATGAACCTCATGATTCCTGGGACGATGACATAAATGATTCTGAGTACAGAGGCGGACATTGGCGTGCAATGGGGATGCGAACGTACAGTGGTGGATCAATTGTTAATTCGTCTGCTCATAGTTGTACTCTAGCGCCTGTGCCATCTGGTGCTCCTGGGCCTGCATGTGTAAATCCTTACGGAAATGGAAGTCCGCCAAGTTCGTGTAATTATAGAGCAGCAGCAAGTGGCACATATCAGGCATGCACAGGTGGATGGACATGCACGCAATACGATGCAACAGGTACTGAATGTATATCAAGCACATGTAATCAATACACTACGCAAACTTGGTCTGATCCAGCTCATTATAGGTGTAGAGAGACTGAGCAGAGACTGAATGGTGCTAACTATGTAACCCCAATTACATCACAATGTGATAATAACTTTATCGTATTACTTTCAGATGGAGCGCCATCAGAAGAAGATGGCACTGTTCAAAATAGAATTGAAGACTTATACAGTCCAACATATAACTGTAGGGATTTACGTTCTAACTTCTCAATTACCTTTTCTAATAATTCTATTATAGATAAAGGGGAATGTGGTCCAGACCTTACAAAATATTTAAGAGATAATAATCAAGTTTCTGGGATTAATAATTCGTTTATCACTACACATACGGTTGGATTTGCATTAGGAGGAGGTGCGTCGGAGGCAAAAGATTACTTAGATCTGCTTGCGTTAGAAGGCGGAGGAAATTTTTATAATGCCTCTACTGATCCAGGTAATTTAGCTGATCAATTACAAGATCTGCTTACCTCTTTAGAGACAAAACCAAGAACCATTTCAACCCCGATTACTACGATTGATTTAGGTAACCCTTTAACAACACGCAATGAAGTGTACTACACACAATTCGCAGCGAAAAAGACACCGCGTTGGCCGGGAAATGTTAAAGGCTATTATCTTGGACCTAAAACAACTGCTCCAGCGGATCCAATCATTGCTATTCGTGATTTAGACGAGGAAATTGCTACGGATGCTAATGGTGATTTTTTAGATTCATCACGTAGTTTCTGGACGATTGGAGATGATGGAAATGATGTTTCTAAGGGTGGTTTTGCAGTAAAACTTAACCCAAGTGTTCGTACATTGCACACTGATGATGGTGCCAGCAGTCCTTCATTTGTCGATTTAACTGTTAGCGCTTTTGATGACGGTGATTTAGCGTTATTTAATTTAACTTCCACAGGCAACTCAACCAACGACCATACAATGGTTGATGAGTTAGTAGATTGGGCGCGTGGTGTAGATGTTGATGATCAAAATAATAATGGTTCTACAACAGATGCTAGAGCTGAAGCGGGTGATCCACTGCATACCGTTCCATTAGTTGCACAGTATGGCTCTGGGCCCGCACGAGTGCTTTACGCGATGACTAATGAAGGGTATATACATGCTATTGACGTGAGTTCAAACGTTACTTCGGGCACAGGGGGTGACGAAATATTTGCGTATATGCCTAGAGATTTATTAATAAATCTAGACCCTTTGCGTAGAAATTCAGGCACACAAAAAATTTATGGGCTTGATGGTCCATTATCTCTATTTCAACCTGATGGTGTGTTGGACACTGCCGGCAATAAATATCTTTACTTTGGCATGCGCCGTGGTGGTAAAAATTATTACAGCTTAGATGTGTCTGATTCATCTAGTCCAAGTCTAGAATGGATTATTAAAGGTGGAGTAGCAGGCGACTTTGCAGAATTAGCGCAGACGTGGTCAAAGCCTACGCCTGCAAAAGTTTATATCAATTCAACTACTACTAAAGATGTTGTCGTTTTTGGTGGTGGTTATGATGTAGATCAAGACAATAATTTACAGCGTGCGGATGATGATGAAGGTCGCGCTGTATTTATAGTCGATGCCAGTGATGGTTCTTTAATATGGTCTGCTGGGCCTGACAGTAGTCACGATCTAGAACTTGTAGACATGAAGAATAGTGTTCCAGGTGGTATTGCAGTAATCGATTTAGACTCAGACGGCATACATGATCGCTTGTATTTTGGTGATACAGGTGGTCGTTTGTGGCGCATGGATTTAGATCAAACACTTTCAAACAGTACTGGATATATGCTTGCTGATTTGGCAAGCGATGGATTCGATGCGCATAATCGAAGATTTTATACTAAGCCTAGTGTTACCCGTTTGAGTAATGGGAAATTAGGTATCACTATTGGTTCAGGCTATCGAGCACATCCATTAAATAGCGATATTCTTGAACGAACCTATATGATTTATGATCCACATGCTGCTAAAGGTGATATACCTGCAACGGCACCTGCCCCTAAGATTGATGGAACGGGTGCAAATGCTGTAGAAGATATTACTTCTAATTTCAGTTTTAATCCAAACGCTCCAAGTGCAAATGTGAATGGCTGGAAAATTGAATGGCCACAAGGCAATAAAGTGATGACAGATATTGATGCCATTCAAGGTGTATTAAACTTTAGTATCTATGAACCACCTTCAGCAGGTAATTCATGTGCTGGAGACATTGGCAGAAGTGCACAGTTTGTGATTGATATTAACGGCCGACCAGTAGGACAACCCGATTCTTTCTACACAACTTCTGGGAATACGGTCTTTGATTCTGCAAATTTTGTAGGCAATACGTTATGGGGAGGCGTCAATCCATATTTTACTTATGATGGAATGGGGTTACTGGATGGAACTAAGTCTGGGCAACCAGTGGCGAAAGGGCCATTGAAGACAAGATTTTGGTATAACTTAGATACTTTGACTCCATAAGCATTTTACACTCAAAAAAAACGCCGCAATTGCGGCGTTTTTTTTTGGTGAATTTTTATATAATTCTAATTATATTTTTTTGCGTACTCTTCATAGGAACCATGAAAACCCATGTGTTCTTTTTCGTTAAATGGATCAGAGCTTTGCTTCTTTGCTGGTGTTTGAGTGTCGCCTCCATACTTAGCTAAGTAGTCATCAATGCCGCCGTGATATGCATTGAAATTTGAGTTTTGTTGTTTGACTGAAGAAGAGCCACTATTCTTAGCTTGATATTCTTCCATGCTCATTGAGCTCGCGCCATTAGCTTGTTTAGAATTTGAGTTTGCGTTATCAGTCTTTGATTGCATATTTTTGGTAACTTTAGCTTGGCTGCCACTGAGATATTCATCGATACTGCCAGAAAAACCTTGGTGATGAGTCACGTTGGCTTCAAGTTCAGTGCTACGCTGATTAGATGATTGTGCAAGATATTCGTTTATATCCATGGAGGTTGCGCCAGCACTGTTTGATGATGCAGCTTGTTTTGTAGTCGCACTAGAAGGCGTCTTTTTTGCAGCTTTGCCAGCATGTTCGCTGTTTGCTTGCTTGTGATCAGCCGCTTTACCACCATGTTCATTTGAACTCGCTTGTTGTTGGTTAGGGTCGGCGCCTTCTTCCGTTAATCTTCTGCGGTCGTCGATATAAAATCCGGCGAGTACTCCAAAGATAAAAATGCCAACTATGGGCCAAAGAATTTTTTCAGATAATGCGGCCATGGTGTTAACCTCGTTATGGTGTTGACTAGATTTACGATGAATCTAGTGCATTTATATATAGTTAATTTCTAAGTAAATTCTAAATCATATTCATAGTCATTTGATAGCCATTTAATAATAAGAATCGATAGTTTTCATTGATAAAATGCTTGTTATAAATTTAAATGAGGGAATTTAATAAACGTTAAACATGCAAGACATCATCCATATCGATATGGATGCCTTTTACGCATCTGTAGAACAAAGAGATTTTCCACAATACCGCAATAAACCTGTGGTTGTTGGTGGAGACCCTGAAAAGCGAGGTGTGGTGGCGACGTGCAGCTATGAAGCTCGAAAATTTGGTATTCACTCTGCGATGCCTTGTGCACATGCTTTACGATTATGTCCCAATGCCATTTTTGTACGGCCACGCTTTGAGCTGTATCGCGAAATATCACAGCAGATACGCGATATCATGTTTAGTTATACGGATTTAGTCGAACCACTCTCTTTAGACGAGGCTTATTTAGATGTCACACAATGTAAGCGTAGCTTTGGTTCACCGACGCTTGTAGCTAAAGCGATTAAAAATGAAATTCAACAAGCGACAGGACTCACCGCATCTGCAGGTATTTCCTACAATAAATTCATAGCCAAAATAGCATCAGATCTAGATAAGCCGGACGGTTTGACGCTGATCACCGAACAGCAAGGGCCGGATTTTGTTAAGCAATTACTGATTGGGAAATTTCATGGTATAGGGCCGGCAACGGAAAGCAAAATGCAGGACTTAGGGGTGTATAGCGGTGAAGATTTACTTGCTTGGAACCTTGAAGAGCTAAAGCCGATTTTCGGTAAAGTGAGTGATTACTATTACCACGCTGCACGCGGTATAGATCATCGTAAAGTGGTCAGTCACCGACAACGTAAGTCTATCGGTTCAGAGAAAACGTATAGTGAGGACGTGGCCAATATGGAAGAAATGCGACAAAGGCTGGAGAAGCTTGCTGAAGAGGTTTGGCAAGATCTGTCCGATAAACACATGACGGCCCGTACCATTACGATTAAAGTAAAATTTGACAATTTTGTGCAGCTAACCCGTTCCATAACCCTAGGTAATGATGTTAGTAAACTTACTGATATGACGGCTCCTTTGAGAGATTTGCTCGATAAAGCGGAAGTAAATGGAAGACGTGTACGGTTGTTGGGTATTTCAGTATCAAAATTGACGATGTTAGAGCAGCTAGACGAAGAGCAACTCTCTCTTCTATGAAAACTTCTTTATAAGCTCGCGTAAAAGCCTATTTGCATACTTTTGTATGTTTCAGGTGAATACATAAATCCCCCTTTTTTTTTAATGTCTTATTGTCAAAAATTAGCTCATGGATAAGTCATGAATGGTATGCCATATATATGTAGACCCATATTGTAGACATTGGGGCCATGTAGTAATGTCTAATGAAAAGGAAGTGACACTTATATATATGTCATATCATCAAGCTACTCAAATAATGCCAAGAATTGGCAAATTATAAAGAGTAGAGGACCAGTAGTGTTAGGAGATTCAAAAAATGCAGACCGATAAAATTAAAGCGCCCGAAGGGCATTCGATTCACCACGTAACCTGCCCACATGACTGTCCTGACTCGTGTTCGATGCTGGTAACTAAAGACGATTCAACAGGTAAAGCGGTACGCGTTCAAGGTGATCCAACGCATCCTATTACTCGCGGTTATCTGTGTAACAAGGTGAATCACTATCTTGATTTGGTCTACAACGAAAATCGTGTGCTTTATCCGCATAAGCGTGTGGGACCAAAAGGCCCAGGTGCTAAATTTGAACGCATCAGTTGGGATGAAGCACTAGAAACCATTACTGGAAATTTCAAAAGTGTAATTAGCGAATACGGCAGTGCTGCAGTACAGCCATATTCGTATTCAGGAACCATGGGTATGGTCGGTTATTGGACGATGGATTATCGTTTCTGGAACAAGATGGGAGCGGGTGGTTTAGTGCAGTCGATTTGCATATATGCAGCAATGTGGGCGGGCTTACATACTTACGGTTTAGCGCATCCAAATATGTCAGTGCATGAAGCGGCTGAAAAAGCAGATTTGATGATCCTCTGGGGTGCGAATTTAGTCAGCACCGGTGTGCATGCGATTCCATTTATTCGCGAAGCCAAAGAACGTGGCATGAAGTTGATCGTAATCGATCCGCGGGTAACACGTACTACGATGATGGCAGATTGGCATATTCAACCTAAGCCAGGTACCGATGCTGCTTTAGCGCTAGGCATGATGAAAGTCATAGTAGATGCCGGCAAGCATGATCTTGAATTTTTGAAAGAGCAAACAAATGGCTGGGAAGCTTTACTAGAAACCAAACTTCCTGACTATCCATTAGATAAAGTGGAAAAAATTACCGGTGTTCCTGCGGCAGATATTGAAAAGCTTGCAATGGAATACGCTTCAACGAAGAAGACATTCATTCGTGCAAACTACGGTTTAAACCGCCATCAAAATGCAGGACAAATGTGTCGCTCCATTTTAGTTCTACCATGCATTACAGGTGCATGGCGTGAAGATTGTGGTGGTGCTTGTTTTGGTAATTTAGAAGAAATGTGGTTCCGCTGCATGACTCCACAATTACATCGTCCAGATTTAGGGAAACGCGAACGTACTATCAATATGGTGCAAATTGGTCGTGCTTTATCTGAGAATATTGGTGCAGATGGTGAGCAGTTAGACCCGCCTATTAAAAGCATCTTTGTTTATAACTCTGACCCCGCTAACTGCGCACCCAATACAAATGGTGTGCGAAACGGTTTTATGCGTGATGACTTGTTTGTTGCAGTGCATGAAACTTTCTGGACCGATACCTGTAACTATGCTGATATCGTTATTCCTGCAGATACACAGTTAGAGCGCATGGATATGGTAGCTACCTATGGCAACTGGTATTTCACAATGAATAAACCCGTCATTGAGCCTTTAGGCGAAAGTGTTCGTAATTCGGAATTATTCCGTATCTTAGCGAAGAAAATGGATTACGTTGAAGACGGTGATAATGCATTTACACAAACAGACGAAGAACTTGTTCGCGATGTGTTATGTGATGAAGGTGAATCTAATCTGTTAATGGAAGGTATTAAATACGAAGACTTTGAAAATAAAGGTTTTGTTCGTGCCAATACTAGTACGGAGAGCAGAAACTTTATGAAAAACGGCTGGCCAACTCCATCAGGTAAAATAGATATCTGGTGTGATGCATTGAAAGAAGAAGGAATAGATCCATTGCCTTCTTATGTGCCAGAAATTGAAGGTCAAGAAGATCCTAAACGTAAAAAATATCCTCTACAGATATTAAGTAGTGCGTCGCACTACTTTATTGGTGATTCGTTCCAATCAGTGCCACGTTTACAAGCCATGATGTCTAGGCCAACGGTGGAATTAAATCCGAAAGAAGCCAAAAAACGAGGCTTAGAAGATGGTGATTTATGTCGATTGTATAATGACAGAGGTGAGACCTATGCATACCTTGTGATTATTGAAGGCCATGTGGATGGTATTTGTTCTACGCAAAAACAATTTAAAGGTAGTAACACACCTGGCGGTGTGAACGTGAATGCCTTGAATTCAGAAATGCTTACAGATTTTGGAACTAGTCCAACTTTCTATTCTGTGCTTTGTGAAATTGATAAGGCTAGTGAAGAGATGCGTAAAAAAGCTCTACTCAAAGAGTGGGGCGGTAAAAAAGGCTATGTTCAAAAATGGCGTGAAGATCCACAAAACCAGGGTGTTGAAGCAAGTGATAAAGAAATTCTCGCATTTGCTGAAAAACGTCATCCCGGTATCTTTAGCTGAGTTGCTGAAACGCATGGAATAAAGACCAATAAGAGTTAATTGAGGAGTAAATGAGATAATGGCAACGGCGCAGAAAAATTTTCACGACCCATTGGATAATTATTTTAGAAAGTTACCAGAACCTAATCGTGATATTCAGACTAAACGTGTAACGGTAAACCAAGGGGTTATTTGTAGTGTAGAAAACTTAACCTACGATACCTATAAGGTTGTGATCAGATGTAATGAGGATTCTAAGCAAATTGTCTTTAAAGCAGGCCAATATGCAACCATCACCGTGCCTGGTTGTAGAAAGCCTCGCTCGTATTCTTTTGCTCTTGCTCAAGAAAACGAAAATAAAAATGAGCATTCGTTTTTTATTCGTTTAGTACATGGTGGCAAGCTTTCTAGTTGGATAGCGGGGGAAAATCGCGAAGGGGAGCATGTAAAAATTTCTGGGCCACTCGGTAAGTTTGGTCTAGATTCCAGTGATAAAACAATGGTTTGTATTGCTGGTGGTAGTGGTATGAGTGCCATCAATGCAATTGTGCAACATGCATGTAATGAACAAGTTACAAGAGATTGTTACTTTTTTTACGGCGCAAGAACTCAAGCCGATTTATATTTGCAAGAAGAAATGCAAGAAATTGAACGTAAATGGAATAAGAAAAATTCATTTAAGTTTATACCTGTCTTGTCGGAAGAAGCAGAAGATAGCGATTGGGATGGAGCGCGCGGTTTTGTAACGGATCACTTTAAGGATGAGTATTTAAGTAAAGGTGCAGTTTCTGTTAATAATATGAAAGCATTCTTTTGTGGGCCACCGGTCATGATTGATCTTGGTGTTGAGGCATTGAAAGAAGCTGGTTTAGCAGACAGTGATATTTATTTTGATAAATTTGAGGATGCGCGTTCACCTGCGCCGGTAGTTGATAATACTAAGTGTGTATTATGTGATGAGTGCTTAATGGTGAAGCCAACTCCTAATTGTTTAGTCGAAGCCACTAACTTCAAAATGAATGGTGGTGGGGAAGTTTCTAGCTTTGATCGCGTGCAGCCAGCAAAAACTTCGGGTTTGTACTACAACTCTCTTTTTATTGATGAAAACGAGTGTATACGATGTTTTGCTTGTGTTGAGGCATGCCCGCATGATGCTATTTCTGTAGATTACGATAAGGTGCCAAAGACTCTTAGGAAAATTTCTTAGTGGATGTTTGCACGGTTATTTACGCGAATCGCAGAATAAGTTTGTTTTAATATTGTATAAAGCTGCTGTTGGGAAGCCAAAAGCAGCTTTTTTATGTGTGATTAGTGGGGATTATAATTTCACTTTTACAGTCTAATTTTAAGGGCCACCTATTATTTTTTTGCTGGAGTCATACCTATGTACCTAATGAATTCATGGAAAACATTAACTTTTGTAGCTTTCGCTACAGTTCTAACTTTTTTAGTAGGAGTGCAAATGAGTAATGCATCTTCACAAAAAGTGCATAAGCCTATGGTTGAGGAAATAGGTGAATTAAGTGATGAAGAATTGATAAAAATGGAGAAGGAACTTCAAAAGCCCGTCAAAGAATCAGGTCGTTTCACCGAAGGAGTTTTGTGGCAGATTGAAAAAGATAAGGAATTTGTTGGGTATATTTTTGGCACTCTTCATATGAATGATAAACGCATAAACGAAGTGCGTGAAAATATCATAGGAAAGTTTGATGAAATGACTAGCTTTGCGATGGAATCATTTCCAAGTGATCACTACTTTAATCCCTACCATGGTGGGCAGATGATTAAGGGCGACATGACATTACCAAAAGGCCAAACATTGGAAGACTTAATTGGGAAAGAGCTTTATGCGCGTGTGGAAGAAGTATTGTTAGATGTGGGTTTGGATAAAGAAACTATTCTACATCTGAAGCCCTGGGCAGCCATGCGTAGTTTTGCAGTTAAAGCTGAAAATACTGAAGACTTAATATTAGATTATGAATTATTAGATCGTGCAGCAGCACAAAAAAAAGATCTTTATCAAGTGGAGAGCATCGAAGAGTTTCTGGTAACTTTTTATTCCATGCCAGAGGATGTGCAAATTAAATTACTCGAATTTACCGTCAATAGTTATAAGGAAATGCGTAATACGATAAATAAAATGTTAGATGCTTATTTAGAGGAAGATCTAACAGAGATGTATCAAGTGAGTACCAGTTTCATTCCTAATAAGCCTGAATATGAACGGTATCGTGAAACTTATTTAAAGCATGTAGTGAAAAATAGAAATGTTGTTATGGAACATTATATGCGCAAGCCTATGCGTGAAAAGAAAACTTTTATTGCAGTTGGTGCGCTACATCTTTATGGTGATCAGGGTGTCTTGGCGTTAATGGAGAAGGATGGCTACCAGGTAAAACGTGTTCCTGTTAGTTCACTAACTGACAAGTCTTAGAACAGCTGTTATTTAAAGTTTTATTCGTGTTTCATAATCTATTTCACAAACGATTTCCAGTAATGTTGATGTTAACGTTAACTGTAAGCAGTGTGAATGTGCATGCTGAAGATGTTCGATATGTGACCGATGAATTGGAAATCACCATACATCGGAACATGAGTCTCAATAGTGATATTGTTGCGCAGTTAATAAGTGGTACACCTGTAAAAGTATTAAAAACTAATCGTGACGAAGGTTACGTTATGGTGGCTACTCAGGATAAGAAAGTGGGCTGGATGCTAGAAAGTTATTTAATTAATGAGCCTGCAGGTCGTGCACAGCATGAAGCTTTGAAAAAAGAATATGATCTGTTAAAAGCTAATTTTGATACTCAGGTTAAGGAACGTACTATTAAGTTATCAACTGAGCTTGCTAAGGTAAAGAATGCTGCTAAGCGACCTTTGGAATTGCAGCAGGAAAATCAAAAACTGAAAAAAACTCTTGAAGATGAGCGTGCACAGGTGGAAGAAATTAAAAAAGAAAATCGTGAATTCAAATCAATTCACAAAGATCGAAAATGGTTTGTTACTGGCGCTTTAACGGCCATTGGTAGTTTGGCATTGGGTTTGGTGCTAACCAGAGTGCCTTGGCGTAGACGTAAAAGCTGGGGCGAGCTATAAAAAGTGCACTCCCGAAATATTTTAAAACTACTCCTGAGTATTTGCGTAAGCCAGAATTAATACTAAATTCTGTAGCGATCAGTTATCTTGCATGATAACTTTTAATGACTTTGCTTGGTTAATCATCAGGTCTAAAGAAGACTCATCTGGAATTGTTTTCACGCGGTTTTGTTGCTGGTTTGTTGTAAATAGTTTGCTATGTAGTGCGCCTGCATTCTGTTGGCCTAAGTCTTGTACAGAATCAATTCCGGAGTAGACGATAAGTTCAGAGAACTGGCCTTCTATGCCGCTTATGCGCATTAAATCAGACATACTTGCCCACTTTTGTACGACAAAGTCTTCGATACCAACATGTTCTGATACAGTCACGCGACCGTTCATAATGCAGCATTGATTCAGTAACTGCTCAGTGGTTGAAATTCCCATATCGCGAAGTTTTTTACCATAACTCTTACCTATGCCTTCTATTTCTTCGACTTCGTAACTGGTTTGCTCCGCCATTGAAATCATTGAGTCAACAGTACCCGTGGCAGCAGGTTTGCTAACTTCTGTGAGCCTTTTAGTGTAGTTACTCTCTTTGTCTTCTAACTTGCGACGCCAACTCTTATCTAAATCGTCCAGCTGATTTCGACATGATGATTTAGCTAACCACCAGCCAATTAGTGCGCCAAGTAATGCTGCAAGCAGTAAACATAACCACATTTGTTGAATTAAATAACTCATTGTGAAAGCCCCTTTACGTTAAATTCAATTCTTCTGTTTTTTGCCTTACCCTCATCACTTTCGTTATCAGCAATTGGGTTGTTTTCACCATAGCCGACAGCAGTTAACCGTATTGCATCTATTTCATTCGCTGCTAAATAGTCCATAACAGAGGATGCGCGTGCCTGACTTAGACGTAAATTGTGAGCATTGCTACCACTAGAATCGGTGTGTCCACCAATTTCAATTTTGGCCTCAGGGCACTGATTTGCAACTTCAATTAGGTCGTTTAAAAGACGATTACTTGAAGGGTCAATATCGGCACTGTTGGTGGCAAAGTGTATTCCATTACTACTTAGTAGTGCATTAAAGTCTTGTTGACAAGTGAATTCAGGTAGCACTTCCAATTTAGGCTGCTGAATAACTTTTTTAACAGGCTCGGGGTTTTTATCAGGTTCAACAACTGGCTCAGGTGCCGCAACAGATAATTTATTGTCTACTGTACGAACGCCATAAACTTTTCGAGCATATTCTTCTGCCTGTCGTCTGACGACTTCATTTGAAACCAAACCCGTTAGTACAATTTCTCGACCATCAGTACCTACTGTAATATTGTCTAACCCATGTTCTGTGAGTACTGCACGTGTTCGAGCATCAATATCGATTTGAATTCTGGAGCTGTTATTGTAGATGCAAAAGTAGCCAAGAATGGCTAGCAGTAGTAAACCTAGGAATAGTATTAAGGCTTTACTCATTTGAACTCCCCATTACTGATTATTAGTATAGATGTGTAATGTAAACATCATATGTTAGCTGATAAAACTTAATATACGATGTGTTTAGAAATCAAGCGCAGGCTAACGTATTCATTATTTATTTGCAATAGTAAAAAACTGTGTTCTAAAGTTAAATAATAGTTAACTATTATTTAACTTTACTCAATATTTAAACTAGTTTTCTTTTGTCGGCGTACTTTACTTATGTAAAAAGAAAAGACTCTCTAAAATATACTGCTAAGAATATATTTTGGGGAAGCCATTCTTTTTTCAATTTTACTTTATCTAAATTTCGTTTAGATTTGTTAGTTTTACGGTGTCCTCCGCCTTTGCTTAGCAATGGATGATCATGCAAAGGATTGCGCCTCGATAATTTAGTCACCATATTTTGGTGCGACTTGATTTTACTAGTCATTTTCATCTCCTTATTTATAAGTTATATATTAGAGTTAAGCCGCTTCTTTAATTAGCGTGCCCTCTCGAATTGCTTTATGTATGTAATCCATAAAGTAAATAGTATGACTTTCTGCTGCTAAGGCTTCATCTTGCATGGTATTTAGTGGCACAGGGAAGCTGTATAGCATTTCGCTATAAGGCACAGTTAAAGCGTAGTACGCAATACCATTTTTACAACGCAAAAATTTTGCTTTGCTACTAATTACTATATCTTTGATTTCCATGTTTAACCTCTATTTATAAATGCTAAAGCAGGTAATTATTATTTTCTTAACTAATATTTAAGCTGCTTTAGCTCTATCTAATTTTTCTGCATGCGCTTTGATATATGGATAAAAGCGGTTTACACGGTCTTCGTTAAGAAAAACCGATTGGCCTGAGCCTTTAATAGGCACAGGAAACTTAAATCCACTTTCAGTGCGATACCATAGTTTTCCTGAAAGGAAAAACATAAAGCTCACGCTTTCATTGCTTTGTAAGACTTTGTCTAAATTCATCGTTTGTCTCCTTATATTCAAGTTGTTAAAAGTTCTCTAGTTGGATCATCAATAATGACTGTAATGCCAATATCAAATTCATAGCTCATTAAAATCTGGGCATTAAAAAACCCCGAAGCTCACGCTACCGGGGTTTTAGGTTCTATCCGGAAGGTGAGCTGCACCTCCCATTTAAATTAGAAGGTTTGCTATTTAATAAGTTTCACTTGTTTCATAATCGTTTCTATATAGTGTTTCATTCTATTTGCCATGCTATGGGCACGTGTAAACGTAACCACTGGGCGGCATGTATATTTAGCTTGTTGTTGCGTAAAATATTTCATCGGTCGCGAACTATACTCTTTAAAATTTCTATTGCAATATCATTGTTAAACTTTAATGGACTAAATAATACCGTTTATCTGTCAGCTGCATATTGAATTAAATTAACGATGCTTTCTTTCACAAGCCCTACGTATTCGTATAACAGCATCGACGCTTTCGACACCGACCATGTGGTCAAGCAAGCATTCGTTATATCGACGTTCATTGCTCATGATGCTTTTGCTGGGTCCGCTGCCATAATTTTCCTCACAGGCCTCCGCAATAAAGCGGCTTGCGACATCCAATTTTGCATGATCTAAATGCTCTAATAGGCAATCTTCGTACTCATATCGATCTTTTTTAGCAGCTACATTGTTTATCAATAAAAAGCCTATAAATACCATGGATATTAACTGGGTACTCAACAATCTCATTTTAGTTAGAGTGACTGAGTAACGGTTAGTTCCCTATAGGGTATAGGGTGAATCTGTAGGCCGGTTGTATAGAAAGTTTGTTTTACAAATTTCGAATCTTAAGTCGAATATATTCTTGCATTACAAAATAACCATCACGCGCCTCATCTTTTTCGATGTCTTTGCTTACCTGTTTCCAGATAATGCTATTTGGATTAGGCAAGTTTATATTTAGAGCATTAAGGATATTTTTACTTTCATCAATGCGGATAGCACTTCGATGTAAATCATTCGTATCGCGAAGTTTAATTACACTTTTCGAAAAACTACTTTCACTCATATAAAAAATTAGTGCATAAGGCTTATTATGCAAACTATTAAATTCAAATTCATAGATTTTATGGAATGGAGTACGACTTGTGTATTTATTTACTTTGTCTAGTGTGGATAATGAAATATTGTGTTGTATATGAGAGAACTGCGATTGTTGTTGATAGTGATGAACATAACTGCAACTAGCACATTGTAGCGCAACAAATGCTATAAAAAGATTTTGGCAAGAAAAACATTTACTCATGTAAATAATTAAGTAGACATCAATAAAACCCTTTTCACAGATAAGGTTAAATCCTTGCTACATCCAAGTAAATTAATCACATTTTAGTGTAGGCGATAATGCAAATAGACCTGTTGGACAGGGAATAAAGAAGGTAGATTTTCAGATAGATGGCGGGCATTAAATAATATATTACTTATAAAAATAATCATTAATTAGACTAGTGTTTCAGCTTTATCAACCTATTGCTGGTATTTTCTAAATCAGCAATGCTGTGATGTAATATAGAAATTAGAATTAATTCTTATTAAATGCAAAATGAAAAATTTACTACTAATGCTTATTTGGGGAATGAATACATTAATGCTACATCATTTTTTGAATTTTCCTAGGAAGCTAGGATTATTCATTTTTTTAGCAGGCATTATAGTTTTGTTTGTTTTTGGAAAAAAACTTTATATAAGTATTGTGCCACCATTAATATTAGTTGTTCTACTAATTTGGTTGTCTACTATACAAGCTAGTAATGATTTAGATTGGTTGACAGAGGTATCAGTATTGCCTCGAATTAATATAGAAGATGATGTGATTACGATAGAAAAATTTCGCAATTTCACCTGGCAAGATATTAACAGCAGTGATCAGAATTGGGAAACGCGCAGCTATAATTTAAGTAAGTTAAAGAGTCTTTCACTTATAGTAGTGCCATTTCATGATTCAAAATATATGGCACATACCATGCTCGATTTTGAATTTGCAGATCAAGGTCATGTCATTATTTCAGTTGAATCACGCAAAGAAAAGAATGAAGCATATAGTCTAGTGGCAGGCGCATTGAAACAGCTAGAATTGATATATGTTATTGGTTCAGAGCGTGATCTCCTAACACTACGTGCAGTGCATAGAGGGTCGAAAATTCACCTTTATCCTATCAAGGCTGAACCTGAATTTATGAATTCCTTGTTTAACGATTTATCAAAGTCCGCGAATTCACTAAATGCTAAGCCGCAGTTTTATCGTACTTTGCGTGATAATTGCACTACTACCTTAGTGAAGCATATTGATCGTCATTATCAACAAAAAATTGGGCTTCGTTTGGAAACGATATTCCCGGCCAAAGCTGGAGAGCTATTACATGAGCTAGGTAAAATGGATACTCATTTACCTTATTATCAGGCTTATGAGGCCTCGCGCATTGACCACATAGTCAATGAATATCAAGATGAGGAAAACTTTTCTTCCAAGCTGCATGCTAGGATTAATTTGGCCTATGCTGACCAGTAATGTTTGTATCACTTCTTGATGATATGGCTTTGATGACTGGCTCTTATATAATGTTTCTTGAACTTTATAAAAGTAATTCATTATGAAAAAAATTGTTATTGCTCCTGATTCTTTTAAAGGAAACCTCACTTCTTTAGAGGTGGCAAATTGTTTGGAGAAAGGTATAAAACGTGTTTTACCAAAAGTTAAATGTGTAAAAGTACCTATGGCGGACGGCGGTGAAGGTACAGTGCAATCTATGGTAGATGCAGCAAAAGGAAGGTTCGTTTCAAAAAAAGTTAAAGGCCCTGCTGGTAAGCTAGTAACCGCAAAATATGGCTGGCTGGCTAAAGATAAAACTGCGGTGATTGAAATGGCAGAAGCATCAGGTTTGCCGTTAGTTAAAGGGCGTGAGAAAAACCCATTGAAGACTACTACCTATGGTACTGGCCAGTTAATTTTAGATGCGATTAACAAAGGTGCTAAAAAGGTCATTATTGGAATTGGTGGTTCAGCAACAAATGACGGTGGCGTTGGCATGGCGCAAGCTTTAGGTGTGCGCTTTCTAAATGCCAGTGGAAAGGAGATTAAAGAACTTGGATCAGGCGGCATGATTGCAAAAGTGGCTAGTATTGATGCGCAAACCATTGATCCACGTGTTGCCAAGACAAAAATTGTAGTTGCCTGTGACGTTAAAAATCCATTGTTTGGGAAAAAAGGTGCATCCCATGTGTTCGGTCCACAGAAAGGGGCTACGTCAAAAATGGTGCAACAACTAGATGAAAATTTAAAAAATCTAAGTAAATTGATGAAGCGAGATCTCAAGCAAGATGTTGGTCGTATGCCAGGAGCGGGAGCTGCAGGTGGTTTAGGTGCAGGCTTAGTGGCATTTGCAGGTGCTAAACTAGAAAGTGGAATTGATATTGTAGTACAAGCAACCAATCTTGCTAAGTATATTAAAGGTGCGGATTTAGTGCTAACGGGTGAAGGACGCGTAGATTTTCAAACAGCCTTTGGTAAAACTCCATCAGGTGTAGCAAAAGCTGCTAAGAAATATAATGTCCCAGTTATTGCAATTGGCGGAGCGTTGTCTGATGACGCAAGGCAAGTGTTTGATCACGGAATTGATTGCATTGAAAGTGCCGCAGCTAAAGACATGACCTTAGAAATAGCAATTCAAAATTCTAAACAAGACCTAGCCAATGCAGCAGAGCGAGTAATTCGTATGCTTCTAATTGGTAAAAAAATGGCTACAAAGAAATGATGATTAATATAATTTAATCAATAAAGCTTAGTTTTAAGTCTTCAAAAGTATCTTTAGGTAGCCCACGGTTTTTTATAAACTGCTGTTTGAAATCGTTTTTAGCTCGTTCTAAATGTTGTCTGCACTCAGTAGATTTAACTTCACTATCTAGTACTTTGCAGCCGATTAGGGGTGTGTATTGCTTGAGAAAAGCCACTTCAAAATCATTTATTAATTTCTGTCTTACTGAATAATCTATATCACCCAACTGACTTTTAGAAGAATCGTTTTGTAGAGAGGCAACACGGTTATTCGCAGATGTGGTGCTGTGGGATGATAAATAATAACCAAATAGGAAGAGAGAAATGACGGTTATCCAAGGTATTAATGTTTTAGTAATCGTCCTGTTCATATGCTCAATAATGCAATATTAAATCATGCTGAGAGTATGGCTCCCGATAGAAGGGCTGACTTAGCTTAGAGGCTGTAAGTGACTTAAGTTTTTACATAGTGTGTTGTTAGTATTGCAAATTTAAAATTTATGTAGAGCTTATGAATTTGATTGATCTTTGGTGTTTTTGTCTGTCATAACCATCCAAGCTTTGAATCTTGCGCGTTCAATAAATTCTACATTCCCTTCAATGTTGTCGCGGCGATCAGATGATTTCCTTCTGTCTTCACCCTTGAATTGGCGACGCTCGCCACCCGTTCTCCGTTCTTGGAAATGTGCCATGCTCTCTCCTCTAGTTGAGCAGGGTTAGGGTTCACCATCTGATTATAAAGGTAAAGTTAGGCTGAAATGAACGGCAAATAAAAACCGACAAACGGTAACTACGGATAGAGCGTCAAAATTACGCTCACTATGTGACAAGAAAGAAATGCATTTTTAAAGTTATTATAACTTATCATCCCATTCTACAACTTCATCATGATCAAGCGTAATGAGCAGACCTTAGTGCCTACGTTCTAAGGGATAGTATTTCCATACTTCTTTAGTTTTAGTTTTTAGTACTTTTTGGTCAATCTCTTTTAGTTCATCACATGTGACACTAATGTAGTTATGCAGCCTTGCTCATTTTGTAATCACGTAGACTACCCAGCACAGCCGATTTAATTTCTTGAGCAGAATATATCTGCCTAGCGGTAATTCGTATCAATGGAAAGCTTGCACTTTCACATGCAGCATTAAGAAAAGCATCGCGTTTTTTTCTATCTGCCTGATTGTTGCTACGATCATCTAACTCAATTGCAGCAATGATTTCATATGTGTCTTGACTGCAGAGTAAGAAATTAAAATGTTTGGATTTAATTTTATTGAATGAGCTAGTCCACTCATTTTTAGAAATACCTGTTGTTGGCTGCAGTACATCTGCAACTCTGACCTTCATCAATATTATGAATTGACTGCAAAGACCTTGTGATAAGACCTTGTAAAAATTCTGCTCTGCTCGAGAAAGAATGTATTGGTTTACTTGGAACGTATAAGTTGGAGTACTAACTTCAGGTAAACGTGCGCTTGGCTCAAGTCTCAGTTTACTTATTTCATGTTTCTGTGCGGCTTTAGTTTCTGATTTTTTAGCATTTCTTTCAGTAAGCCATTTTATGATCGATGCACCGATTAAAATCAGCGCGCCTAGAACTAACCATTCCATACTTCACTCCACCTTGTTATAAGGTTGTATGGTTGATTAGTTTACGTATGTAATAAACCGCTTCCTGATAGCCGTTCGAACTAACTCGCTAAATGGCAGTGTCGTCAATTTATTGGCCCATACTGTCAGGAGATACAGGAGCTGGTAATTCGCTAGCGCCCATTAAGAAACTATCCACCCCTCGCGCAGCACTGCGTCCTTCGGCAATAGCCCATACAATGAGACTTTGTCCGCGCTGCATATCACCTGCGGTGAAAACACCATCAACATTCGTCATCCAGTTTTGATCACAAACTACATTGCCACGGGCGTCAAGTTCGACTCCAAGTTGTTCTAACATGCCAGGTTTTTCTGGGCCTATAAAGCCCATAGCAAGCAAGGCTAGGTCGCAGGGTAGGGTTTGTTCGCTACCGGGCACTTCCTCGAAACTCATGCGGCCATTATTATTCATTTCGACCGTTATGAGTTCCAATGCTTTTACATTGCCATTGCCATCATCTATAAAACGTTTAGTAGAAACAGAATAAACTCGTTCCACACCTTCTTCATGTGCAGAAGCCGTGCGAAAAACACGAGGCCATTCTGGCCATGGATTATTCGTGCTGCGTGCTTCAGGTGGTTTTGGCATAATCTCTAATTGATGAACTGATTTAGCCCCTTGGCGATTCGAAGTGCCTAGACAATCTGCACCAGTATCACCACCGCCAATTATGACGACATGTTTATCTTTTGCATTGATGAAATTATCGGCTATTGAGTCACCTTCGCAGAGTTTATTCTGCATAGGTAAAAACTCCATGGCTTGATGAATTCCTTTTAGCTCACGGCCTTCTGCAGGGAGGTCGCGCGCAGCGCATGCACCACCTGTTAGGATTAAGGCGTCAAACTCATTGCGAAGATCATCAACGGAAATATTATCGCCTACATGTGTGTTGGTTTTAAACGTTACGCCTTCGGCAATCATTTGCTCCATGCGACGATCAATAACTTTCTTTTCCATTTTAAATTCAGGAATGCCGTAACGCAGTAGACCACCAATGCGATCAGCGCGTTCAAAAACGGTTACATCATGACCCGCTCTAGCGAGTTGTTGGGCGGCTGCTAAGCCTGCTGGACCAGAACCAACAATGGCAACATTTTTACCGGTTTTATTTTCTGTTATTTGAGGCAGTACCAAACCATTTTCGAAAGCTTTATCGATGATGGTGAGTTCAATACCCTTGATAGTAACCGGGTCATCATTGATACCCAGCACACAAGAGCCTTCGCATGGCGCAGGACATAAAGTGCCCGTGAATTCAGGGAAATTGTTAGTCGCATGCAGTCGTTGGATCGCATCTTCCCATTGGTCTCGATATACCAAATCGTTCCAATCCGGAATTAAATTACCAAGGGGACAGCCTTGATGACAGAAAGGAATGCCGCAATCCATGCAACGTGCAGCTTGGTCTTGTAGTGGGTCAATAGGCCATGGAGCCATCACTTGGCTCCAGTCTTTAAGACGGACTTCAACGGGGCGATACGGTTGTTTTGCCCTGGTGTATTCCATAAATCCTGTAACTTTAGCCATGTGCAAGTTCCATCATCATCTTATAATCCATATTGTTTTTATTACCCGTGCGCGGCTTCCATTACTGCTTCATCCACTGAGGACCCCTTTGCTTCAGCTTTCTTTATGGCTGCAAGTACGCGCTTATAATCTTTTGGCATCACTTTAATAAATTTGCTCTGATATTCATTCCAGTTATCTAATATATTGCAAGCAACGGTGCTCTTGGTATAGTCACCATGATGAGTTAGTAAGTTCTTAACCACTTCTTTATCTTCATCATCCAATTCATCAAGATCAACCATTTCTAGGTTGCACAATATTTTAAACTCTTCTTTGTTGGCTAACACGTAAGCTTCACCGCCGGACATTCCTGCTGCAAAATTACGGCCTGTAGGCCCAATGACTACTACGCGGCCACCCGTCATGTATTCACACCCGTGATCGCCTATCCCTTCAACTACTGTATGCACACCACTATTACGTACGCAAAAACGTTCGCCTGCCATGCCGCGAATGTAGGCTTCACCAGATGTAGCGCCATATAACAACACGTTGCCGACAATAATATTTTCTTCGGGTATGAAAGTAGATTTACTGGATGGGTAAACAATAATTTTTCCACCAGATAAACCTTTTCCTAAATAATCATTCGCATCACCTTCTAAGGTCATGGTGACACCTTTAGGGACAAAGGCGCCAAAACTCATTCCTGCTGAGCCATGGAAGTGAGCTTTAACCGTATCTTCTGGTAAGCCTGCTGCACCATAACGCTTAGTAATGTGATAACCCAAAATGGTACCCACTGAGCGATGGATATTTTTTACTTCCAGCGAAACTTCTACTGCTTTGCCGTTATCAATTGCATCTTGAGATAGTGGCACTAATTGAGTGACGTCCAATGATTGCTCAAGACCATGATCTTGTGTGGTGGTGCAATACGACTTAGTGTTCATTGGATTGGTTGGTGTGTGCAGAATGCTACTGAAATCAAGTCCGTGCGCTTTCCAGTGATCTATAGCGTTATTCACATCTAAACGCTTCACTTGCCCAATCATTTCCTCAAATGTCCTGAATCCAAGTTTTGCCATGTATTCGCGAACTTCTTCGGCAATAAACTTAAAGAAATTTTCAACGAATTCAGGTTGCCCTGTAAATTTCTTAGTCAATTCTGGATTTTGAGTCGCCACACCTACTGGGCAGGTGTTTAAGTGACAAACACGCATCATAATACAACCCATCACTACAAGTGGCGCTGTCGAGAAACCAAATTCTTCAGCACCTAGTAAAGCCGCAACGATCACATCGCGTCCGGTTTTTAATTGCCCATCAGTTTGCACAACAATACGGTCACGTAAGCCATTCATCATTAGTACTTGCTGAGTTTCTGCTAAGCCTAACTCCCATGGCAGTCCAGCATGCTTTAAGGAGCTCATGGGTGATGCACCCGTGCCGCCATCATAACCAGATACCAGTACAACATCTGAATGAGCTTTTGCTACACCCGCGGCAACAGTTCCTACACCCACTTCAGCGACTAATTTCACATGAATGCGCGCTTCAGGATTAGAATTTTTTAAATCGTAGATTAGCTGGGCTAAATCCTCAATCGAATAAATGTCGTGATGTGGCGGTGGTGAAATTAATCCAACTCCTGGAGTAGAGCCACGTACTTTTGCGATCCACGGATACACTTTAGTTCCTGGCAATTGCCCGCCTTCCCCCGGCTTTGCGCCCTGTGCCATCTTAATTTGGATGTCATCGGCATTAACTAAATATTCACTAGTAACACCAAAACGACCGGATGCAACTTGTTTGATGGAGCTTCTTCTAGAGTCACCATTTTCATCAGGCGTAAATCGATCAGAGTCTTCGCCACCTTCGCCAGTATTTGATTTACCACCAATGCGATTCATTGCAATGGCTAAAGTCTCGTGTGCTTGTTTACTGATTGAGCCATAAGACATTGCGCCGGTTGAAAACCGTTTCATAATGTTCTCAATTGGCTCAACTTCTTCTATAGGAATTGCGTTGTCTGAAAATTTAAAATTAAATAAACCACGTAAGGTGGCCAAGTTTTCATTTTGTTCGTTTACTTTGTCAGTATATTCTTTAAATATACTGAACTGTCCGGAACGTGTTGAATGTTGCAACTTGAAAACGGTATCAGGGTTAAATAAATGATATTCACCATCACGACGCCATTGGTATTCACCGCCCCAATCTAGGTCAGGACGTTTAGCTGTACGCTCAGGGAATGCATTGTGATGTCGAATACTCATCTCTTTTGCAACTTCTTCTAAACCGATTCCACCAATGCGTGAAGCAGTCCAAGTAAAATATTGGTCTACAAATTCTTTATTAAGACCGATCGCTTCAAATACTTGTGCGCCACGATAGGATTGCACTGTAGAAATACCCATCTTCGCCATGGTCTTGGTTAAGCCTTTGTTAATGGCCTTTGTGTAATTTTGTACTGCTTTTTCTAATGGCATTTCAGGCAAATGACCTTTACCGATCATGTCGCCTAATGATTCAAGTGCAAGGTACGGGTTAATGGCACCAATGCCATAACCGATTAGTACTGCAAAATGATGTATTTCACGCGGTTCGCCCGATTCAAGAATTAACCCCACTTTAGTGCGCGTACCAGAACGAATTAAATGATGGTGTACACCTGCAGTAGCAAGAAGAGCAGGAATCGCTGCTAGTTCTTGAGTGATACCACGATCCGAAAGAATAATATTTGCATATCCATCTGTAATCGCTGCATCAATATCAGCAAATACACTTTTAAGGGCTTTATCTAATCCTGCGCCTGCATCCGCAACACGATATAAAATAGGTATGGTTTTAGATTTTAAGCCGGCATCCGCTATTTCACGTATTCGAGCTAAACCATTATTAGCAAGAATAGGCGAAGGCAGTCTGACTTGTTTACAGCTATCTGCAGTGGCCTCTAATAAGTTTTTTTCTGGTCCAACAGTGGTTGCTACTTGGGTAACCAATTCTTCACGTATGCCATCTAAAGGTGGATTGGTAACCTGCGCAAACAACTGCTTGAAATAGTCATATAGTAAGCGTGAGCGATTCGATAACACAGCTAGTGCAGTGTCGGTACCCATTGAGCCTGTTGGCTCTAGGCCATTGGCTGCCATAGGTGCCATGAGCACGCGTAAATCTTCGTGTGTATAGCCGAATGCTTGTTGTCGTTGTAACAAGGTGTCTTTGTCACCTGTATCTACATCTTTAGGTACAGGTAAATCTTCTAATGCAACTAGATTTTCTTTTAACCATTGTTCATAAGGATGTTGTTCAGCAAATTCTTTTTTAATCTCTTCATCATCGATTATGCGACCTTGTTCAGTATCCACCATAAAGATTCGTCCTGGATGCAAACGATCTTTAATTAATATGTTTTCTGGCGGAATATCTAGCACGCCAACTTCAGAAGCCATAACTACCATGTCATCTTTAGTGACATAGTAACGTGATGGACGCAGACCATTACGATCTAGAACGGCTCCCATAACATTGCCATCGGTAAATGCAATCGAAGCTGGGCCATCCCAAGGTTCCATTAAACAGGCGTGATACTCATAAAAGGCTTTGCGAGCAGGATCCATGGTTTCATGCCCACTCCAAGCTTCAGGAATCATCATTAGCACAGCATGAGAAAGTGGCCGGCCACTCATATGTAAAAATTCCATTACGTTATCAAATGTAGCGGAGTCACTGCCGCCTTCTAATACGATAGGGAATAATTTTTCTAAATCTTCACCAAACACATCTGACTTGCATAGCGGTTCACGTGCACGCATCCAGTTTGCATTGCCACGTGCAGTATTAATTTCACCATTGTGTGCAACATAACGAAATGGATGGGCAAGTTCCCAAGCAGGGAAAGTGTTGGTGGAAAAGCGTTGATGTACCAACGCCATGGCCGATTCAAAATCAGGTTCAGATACATCTGGAAACATGGGTTCAAATTGCGAACCGGTAAGCATACCTTTGTATATACAGGTACGGTGTGAGAGTGATGGGATATAAAAATGCTCACGCTCAGAAAGTTCTACATTATTATAAATGGTATGTTCGATGCGCTTACGAATTACATATAATTTACGTTCAAAAGATATTTCATCATTTATATCTGCGCTGCGGCCAATAAAAATCTGTTTAAACGTTGGTTCACCATCTTTAGCCATTGAACCCAGAGAAGATGAATCGATTGGTACATCTCGCCAACCTAAAACCTGTTGGCCTTCTTCTGCAATAATTTTATGAAACTCTTCTATACAGTGCTTTTGTTGGGTGACATCGTTTGGTAAAAACACCATGCCTGCACCGTATTGGCCGTATTCTGGTAGTTCGAATCCAAGCTCATTGCAAACGCGAACAAAAAACTTATGCGGTAGTTGGGTAAGCATACCCACACCATCACCGGTATTCTCTTCACAGCCACATGCGCCGCGATGGATTAGGTTCTTAAGAATGGTTACTGCATTGTCTACAATCTTGTGTGACTTGCGACCTTTAATATCCACTACAAAACCAACGCCACAGGCATCATGTTCATAGGCAGGGTCGTATAGCCCCTGGTTGGATTGCCCCATGTGGGATTTAATAGTGGTGGGCTTATTAAAAATTCTCATCTCGACTCAAAAACCTGGGTGTATTTATACTTATATATAATAGTTGTGCATTTTAGATGCTTTGGGCCTGAATCGATCTAGTACAAAAGAGTAACGATCAAGCGACAGCGTACATAATTTGAGCTAGTTGCTATGCGCATTATGTAGTTGGCCCGAGAGTGTTTTATGCAAACGGCCGCGAATTATAGAGGAGTACGAACGAATCCTCTAATAACCACAAAATATTTGCTGTTTTACATTGAAAACAGCCGTTTTGTTGATTTTAAGCTTTGGTAAGGAATAGTGCGCCGATGATCAAGATAACCGTAGCCGCTTGGAGACCTATGCGAATCCACATAAAGCGTTCACCAAAATCTTTATCAAGTGAACCGCCGATTCCCATTGATAATAAGCCTAAACCCAGCGCTGATATGGTTCCGAGTAATGCCAGTATTATTACTATGTTAAGCATGATGTTTCTTTTTCACATTTTTAGTAAAAATATTATGCCATGACAGTAAGCTTAAAACTCCGTTGACTAGTATATATATGGTAAAAATCGATAGCTTTTCCGTTGATAATTAAGGTATTCAACAAATCTCATAAGTAATAGCTTTTCTTCTTTATTAGCTTTTTTTATAACAGAACTCATTACCATCACCAAACCCACCGCATTCACCCAGTGAAAGTTATAAAGTGTAATGCCTAACATCATCGCAATTAAACTTGTATACATGGGGTGTCGAATATAACGATAAGGTCCAGTAGTGATTAGCGTTGCCTGATGTTTAATTTCCGGATAGACACTGAAGTTACCGATTTTGTTATAGCAAAGTGTATGTATGCCTAAGATCGCACCAAATACACAAAAAATTAGCCAATAAATTTTACCTGCATTTAGTAGGCCAACGGGGTAGCAACAAAAAGCAATGCCAGTCATTTGTATGATTACAAGTAAATGGCTAGAAATAGGATAATGGGCGAGAAAATTTTTCATTTCTTTTCTCAATTAGAAAGAAAAGTTAGAAATTAAGTTTAGTTAGGTAAAGCGCTAAACATTAATTTTTCTTCATTCTCTTTAGTTGATGAGTCAGAGTTCATGGTATTGAAGTCAAATAAACTAGTGTCTAATAAATGACTGCTAGTAATATTTTGCATGGAGCGGAAGATATTGCTCACACGGTCAGGAGACTGTTTGTCCCATTCCTTAAGCATATTTTTTATGCGCGTTCGCTCTAAATTTGGTTGTGATCCACATAAATTACATGGAATGATAGGAAACTCTTTTCGCTCGGCGTAGCGAGTGGTATCTTTTTCGCGGCAATATACTAAAGGCCGAATTACCACATTGCGTTTATCATCGCTGACTAGTTTTGGTGGCATAGTTTTAAGTCGCGAACCATGAAACATATTTATAAACATCGTTTCGACTAAGTCGTCCATGTGGTGACCCAGTGCAATTTTATTGGCACCTAATTCTTGTGCAGTGTTGTATAGAATTCCGCGACGTAAACGTGAACATAACGAGCAAGTAGTTTTTCCAGGTGCAATTTTCTCTTTAACAATGCTATAGGTATCTTTTTCAATAATGCGATAATCAATATTTAGTGCATCAAGGTAATTGGGTAAGACATGTTCTGGGAAGCCAGGTTGTTTTTGATCTAAATTTACCGCTATTAGCTCAAATTTAATTGGCGCAACGGATTGCAGCTGCGATAACATGTCTAGCAAAGTATATGAATCTTTTCCACCAGAGAGGCACACCATAATACGATCACCATCATCAATCATATGGTAGTCAGCAATCGCTTTACCGGTTTGCCTTCTTAACTGTTTTTGCAGTTTTATAAATCTTTGAGAATACATATCTGATATCTTACGTGAAAACGATCGAAGTATTATTCGGCTTTTCCACTTTCTTTTGCATCGCTATCAACCTCACTCCAAGCTTCACCAATAACAGAGTCTTCCTCGTCTTCGTTTTCCCAGCTGTACTGTTTTGCAGGTGGAGTAGGGTCGTAATTTCGAAAAATAACTGCGCAGATAGCGCCGAGACCCGCTCCCCAAAAATGGGTCTCAAAAGACACGCCTGGTTGATGCGGAAATATTCCCCATATCATCGTGCCATATAAAAAGAACACCAATAGAGAAAGTGTGATGGCAAGTCGATCTCTGCGTAGAATTCCAACTACAAATACAAATGCCATAATGCCGTAAGTAAGACCGCTTGCACCGAAATGAAAAACAGGTCTCGCGGTAAACCACACTCCTAGTTCGGCAAGTATCCATACTACAAAAAGCACAACCCAGCGTGAGCGTGGATAGCCATATAAAAGTGCTGTACCAAGAATCAGTAATGCGGGTGTATTAGAAATTAAATGTTCAAATGATGCATGAATGAGCGGAGCGGTAACTACTCCTATTAAGCCTGATAATTGTTGTGGGTGTGTGCCAAGCTTAAAAGTATCTAGGCCTGCAAAAAACTTTAGTAATTCGATTGCCCATAAAATAACTACAAAACTCAAAGCAATATAAAAAGCTTTTTTTAATATCAAAACATCTTGTGGCGATGAGCGAGTGGAAGGGATGCTTAACATAGAGTGCTAATAGTCAATCAAATTATTTTGTGCATATTTAAGCATAATAAATCAGTAATCTTGAAGTGTGTCACTAAAATATGGGTACGCCTGGAGCAGACTTCAAGTTGTTTTATGGCTTTATTGAAAGACTTTATCGCTAAAGGTGGCCCAATTATCCTTGATAATGACTACTAAACTTGCGGATAGAGTAGATAAGGTTCATGGTCTAATTGTTACGATATTTTGACTAGAGGCAAGTATCATGATTTTTCTTGGAATAAGAGTGCAAGACGTGCTCAGTAAATCGCATGGTAAAATTATTGAAGTGATTAAACGTGGAAACATTATCGAGAGTTTTCGCATTCAACTAGATAGTGGCCATATTGTCACGCGCAGTCGTGATGAATTGTTCATGAAGGAAAAGAGGAAGCCTTTGTTTATGCACCTAGCATGGGATGCTGACAAGGAAGCCCTTGAAACTTAATGTACAGGCTACCGTAATTTACGTGCTCTGAATTTACGGCCCTTAATTTTCCCTTCAGAAAGTATTTTCAAAGCTTGCTTAGCAATAGGGCGCTCTACTGCTACAAAAGCTACATGATCAAATATGTCAATTTTGCCAATTTGTTTACCTGGAAGAGACTGATTTGCAGTTAATGCCCCCAAAATATCACCAGCACGAACTTTTTCTTTGCGGCCACCGTTAATGCATAAAGTCACCATGGGTGGACTCAGATTAAAGTTTTCTCTGGATTTAAGCGTAGAGGGCTTTTTTATAGTCGCTGGAGTATGTTGATAATCTTCAATAGCAGTTATTTTTCGAATTTCAGAAATCATAAACAAGCTTAATGCTAATCCAACATTGCCAGCACGTCCCGTACGACCAATACGATGGATATGTACTTCAGGGTCAGGAGATATTTCAAACACAATTACTGCACTCAAATCCTTAATATCTAAACCGCGTGCGGCCACATCTGTAGCTACCAGGATAGAAGTGCTTTTATTCGCAGCTTGTACCAGTACTTGATCGCGTTCTTTTTGTTCCAGATCACCGTGTAAGGCTAAAGCATGAAAACCCTTTCTCCATAACTCATCCGCTAATTCTTGGCACTGTTGTTTGCGATTACAAAACACCAAGCTAGATTCAGGTCGGTAGTGTTCTAGTATGGCCGTTAATGTTTTAGTGCGCTCACCTTTTTCTATTTCATAGAATACTTGTTTAATCTTCTTATCGTCATGCAAACTTTCTACGCAAATATCGATGGGATTATTCTGAATAGATTTACTGATGTTTCTAATTTCATCTGGGTAGGTTGCAGAAAAGAGCAGGGTTTGCTTTTTTTGTGGTGTTTTTTCAATAACATTCGTTATGTCTTCTAGAAAACCTAGGTCCAACATGCGATCGGCTTCGTCTAATACTAATATCTTAAGTGCATTGAGTTTTAAGGTGCCTTTTTGCAAATGCTTGAGTATTCGCCCGGGTGTTCCCACAACTATATGTGGATTGCGTTCTAGTGAAACTAACTGAGGGCCAAGTGGTTTGCCTCCGCACAGAGTGAGGATATTAGTATTCGGAATTGCGCGAGCGAGTCGACGCAACTCTTTGCTAACTTGATCAGCAAGTTCTCGAGTAGGGCAAATTACTAAAGCTTGAGTTTGGTAATTTTTAGGATTAAATTTTTCCAATATACCAATAGCAAAAGCTGCAGTTTTACCGCTACCCGTTTTTGCTTGAGCAAGCACATCTTTGCCGTCCAGTATATAAGGCAGGCTTTGTGCTTGGATAGGAGTCATTTCCTGATAGTCTAAAGACTCAATATTAGTGAGTAGTTCGGGAATTAATGGCAGATATGAGAAAGTAGTTGTGGACACAAGTAAATTGATTAGTGAGTTCTTATAGCAAACCTTATCATCCATTGGCTATGGTGGTAGCTAATACATCCAAATGTGAATAGAAAAACCATTAGTACTTTGAATATGTACGGCTAATTTCATCTGAGATTACAAACTTCACAATATTGCACGGTTTCACTCGACGATTAAGCCACAAAACTTTATAGTACGCTGCGTTTAAAAGGCTTGTTCATCTACTTCTGCAGGAATACTTCAATTGATTACTACCGCAAATATCACCATGCAATTTGGTGCAAAACCATTATTTGAAAATATCTCTGCAAAATTTGGTGATGGTAATCGTTATGGCTTAATTGGAGCTAATGGCTGCGGTAAATCTACCTTTATGAAAATCATGGATGGCAGCCAAGTGCCTACATCAGGCAATGTTTCCATTACCCCTAATGAACGTTTGGGTAAGTTGAGCCAGGACCAATTTGCTTTTGAAGAGTTTTCAGTGATTGATACGGTGATCATGGGTCACCAGCAGTTATGGGAAATTAAACAAGAGCGTGAGCGTATTTATTCATTGCCGGAAATGTCTGAAGAAGATGGCATGAAAGTAGCTGATTTAGAAGTAGAGTTTGCTGAATTGGATGGCTACAGTGCAGAAAGTCGTGCTGGTGATTTATTACTTAGTGCGGGTATAGAGCTAGAATTTCATAATGGTCCGATGAGTGAAGTAGCGCCTGGTTGGAAGTTGCGTGTGTTATTAGTGCAAGCTCTATTTTCAGACCCAGATTTATTACTGCTCGATGAACCAACCAATAACTTAGATATTAATACGATTCGTTGGTTAGAAAACATCTTAAACGAACGTAAAAGCACAATGATTATCGTCTCGCACGATAGGCACTTTCTAAATGCAGTATGCACGCATATGGCGGATATGGATTTTGGTGAACTGCGTGTTTATCCAGGCAACTATGATGACTTTATGATTGCATCTACAGCAGTGCGCGAACGCATGCAATCAGAAAATGCTAAAAAGAAGACGCAGATTGCAGACTTGCAACAGTTTGTTAGCCGCTTCTCAGCCAATGCATCGAAAGCCCGTCAGGCGACTTCACGTGCTAAGCAAATTGAAAAGATTCAGCTTGAAGAAATTAAACCTTCAAGTCGACGCAGTCCTTTTATTCGCTTTAACCAAGAGAAAAAAATACATCGCAACGCCTTGACTATAGAGGGCCTTGGCCATGGATTTGATGGCGAAGAGTTATTCAATGGTGGAGAAATGATTATTGAAGCAGGAACACGCTTGGCAGTAATCGGAGAAAATGGTGTAGGGAAATCAACTTTTCTACGCTGTTTAGTGAATGAGCTTAAACCTGATCTAGGCATGATCAAATGGTCCGAGAATGCAAACTTAGGGTACTGCCCACAAGATACAAGCAACGAGTTTGAAGGCAATATGAATTTATTTGACTGGATGGCTCTGTGGAGAAAACCCAGTCATGATGATGAGGCAGTTCGTGCCACGCTAGGTCGTTTATTATTTTCTTCAGATGATTTTAAGAAACAAGCTAAAGTGTGCTCGGGCGGCGAAAAAAATCGCTTGTTGTTTGGAAAGTTAATGTTGTCTGATGCGAATATTTTGGTATTAGATGAACCTACTAATCACCTTGATATGGAAAGTATCGAATCCCTCAATCTCGCACTAGAGCACTATGAAGGTACTTTGATATTTGTCAGCCATGACCGCGAATTTGTTTCATCTCTGGCTAATTGTATTGTAGAAATAAAAGATCAGCAGATGCAATTATTTCACGGCAACTATGAAGAATATCTTGCGAGCCAAGAGCAGTCTGAGCTTGTGAGCACAGGGACGTAAAAATTTTAGTGTGCTTTACAATTTAGCTTATAAACCGACATAAAATTCTTTATGTAATCTACGTGCCTGCATAGGCCACTTGTCACGCTTCACACGACCTTTGTAGGTTTTAAGTTTGCTGTCTATCATCACTATATCTTCAGCGGTTAGGTGAGCAATTTGCTCATAATGATATATGCCTAGACGATGAAGTTTTCGTTCCAGTGTTGGCCCAACACCATTAATGAGTTGCAAATCATCTAACTCGCCAGTGGGTCGTTTCATTCCAAGAGGCTTCATTTTTGATTTGCGGTTAGTGCGTTGTGGTGCGCGTTTTTGTGTAGTTTTCTTCGTCGCTGCTGGAATCTTATTATTCCGAATCAAAGCGCGTGCTTGTTTAATCCAGTCATCACGATCAATGCGCCCCCTGAAATTTAGCAATTCATCTACAGTGTTAACATCTTTAAGATTAAAGCCAGCAATCTGCTCAAAGTAGTAGATTCCGCATTTGTGTAACGTCTTTTCAAGTGTTTCGCCTATTCCTGCAATGAGTTTTAGGTCGTCTGGCTTGCGAGTTGGTTTTTTTAAGCCATAGGGTTTGATTTTGCGTTTTGGGGCTTTTGTAATAGCTTTGCCATTTACAGTGGCTAGTTTGGCCGAACCATTTGCTTTGGATGCACCGTTACTCTGTGAGCCTCCATTGCCATTTGCTTTAGATTTACCATTGATGTGGATAACATTGCCATCTTTTGCGCTGTTACCATTTTTACCATTTGCTGTTTTTCTACTACTGTGACCATTTCCATTACTATGTCCGTTACCGTTTTGGATAGCAGTGCCATGGCTTGGTTTTAAAATCGCTTTCTGTGCTTCTTTCATGAACACTTCTAGTTCGTGAATATGTGCATCACGTGCAGCAATGGTACTTTTTAAAGCAGGAATTTTTTGCTGTAATGTATGCACCTGCTGCTTTAGCACATTTGAGTCAGTGCTGCGTGCTTCAAGCTGATCTCGTAATGGAGGGAATTGTTTAGCTAAGCGGCTCACTTCGCTTTCAAGTGCTGCAATACTCGAATTACGTTGTTTTAGTGAGCTCTCTAAAGATGGAATGTGTTTTTGTAGTGAATTGATTTCGTTATTTAAAGCAGGAATATGTTTTTTTAACATCGTTTAATTCTAATAGGGAATCTTTGTATTGCTTAGATACTAATTTAACTTGGTTTTCTAATACTAATATTTTCTCATCACGTTCTCTTAATTGAAGATTGTTTGTAGCGCTGTTATTATCACGTGAATCCAGTTCGTTCTGAGCAACTTTATACATTTCATTAGTGTTATTTAATTCATTTTGTAAATTAGTTATAGACACCGTTTGGTTATCATGTTTTTTGTCTTGCTGTAATAGTTTTTCTCGCAATTTTCCTAACTCATTGTTTAGCGAGTTGTTATGTTTGTTAATTTCGTCAAACTTATTCTGTAAAACCCCAAGTTCCTCATTTTTATTTTTTAATTCAAGACCATTATTGTTATAACGCTGAGTGGCTTGACCAAGCAAGGTTTTAAGTTCGCTTATTTCATTTGGTGTGCTGCGTAAAATTTCTAATTCTTGTTTATGTTCTTCAAGTTCTTTGTTAGCAATTTGATTACGTGTAGATGTTTCTCCTATTTGATTCTTTAATTCCTCAATCTCATAATCTGCTTCACTTGTTAGAGTTGCTGCGCCACTTAGTTTTCTATTTAGTTCGTTCTTTTCACTATTGAGTGTATCGATATGCGTTATCCTATCTTTAAGTGCTTTCTCAACTTCATTGAAATCTTTAATTACTGACTTGTATTCACTATCTAAACTTAAATAACGAGTACGCCAATTTGCTTCAACTGACTGAAGTCGGTTTTTTAAACGACCCCAGATAATCCATCCCATAACTAAACCCAATATAAATGTTGCGAGAAGTGTAAACACAATATTGGAAATTAAATAAGTCATCTTTATTCTCTCTAGCGGGTTATTTTTATAAGGTGCTTGGCATTAATTTTTTTAATAGGATTTGCCTACTTTGAACGGGTGTTAATAATTGTTTATACCTATTTTTACGACAATTCTTTGACAATATTATTACATTCAGGGAAATAGAGGTACTATTTTTAAGGTAATAGTCCACAAAAAATTTTTATTAATAAAACAGTTAATGTAAAAGATTAAGTATTTAACGTAAGTGAAAAATATTTAATTATTACTTATGAATTTTTGATGTACAGAAGATAACTTTAAGAATTTTTATAATTATTTTTTACTAATTTAAATATATTGCCTATAAATTAAACGATATAAGATCCCAAATCGTTAAAAGACTTTTATCAATGTGCTTTGTGGTTATGCTTTAATCAATGACACCCATAAGATTTGAGCGATGTGATTTAGTTCAGCGACTACGCTAATGTTTATCAAAGACCTCTGTAAGTAAATTCATGTTATTCCTGTCATATATAGGCACAATTCTCATATATTTTGCTCAAACTAATAAATTTAAAAAGATATAGACCTACATAATGGAATATGCGCTGATCGCTATAGCAGGCGTAATTGCTACCTTGTCTATTGTATTTGCACCCATCGCAAAAACAGTAAATACGTTTTTTTCGGGTTCATCATCACAGGGTGAAGCACCAAGTTTAATTACATTAACCTTCTCTCAAGTCACTACCTGGATATTTGCACGTTCTTTAATGAACGCTGCCATTCTTGGTTATTACTACGGAATATGGGGCACACTTGCTTATGCGCTTTACTATTTGTCGTTTCTAACTGGCGGTAAAATAATAGATAAGTTGCGCTTTGAACAAGGATTTGCAAGTGTGCAAGATTTTTTACAAGCACGTTTTGGTCGTATGGGGGTCACTTGTTACAACATTGTGATCATCATTCGTCTAGTAAGTGAAGTATTTGCTAACTTACTAGTGATAGGCATGCTGTTTGGCATGGCAGGTTCGAATGCTTACATTCTGGCCATCATTGCTTTTTCTGCAGTCACTTTACTGTATTCAATGTTAGGTGGATTACATGCCTCTTTGAAAACGGATGTGTTGCAGATGAGTATTTTTGTATTTGTACTTTTAATGTTACTTGCTACGGTTTTAGGGAGTGGGCAATTTGCGATTGCTGATTTAGCATTTAAAGAGTTTCAATTTGATCAACCTGGTCCAATATTAATGCTAGTGGCATTATTACAAATATGGAGCTACCCAATGCATGATCCAGTAATGATGGATCGAGGATTTATAGCAGACAGAGATACTACGCGTAAAAGTTTTTACCATGCGGCTTGGATAAGTATTATTTGTATTATTGCATTTGGTGTCTTGGGTGTTTGGGCGGGCGCGCATGCAGGAGAAGGCGATACTATGAATACCGTGCTGATACGGTTACTAGGTGACTGGCCAATGCTGCTGTTTAGTACCACCTTAGTTGTTTCTGCGATGTCTACACTCGATAGCACGTTATCTAGCTCTGCAAAATTAATTGCTGTAGATATGAGACTTGTAGGTACCAGTGTAAAAAATGGTCGAGTAATTATGTTGGTGTTTATGTTGTTGGGATTGCTGTGTGTATTTTTTGGCAATCAAGATCTTTTCAGTGCTGTGGCAGTGAGTGGAACTGCATCGTTATTTCTAGCGCCAGTAGTGTTCTTTTCTATCTTTGGCAAGCAAAAAAATATTCCAAGTTGGAGTTATTTGTTTGCTTTTATGATCGCCATATTAGGTGCAGGGCTCTATTTTCTTGAATCATCAGGTCATACTCAATGGCTAGGTGATGCGCATAAGTACACTAAGTTGTTAATCATTTCATTAGTGATTTTAGTCACAGGTTGTGCGTTATTTTTTGTGGGCCAATTAAGCTATTCACGCAATAGAAGTCTTAATTAAAAAGAATATTCATTTCTGTTTTACTATAGACCGTATGAAGTTAAGCAAGAAAGTTATATGGTTTGCTTTACTGCTCAGCGTAGTTGCATGCGAAGACTTTTCTTTTAATGAAGTTTATGAAGGAAAGGTGGTGAATGTACTGGATGGAGATTCAATAAATATTATTCAACAAGGCAAAGAAGTTCGCATTCGACTAGCAGAGATTGATGCTCCTGAGCGTAATCAGCCATTTTGGAAGCAGTCACGAAAAGCGTTGGAAGAATATGTGTCTGGAAAAACTGTTTCGGTTGAGGAGTTTGATCGTGATCAATATGGCCGCATCGTCGGGCATGTTTACATAAACGATACTTGGGTGAATGGTGAGTTGGTGCAACGGGGCTATGCTTATGTGTACGACCGTTATGCAGTTTCTAAGAAATTATACCAGTATCAAGCACAAGCAGAGAAAAATAAACTAGGTATATGGACATTACCTGAAAGTCAAAGAACTAAACCTTGGGATTGGCGCAAAAAAAATAAAAAGTGAACTCTATTACTTAATTTTAAAATTACCTTTAAATATACGGTATAAAAATTTATGTTTATTTATATCATAAGAGAAGTTTGAGCTAAAAAACCAATACGATAATAAAAAACAGGAAAGCTGCGCCATAAAATCCCATAAATCCCCAATAGTCTGTTGGTTCGGAGTTACGATGTTTTTTAATGGCCCATGATTCCATTTCTGTCACACTGGCAAGTAAGCCTTTGCTGCAGCCTTTAACCCATACAGCTTGGGTAAGCCATCCTTCAATCAGAAGAAAACCAGTAAATAGCGCTCCAACGAAAAAAAATAGAGTTTGTAATAGAATTAGCATTATTTTTGTCCTTTTCTTAATTCAGAATAAGGGTAGTTCAACAATTCTAGTATTTTAGAAGATGCAGAGAGGAGCTAATAAGATCAGGATGCTTAGATAGTTGTATTTAGACGATAAACTAGCCGTTTCCAGCAGATTATTTATCTGACCAAACCGCATACTCGTTTCCATTTGGGTCTGCAAAATGAAAGCGCCGACCGCCTGGGAAAGGAAATATATCTTGAATGATTGTTCCGTCTGCATTTTTAATTTTAGTTTGTGTTGCTTCTAATGCATTACTATAAAAAACTACTAAGGCGCTACCGTCTTCAGTTGAAGTGGTTTTATCTGATGTGAAAAAACCGCCATCAAGACCTTGATTTTCAAAAGCAGTGTAGTCTGGCCCGTAGTCAGTAAAGGTCCAATCAAAGGCAGCAGTGAAAAATGCTTTTGCCGCATTAATATCTTTAGCCGGAAATTCTACGTAATTAATTTTTTCATGAATATTCATAAATTCTACCTATCAGTCTTAGAGCTAAATCGGTATGCGATATTTGTTAATCGTATACTTTTTTTGTAATACACTCGATATAAATTCTGTCATCTATATACAGTATAACTGCTCGATATTCTGTGCATCGAGATAGTAAATTTATCAAACAATAAAGGGGCAATCCATGACGACTTCATACGACATTAAAGGAAAAACAGCATTAGTAACGGGTGCAAATCGCGGCATTGGAAAAGTGATTGTAGAAACCTTAATAGATAAAGGTGGCGTTAAAAAAGTTTATGCAGCCGTTAGAAATCTAGACTCAGCTAAACCTTTAATAGACCAGTACGGAGATCAAGTTGAGGTTATTTTAATTGATTTAGAAAAACCAGAAACAATAAAGCAAGCTGCAACTAAGGCGACGGATGTAGATATTATAGTAAACAATGCGGGCGTGCTCAAAACATCAACACCTTTAGATGCAAATGCTTTGGACAGCATGGCGTATGAAATGGATATGAATGTATCGGGTTTAGTAAGAATGGCTCAAGCCTTTGCACCGGTATTAAAAAAGAATGGGGGTGGAGCATTAATTCAACTTAATTCATTGGCATCGATAAAGAGTTTTGCACCCTTTGCAACCTACAGTGCATCTAAGGCAGCAGCATATTCAATTACGCAAGCCTTGCGTGATCTTTTAAAAGAGCAAGGAACAACGGTTGTGAGTGTGCACCCAGGACCAATAGCCACCGAGATGGCTGATGCAGCTGGTATCGGCGAAATTGCAGAACCCCCTAGCCTAGTTGCGGATAGTATTCTTGAGGCGCTTGAAAAAGGAGAGTTCCATGCGTTTCCTGATTCTATGGCAAAACAATTTGAGGGTGAATATCAAGGATTTGCAGAAAATATCGTTAATGCCAATCTACTAGGGTAATAATTTTCAAACTGAGAGCGAAAAGAGTGTAATGCTCTTTTCGTTTTTTATTTTCCCATTATAAGTAATGACGAAAACATTAGTGCTTCAGTCTCACCAGCTGCCTTTGCCTGCAAAATGGATGCAGAAGTGTGTAGATTCTGTAAAAAACTGGGCTGAAACTAATAGTTTCGATTATAAATTTATCGGCGATGAGCTATTTGATCATGTGTCTGCTGAAATTTTAGAAAAAACTAAGAATCAACGTGTGATTGCCACAGATTTGGCGCGTTTGATTGCACTTAAAAGCTATTTGGCTGAAGGGTATGAAACGGTAGTTTGGTGTGATGCTGATTTCCTTATATTTTTTCCAGAAAAGTTTAATCTTCCTGATGAAAAATACGTAATAGGGCGAGAAGTATGGGTGCAGAATGCAGATGAGGCTTCAAATAAGCTCACTGCATATGTGAAAGTTCATAATGCTTTTATGATGTATAAACAAGAAAATGCCTTTCTAGATTTCTACATCGATACGGCCGAGCGTCTGTTGGCAAAAAATAAAGGTAGTATGCCACCTCAATTTATTGGACCAAAGCTGCTAACGGCTATTCATAATGTTGTGCAGTGTCCAGTGCTAGAAGCGGCAGGTATGCTAAGCCCATTGGTTATTAAGGATATCGCCAATGGAGGCGGCTCAGCGCTTGATTTGTTCCAACAGAAATCTTCACAGCCTATCGCTGCAGTTAATTTATGTGGTTCTTTATTTGAGAAAGGTGAAGTGAGTGCTGGTGAAATTGATAGCTGTATTCTTGAATTACTAAAGTTGTCGTAAAATTATCTCTTAAAAGTCGGTTTATTTGGCTTTTTCTCGATTAGAGATTGGAACTATTTTCTTGGCTTCGTGAAATAGTTTTTCAAGTTCGCGAATTCTTGTTTCTTGTGTGGATAGCTCATTGCGTAGAGGTGAAACTTGTTCTTTGGCCTGAGTTAGCACATTTTCAAGTGAAGTGATTTTGCTGTCACGTAAATTAATCGAAGTGTTATAGGACTCTAGTCGCTCTTCTTGTGCAATTAGCTCTTGTTCAAGCGTAGAGATCTTATCGTCTCGTAAGCGAATATTTTTTTCCAGGTTTGGAATGGCTTGATTAGCATTTTCAATTTTAGTTTGTAAGCTATCAACTACCATGCGAGCCTCGCTCATCTCGGTTTCAAGCAATCGTGTGTGTGTACGTTCAGCTTCTATTGTTTGGTTAAGCTTTTTAACTTTATTTTCACGATCAACCAGCTGGCTCTGGATTTTTGTTAGTTCAGCTAATTGAAGTTCTTGCGCTTGAATTTTGATTTCATGTAGTTCAATAGATTTCTTATCTTTCTCTATTTGTTTCTGTAATAAGTTTTCTCTTTCGGTGCGCTGTTCCACTTCACCGGTAAGCTGGTAGATTTTATTATCAGAGTGGCCTAGCTCATCTTGCAACTTTTTTAGCTCAACACCACGACTATTGAATTCTTTACTAATAGAGTTAAACGATAAAATCTGACTATCTAATTCTTCAATTCGATTGGTTAAATGAATGCGTTGATCTTCAAGGGCTTTGCTTAATGTTTGATTATCGCTATCTGCTTGTTTGAGCTGTGTTCTTATTTCTTGAATATCAATAATCTTAGAGCGCAGTACAGAAATTTTCTCATTATGGCTTTCAATTTGACTATCACGTTCTTGTAATTGTTTGCTAAGAGCTCGGTTGTCTTCGTCCGCACGATCAAGTTGTATTTTTAAAGGTTCTAAGTCAGAAATACTTTCACGTAGAAAGGAAATTTCATCATTAAGGTCTTGAATCTCAACTTCATGTTCTTGATGATTTTTGCTGAGAGTATTGTTTTGTTGAGTAGCCTTACCAAGTAAAGTTTTTAATTCGGTAATCTCAGATGGTTTGTCTTTAATATCATCGATGAGTTTGGCTTGTTCATTTGAATATTCGACTGCAGTTTTTAGTTTGGCTTGTAATTCATCACGTATAGAACTAGCAGCTTCATAAGCAGAACGAAGTGAAGCTAATTCATTTTCGGATGCACCAAGTACGGGAATCTCAAGACCTAGCTCAAGCTCATGTGTATCGGCTTGTTGCTCTTTTGATGGGGAATCCAGAGTGGTCATTAAGATATTCTCTCCCTAAATATAAATCGATGGGCTGTACGCTAAAAATCAGCTGTAGTTTTCCCTTAACCATATGAATCTTAATACATTTGGCGATGAATATTAACCAATAAGTATGCTCTCGAACTTGCTGGAAAATTGAGCAATTAGGTACATAATTCATTACTTTTTATATGGATCAATTCACAAAATATCAGTTAGTTATAGCCTTTTTTAGTGTATATAAAGAATTTTTGTGAAATACGTCAACCCTACGGCAGTACTAAGCGTTGTAGGCAGTATCAATAGCGAAAAGTAGAGGAGAAAAAAGGATGAACATTAAGAAACGGCTCATATTAATACCAGTAGGGATGCTGCTTTTAATTGCCACGGTACCCTCACATGCCAGCGGTGTGTATGGAAATGTAGGTTATAACGATTATCCATGGAGCATACTGGTTGGCTATAACGGTGGATACGGTTATGACCGAGGACATAGGCATGGGCCTAGCTGTGGACACGGAAACTACAAACGCCACTACAAACGTCATTATAAGCGCCATCATGATTATGGGCATCACTATGGCCATCGTTATCGACACCATTACAAGCACAAGAGACATCACTATAAGCGTGATCGACATCATTACGATAGACATCGTGATCGTCGACATCATGCTACTCATGATCGACACAGAGATCGACATGAATATCGCCGAGATCGTCACCGAGACAGACACGACTCACGTGATAGAAGAGATCGTGGACGAGATGGTGATCGAAGAGACCGACGTCGTGATCGTAGATAAACTGCTCTAATTATTTAGCTAATTAAAAAAAGCCCTGCATAGCAGGGCTTTTTTTATGCAAGTTTTTAAAAAATTTAAACCTAAGTAAATATCTGTAAGATTCCCCACATGTTAAAAGCAATGCAACATCGATGGGCAGAAGAGAGTGGATACCGTGAAGTTTTAGTAATATCAATCCCTTTAATTTTAAGCACTGGTGCTTGGAGTATTTTATTATTTTTCGATCGTATGTTTCTCGCTTGGTATTCACCTGCCGCAATAGCAGCCGCAATGCCAGCAGGGATGACAAGTTTTGCAATGTTGTGTTTTTTCATTGGAACGGCAGCGTATGTAAATACATTTGTTGCACAGTATTACGGAGCAGAAGAGGACCATAAAATTGGTGCTATCGTATGGCAAGGTATTTACTTCAGTGCAATGTCGTTAGTAGTGATTATTCCTGCCTACTTCTTAGCCAGTAAATTCTTTGCAATGGTAGGGCATGCGCCAGAAGTGCAAGTACAAGAAACGCTGTATTTTGAAATATTAATGTATTCAGCCATGTTTATGGTGCTGAATAATGCATTAGGGAGTTTCTTTTCGGGTCTTGGGAAAACAATGGTTGTAATGTGGGTAAGTGTAATAATTACCATCATCAATATAGCGCTAGATTATATTTTCATTTTCGGAAATTTTGGGTTCCCTGAAATGGGCATTCGCGGTGCTGCTACAGCAAGTAACATCGCTGTCATATCTGGTGCGCTACTATATCTATACCTAATTTTTCAAAAAAAATACCGTGCTAGGTTTAATTTAACATCCTCTTGGAAATTAGATAGATCGCTATTTAATAGATTGATCTACTTTGGCGCTCCAAATGGACTTAGATTATTTATTGATATGACTGCCTTTACTGGGTTTCTTTTGATTGTCGGAACGCTTGGCACATATGAAGGTGTAACTACTAACATCGCATTTAATATTGAAGCACTATCTTTTCTGCCGATGGTGGGAATGATGATAGGAGTTGCAGTCATCGTTGGTCAAAGACTGGGTGAAAACAAACCTGAACTTGCAGAAAAAGCAGCATGGTCTGCAATTCATCTTGCACTCGCATTCTTTGGTGTACTTGCAGTGTTGTATTTAACCGTTCCTAAAATGTTTATCTACCCATTCACCTTGCACGGAGGATTAAGTGAGTTAGATAACAGTGTTGAAACCATTGTGGTGTTATTAAGATTTATTGCATTCTTTTGCCTGTTTGATGCAATCTTTTTAGTGTTCCTAGGTGCATTAGAAGGCGCAGGGGATACGCATTTTATTATGAAAATGAGTATTCTAATTTCTATATTTTTATTAGTCGTACCCTGTTATTTGTACATACGATATTTTGATGCAAAGTTACTAGGACTTTGGTGGATTATTACTTTAAATGTAGTGATTTATTGCTTGGTATTTTTCTGGAGATTTAAAACCGGCCCATGGAAAAGTATGCGGGTGATATCAGATTAAATATTCATTGTAATCCTGGCATAGAAATAAAATCGGGTAGTTCCTTAATGCCTGCAATCCACTTATTTATATTAGGGTAAGGATCTAAAGAAACTTTACCTTCGTATGCAAGTGCAATGTAGGGGAAGCAGGCAATGTCAGCGATGGTCACGCGATTTAATTCCAGCCAATCTCTATCAGCAAGATGATTATTGATTATGGTTAAAATAGAGCTGCTTTTCTCCTGCGCTTTTTTGATGTCTATATCCAGTTTAAATTTATAGTGAGCTCTTGCATCCATTGGGCCGCGCGCAATTTCATTACATGCAGTAGATAGCCATTGCATCACAAGTGCCATTTCATCTGGTTGGTTAGGGAACCAATCTTGAGTACCATATTTTCTTGCCAGATAAACAAGAATCGCTTGAGAATCACGTAAGACGAGATCACCATCTTCAAGAACGGGAATTTCACCTAAAGGATTTTTCTGTAAATATGCAGGAGATTTATGTTCCTTGTTGGCAAGATCGATGGGTACTATTTCGCAGTCCATTTTTAGCAAAGATAAAAACAGACGTACCTTATAACAATTTCCTGAAAAATCGACATTGTGCAGTTTCATAATGACACTCTCTTAGTATTTCTATCCTCTACAAGATTATTGTAGTCTTTACTTTGCAACTCTACATATTTGAATTTACTATAGTTACTAATGCTATAGAAAACCCTGATTGTATTCATAGCAATATACTATTTGTTACTTAAGAGTCGCTTCAAGTAGCATAAAATAAAGTTCGCCATACTCACAGTAGTGTGCGGTGGTTAAATCAGCTCTATGAGCAGAATATATAAACTCTTGTTCATATCTGCGGTCAATAGCGATCGTTCAAATTGTTCTATGTTTCAAAAATAAAATGAATAATAAGTGAGGCACCATATGGCAAATAAAATACTCTATACGCCTGAAGAAGTTCAAAGATTAATTACCAAAGGCAATACCGTAGTGGTCGATATTCGTGATGAAGAAGACTACAAAGAGAATCACATTCCTGGCGCAGTAAGCATTCCTGATATTTTTTACTATTTAGCAGAAACATCAAATGAAGGTTTGCAAGAAGTACAAGATAAGTTTCAAGCACTGTTCTCAGCAGCAGGAATAAACGCTGACAAAACCGTTATTATTTATGAAGATGCATTTGATAGTCGCTATGGCGGGTCTTGTCGAGGGTATTGGTTATTAACTTATTTGGGTCATCCGAATACAGGCATTTTAGATGGCGGCTTTTCTGCTTGGTTGGAAGCAGGCATGTCTGCAGACGATGAAACTCCAAATCCTGAGCCATCAAATTTCGAACTTAATCTACGTGAAGATATTATTGCCACGAAAGAAGTGGTGCTCGCATCCTTAGTAGACTACAGAATAAAATTACTCGACAACCGTGATCGAGTTGAGTGGGTGGGTAAAAGTTCTTCACCCTATGGCGTAGATTTTGCACCACGCAAAGGTCGTTTACCCGGTGCGCGCTGGATAGAGTGGTACAACTTTATGGAACGTGGCAGTGGCATTCCCTATTTCAAATCACCCGAAAAAGTGCGCGCCATGTGTGCAGAATATGGGTTATATCCTGATGACGATATTATAATTTATTGTTTCAAAGGTGCACGGGTTTCCAATACCTTCGTTGCTATGAGGCTGGCGGGATTTAAGCATATGCGCAACTACTTCGGTTCTTGGAATGAATGGTCTCGGGATGATACGTTACCCATAAATGCAGAAGTATTGCCTGATTAGTTTTCTATTAGATAATTAATGGGAAGCGGTCTGTAAGAAGAGCTCTGATTACTTTTCTTGTACTTACGTGGAAAGGCAGAAGCACTTATACTCTTTGTAATAATCAATTAACCCTAACTAATGAGTTAGTGTTAATTTTATAAATTGACAAAGTAGTAGTGTTTCACTAATTTGTTTGTATAAGTAATAAGAACAGCGAGCCTAAGATGCTCATCTCACGTGTCATGTAATAAATTATGATTGGACGTATTCCAGGTCCAGCACTTCTGTGGTACTCCATTATCATTTTTGGAGCTGCAAGTTCCATTGTCCATATCCTTGCAGAACTCGGCACTCAGCACACGGTGGATGGCCGTAACGTCATATCATTTTGTAATTTGCTATTTGCAGGTAATGCTTGTGCAGTAATCGTGTTATATGCAGTTCACCGCAAGCAATGGACCATGGAAAATTTGCGCAAACTTACAAATTTAGAGTGGTTGTTTCTAGTTATTTTAGCACTGCTTGCTAATTGTCTTGCACCATGGCTATTTTTTGTAGCAATAGAAAGCACCATGGTGACCAACGTTGTGTTAATTAGTCAAATTGAACCTCCATTGTTACTTTTTTTAGCTTGGTTGGTGTTTAAAGATCAAATTAGTAAATGGTCATTCATAGGCTCGATAATATGTTTGCTAGGGGTTGCGTTAATTGCATTACTACAACCGCAAACAGAAGGCTTAATTATTGGTCGGGGTGAGGTTTATGCAGCCCTTGCAGCGGTAATTTATGCGGTGTCCATCGTGCTTGCAAAATTATTTCTAAAAAATGTACCGCTTGGAATTTTTAGTGTATTTAGAAGCGCAGTGGGCACGATTGTATTTTTTATCATAGCCTCGTATCTATTTGGCCTGGGTCATTTTGTTGATATAGGTTCGCCTTTTCTTTGGAAATGGATGTTGGTGTATGGCGGCATTATTATCGTATCCGGTCAACTAGCATGGGATACCGGTGTACGGAAATCACAATCCACTGATGTATCGCTAGCTACTTCATTTGCTCCGGTATCCGGTGTACTCGCCGCATATTTAATCCTTGGAGAGCAACCTAGCTCCGCACATTATATTGGTGGCGCAGTGTTATTAAGCGGCATTGCAATTTTTTATATGCAACCTTGCAAAAAATTCATCAAGAAAAACTACAAGATGAAGGTATATCAGAAAAAAAGGCTGTGCCTAGCCTAGAAGCAGAATGCAGAACAGGATTTAAAGGTGTTTAGTGGTAATGAACTAACGTAGTTCATGTGAATAAAACTTGGAGAAATATTATGTTTGCGAATTTAATTAAAATAACGCTACTGGGTGAGCGACGCTGGGAATGGTTGCCTATCTTGGTTGCACGCGTATCGCTGGGTTTGTTTTTTGCAGTTTCAGGCTACAACAAACTTTTTAATGAAGAGAAACATGCAGGATTAATCGAACTGATGATGGAAATCGGCGTGCCGCTGCCTGAATTTATGGCATTGTTTTTGGCATGCGTAGAGTTCTTTGGTGGTTTAATGCTTATGGTAGGTTTTTTGTCTACATTTGTATGTATCGCGCTAACCATTGCTATGATTGTAGCCATCGCCACAGTAGAAATTGAACATATAATACCAAAAGGTATTGGCCCGTTAGACTGGATGAGCTGGTTTCTTTACTTGCCACAAGTGATGTACATAATTCTATTTGGTTGGTTGATAACTACGGGACCTGGGAAATTAAGTTTGGATTATTTCTTAGCAAAAAAACTGGGTATGGATAATGACAGCTGAGACATAAATAGATTTAAGTACCACAAAACGTTTTGTAAGCACCAAATGTTTCTGGTGCGGGTTGCGCGTATTCATCTTTTCCTGTTTGCAACAGATGCGGCTTGCTAAGAGTGTCTATTAAAGTTTCGAATTTAGAGTAGTCCGCATGAGAAACAGCCGCGTCTAGAGCTTCTTCCACTTTGTGGTTACGAGGAATGTAGAGCGGGTTAACTTGATTCATTAGCTGAATGCTTTTATCTGTATTTTGTGTCTCGTGACGTAACCGTTCGCGCCATCGCTCCACCCACGGTTTAAATAAAGAAGCATCATCAAATTGTGTGTAGGCAGCCTGTTGCGTGTCTGGTAATTCATGGTCTTGCAATAGAACTGCAAGATTGCGAAACAACAGTGTAAAGTCAACCTGTTGTCCATCCATGGTCGCTAGTAAATCGTTAATCAGTGCTAAATCATCTTCTTCAGAAGTACTCAAGCCTATTTTTGCGCGCATGCTTGTTAACCAGTGTTCGGTATATTTTTCTGGAAAAGCATTAATCGCTTCAGTCGCTAATTCAATGGCACGCTCATTATTATCGTCTATCAACGGTAATATGGTTTCTGCCAAGCGTGCTAAATTCCATTGCGCAATAGGTGGCTGATTCTGATACGCATAACGACCTTGTCTATCAATAGAACTGAATACCGTATCGGGTGAGTACACATCCATAAATGCACAAGGGCCGTAATCAATAGTTTCACCTGATACCGTCATATTGTCGGTGTTCATCACGCCATGAATAAAACCGACCGACATCCATTGTGCAATGAGGAATGCTTGTGCGTCTGAAATAGCAGTTAATAAAGAAAGATATAAACTTTCAGATTCTTTTAGTTCTTGCCTCAATTTAGGATAATGCCGCGCAATTGTATAATCGGCTAACTGTTGTATTTTTTCGGTTTCACCGCGTGCTGCAAAATACTGAAACGTCCCTACACGAATATGGCTCGCGGCCACACGGGTAAACACTCCACCAGGTAAAATATCTTTATTGCGCGTCACTTGTTCACCCGTAGTGACTGCAGCGAGTGCACGTGTGGTTGGAATGCCAAGTGCGTGCATAGCCTCGCTTACAATATATTCACGTAATACAGGTCCTAGTGCAGATTTTCCATCACCTGCACGCGAATAAGGAGTTCGGCCTGAACCTTTTAGTTGAATATCAAAACGTGCACCGTTGCTATCAACAATTTCACCTAATAACAAAGCTCGGCCATCACCTAACTGCGGTACAAATCCACCAAACTGATGACCTGCATAAACTTGAGCGAGTGGTGATGCGCCCTCCGGTGCAAGATTTCCAGAAAATATTTCTGTTTGTTGTTCTTCGCTAAGACATGAAAGATCTAAACCAAGTTGAGAGGCAAGCGCAGTGTTTATTTTAATGATTGAAGGTGCTGGTGATTTTGCACTTTGATATGGGGAGTAAAACCCCTCAAGTTGCTTTGCATAAGTATTGTCAAAGTTAAAAAGCATATTGGATCGTCAATTTCAGTTACAAGCGGCATCTAAGATTCAATGATTATCACATATACTGTAAGGATATGGATTACTTCTGGCCAATAATAATAGGGCTCTGCTTGCTAGGGCTGTATCTATTTAAGCAAGAGAGTGTAAGCATCCAATTTGCATTTCAGCAACTAGCCTCTCAATACAATGGCAATGTAAAGCACGGAATCATCCATTACCCTCAGCTATTTTTCCCCCACCAAGATCTAACCATTCAAATTTCTGCCATGCCTCATGAGCATGGTGCATTTACCTATGTGCATTTTTCTACCCATCAGTTTTCTGAAGATTGTGTATTTAAAATAATCAGTAGATCTACGCCAACAAAATATTTAGAAACAGATAAAAATTTAAGAAAACAAAAAACGAGTATTGAAGAGTTTGAAAAAAAATTCACCCTGCGAGCCAAACATGATGACTATCTAATTGCCTTGTTAACCAGTGAGGTTTGTGATGCGCTCTCACAACTGGATGCTAAGTACAGTATTGAAGTGCGATATATTGAAGATAACTATGTAGATTCTTTGCATAATAATGAATCATTCAGATTTGATCTTCATATAGATCAAGTATTAACAAAAAAAGAAGCGTACGAGCAACTTATCCAGGTGACGTTATTGATAGTTAAACAAATGGAAAAAATAAAGCGTTAGTAAATACCTATATGCCTACTTGCAAACAAAAAATTCATGCTTCTCAAGATCAGGTATTTAATTACCTAAGTGATCTGCAAAATGTGGTAGATCTATATAAAGATAAGCGCTCCATCAAGACCATAAATGATCTAGGTAGTGCCTGCTATGGAAAAAAATACCGTTACGAAGTAGAAAGCAAACACAGTGCCAGTCTTAGAAAGCAGGTGTTCACAGTAGAAATAATAGAGTATGAGCCATTTGAGAAGATTGCATGGTCAGTGAAGTTTGATCGTAGAACCAGTTTAGATAAAAACACAACCTATATACCAACCACAGTGTTGTTGAACTGCATATTAAAACCAAAAAGTGATTATACCTTAGCTTTAGTGGATGTTGATTTTGAAATGCAAGCTTCTTGGTGGATTAAGTTTATGTTTCAGGCGGTGATTCGTATATTCCAAACCAAGATATGTAAAGTGCTGGTAGAGGTTCGAAAAGATATTGAGCTTAGGAGCACTTAGAGTGCTATATCTACTTCTTAGCTTTAGCTAATTGTTTATTAGCCCATACTTTCCAAGCATCTGATACATGCTCTGCCTCAAGTATGCGCTCGGCTTCGTCACGGTCTTTTGTATAGATGCGAAACACATCTTTAATGGTTAGATCATGCTTTGGTTTTTCGATAACTTTTATTTCATCACCGGTTCCAACATCACCTTCTTGAATAATGCGCAGGTAAGTGCCGGGTCGTAACGCTTGAGTGAATTTTTTAGGGAAGGTTTTGTCCTTCATGCGCACTCCAAAGCGCCAACAAGGAATTCTGGGTTCAGACACTTCCAAAATCGTGCTGCCAATCTGCCAGTGTTCACCTACTAACGCATTATTAACATCAATCCCTTGTGTGGTGAGATTTTCTCCAAACTGACCAGGCTCAATGTCTTGTTCAATTTGCTGTTCCCACCATTGCAGGTCTTCAATGGCATAAGCATAAAGGGCTTTATCAACTCCGCCATGCGCTTCACGGTCAGCTTGATCATCGCCTTCTAAATTAACGCCTTTAGCTGCAACACGACCGGTGACCGGTACCTTCCAAATAGCGCTAATCGCAGTTCGCCCTTTATATTCAAATTCTCTAGGCGTACCCACATTAATAGAAAGTAATTTAGCCGATGCTTGATTCATGTATACCTATCTTACGCCTGGTAAATAGGATTACGTAGTCCATATTTCACACATAAGGAGTATTATTTGTAATAGAACCAATCACACATAGGTCTATAAACATAGAAAAAGAATAATTAAGTCAGAATATTTAGTTAAGAAAAATAGGAAAAGAATAATGAAAAAATATGACGCCATTGTTATCGGCGCAGGCCAAGCAGGCCCTTCTTTGGCTGCAAAGCTTGTATCCAAAAACCTAAAAACGGCCATTATTGAACGTAACTTATTTGGCGGTACTTGCGTAAACACTGGGTGCATTCCTACCAAAACGTTAGTGGCCAGTGCGCGTGCAGCACACATGGCGCGTCGCGGAGATGATTTTGGAGTGGATATCACGGGCGATATCAAAATGGACATGCAAAAAGTCAAAGCCAGAAAAGATGCCGTGGTACAGCAATCTAATCAAGGCGTAACCGGTTGGATGAAAAACATGGAAGGCCTAGATGTGTATGAAGGGCACGGCCAGTTTGAAAGTTCAAATGTAGTAAGTGTAAACGGCGAGCAACTGCAAGCCGATAAAATATTTATCAATGTAGGTGCGCGTGCACGTGTGCCTGAGATGCAAGGCTTAAATGAAATTGAATATTTCACCAACTCCAACATCATGGATGTCGATTTCTTGCCCGAACACCTGATTATAATCGGGGGCAGTTATATCGGCTTAGAGTTTGCGCAAATATACCGTCGTTTTGGTAGCGAAGTTACGGTAGTTGAAATGTCAGATCGACTTATTCCAAGAGAAGACGAAGATGTATCCGAAACCGTAAAAGAAATTCTAGAAAATGAAGGTGTCAATATACGCCTCGATGCAGAATGTATTAGCTTTTCTAAACAAGGTTCTAACATTGCAGTAACGGATAGCTGTAATAATGAAAAACATGAAATTATCGGCAGCCATGTGTTGCTCGCCGTAGGGCGGGAGACCAATAGCCATGATCTAGGGTTAGATAAAGCAGGTGTGAAGGTTAATAAATTTGGAATCATCGAAGTCGATGATGAACTTCAAACCAATGTTCCAGGAATATGGGCGATTGGAGAGTGCAATGGCAAAGGTGCCTTTACACACACCTCATATAATGACTATGAGATCGTCGCCGATAATTTATTCGACGCCAAAACACGCCGCGTGAATGACCGCATCATGTGTTACGGGTTGTTTATCGACCCACCCTTGGGCCGTGTAGGTTTAACCGAACAGCAAGTGAAAGACTCCGGCAAAAAAGCACTGGTAGGAAAGATGATGATGTCACGCATCGGTCGCGCCAAAGAGCGCGGTGAAACGCAAGGTTTTATGAAAGTGCTCATCGATGCAGAAACGGATGAAATTTTAGGCGCGAATATTTTGGGGATTGGTGGGGATGAAATTATTCATTTATTTATCGACACCATGTATGCAAAAGCCCCTTATCATGTCATTAAAAATGCAGTGCATGTGCATCCAACGGTTGCAGAGCTCATTCCAACCATGTTGCAAGATTTAAAAGAACTAAATTAGTACCTAATAAAAATAAGAGGGCCTGACCATATATATCGAATGTAGATTGATCTATGTTTGTGGCTGGATTGGTTTAATAGCCTGCATTTTCTCTCTTTCTGTGCATGCTAATGATTCAGAGATAGTGGAGATTCAGTCCTATAGGCTATCTCCAAAACTTAATAATATTCCTGCTAATGTAACCGTAATAGGTCGTAACGATATCGAAAATGATACAGCTCATAATGTAGCTGAATTATTAACGCATTATGGTTTGCATGTTGAACAAGCAGCAGGGCCAGGTAGCTTAAGCTCTATATATGTACGAGGAGCAGATCCTAATTTTACGTTGGTGCTAATCAATGGTGTAAAAGTGAATGATCCCACCAATAGTCGTGGCGGTTCGTTTGATTTTTCCAGTCTTAATATAGACACCATAGAACGCATTGAAATTATTAGAGGACCCCTATCCTCTACCTATGGCTCATCGGCGCTTTCAGGTGTCATTAATATCATTACCACACAGTCAGACACAGAAACAGACGCCACTGTGAAGGTCGTTAAAGGTGAAAGTGGACTCCATTCTATTTCATCCACATTTTCCCAAGATTCAGATCAGTTTAAATTTAGCATGACCGGTGCTTATAATGATTCAGGAGAACAAGTACGCGGTACAGAATTAGAAAGTCGCAGTAGAGATGTAACAGGCGCTTGGATTTTTAGTGATGCCACACAATTAAAATTTCATACACGCTATTACGAAAGTGATGGCTCATCCTTTCCAGAAGACAGCGGTGGTTCAGACTTTGCAGTGAACCGAACTGTCGATAAACGAGATGTGTTTGAATCCGTAAGCAATTTCGAACTGATACATAATGTGAGTAGTCTTTTGGAGCTCTCCTTTAAGGGTTCATTATTTCACCACGAAGAAGATACGAAATCACCTGGTGTGGCGCCGGGTATACGTGACCCCTTCGGGATTCCAATAAACAGTAGTGATAGTGAATTTACCCGGTACGTGTTTACAACCAGTGGCTTATTTACCACTGCACACAATGTCACCAGCGTGGTAGGAGTGAATGTTGAAGTTGAAGAAGGGGATACAAAAGGCTTGTTAGATTTTGGCTTTGTTCAGATGCCAACCGATTTTGATCTAGAACGTACCACATACTCTGCCTTTGCAGAAATAGAAGCATTCGTAGGATCATTTTCATTGCAGTCAGGGTTGCGCTTTGATATGCCGGAAGATTTTAGTAATCGTGTTAGCCCAAATATTGGGGTGAAGTATCAACTTCCAAATTTAAATTCAAATTTAAGAATGAATTGGGGTAAAGGTTTTAAGTTGCCTAGTTTTTTTGCACTCGGCAACCCAATTGTCGGCAATGCAGAAATTAAGCCTGAAACCAGTGAAACGTTTGAGTTGGGTATGGACACCAATATTTTAAATGATAAAGGGCAAGTCAATGTAACGTTATTTACGCAAGAATTTGAAAACATCGTCGACTTTGATGTAGGCCCCCCACCCAGCTTGGTGAATCGAAGCAAAGTCAATGCAAAAGGAGTGGAGTTTGCACTGTCATTTTTTCCCACAAAGAAATTATCGAGCCGAATGTTTATCAATTATATCGACACGAATATAAAAGGCAGTGAAGATGAGTTATTAAACCGTCCGGAGTGGCGAGGTAGTGTATCGATAAATTGGCAGGCGAAAGACAATGTAAGCTATAACGTAAATGCTGTTTATGTAGATGATGTAGAAGATAGTGCTATACCCACAGGGCGCGTCACGCTTGAAGACTACACACAAGTAGATGTTTCCGCAGTTTGGAATGCGTATTCAAATTTAGATTTGATATTCGCAGTTGATAATGTATTTGACTCAGACTATGAAGAAACAATAGGCAACACAGCTGCAGGTATTGCGGCTAGCATTCAATTACGTGGGAATTTTTAGTATCTATGCATTCAATCGAGTCTATGTACCTGGATGTACAAGTGTCGTGATAGATAGGATGCCGAGAACGGCTGACTCCTATCGAAATTCGTTATTAAATATTAATGTATTCAATTCACCAGGTTTATCCTGGATATAGCGCCATCTATGAAGCACGCATCATGATTGAAAAAAACTCTAGCTATAATTGACACGAGTCTTTTCTAGCATAAATAAGGAGATTTCTAATATGCTCATCACTCAACGGATTGCAACGTTAATTCCACTTGTTTTAATCTTTTAAGTAGAGATTACTAATCTGCATAGCCATAAATAAATCAGAGTAAAGCAAATATGGATATCGATCCAAATACACCTCTAGATAAAATTGAATTTGATGATCCAAATGAAGAATTATTCTTTGCAATTGCCTGGTGTGAACAACCCGGTGTAAGCGGAGATTTTATTTCTAAAATCAAGCATGCACTGAAAAATGGTGCAGACGTTAATTCATTTTCAGAAGATGGCGCAACACCCCTTACAGAAGCTATCGAAGGCGGCATGAGTTCCTCTAAGGCCGTTAAAATATTATTAGAAAATGGTGCAGATTCCTCACTAAGAGACAAAAATGATATTACCCCGTGGGGCATCTGTATCGCTCGACTAAGTGATAATGTAGTTAAAGATAGAATGGAAAAGATCAAAAAACTACTAATTGAATATGATGCAGATCAAAGTGACGAAGTGTTTTTGAAATTTACAAATGCTGTAATGAATAAAAACTACGAACAAGTGCAGCAATTTATAGACAACAAGATAGATTTAACTTCTCAACAAATAAATCCATTAAGTAACGCGGTTCGCAATCAAGATATTAAAATGATGAAGTTACTGATCGCAGAAGGTGTTAATCCAGATGGAAACCTTACAGATGAAAATGACGAGACCTGTCTAATCACGGCAGCAGGTTTTGGAAGCTTAGAGATGGTGAAGTTGTTGGTTAATGCCGGTGCAGATACGACTAAATACGCATATGGCGATCATAAATACACAGCTGATCGAGTAGCGCGAGAAGGTGGTTATCAAGAGCTTGCAGACTGGTTAATCCAACAGATGCCTAGTGAGCTAATTAAAAAGCGCAAAGAAAAAGTTAATGCGATTAATCCAAAGTTAAAAGAAGTATATGAAAAAGGTACTAATGGAATTAATTATGAAATTACCAATGAAGATGTAATCGAAAAATTAACGAAGTGGGATGAGCAATACACAATAACCATTTTAGAAATAGAAGCAGATCGCCTCACGGTTCAATTTGAAAATTTACCAGAAAACTTAGAAGCATTAGCGAATGAAATGTATGAGTTTTGTCCCGATATTATCGATCAAGGCTATGGTTGTATGGAAGACATGCTAGAAATGTCGCAAGAAAATGGTCATGAAATTCCTGCTTGAGCAGAAAAGTTGCTCGAAGGAATCGACTTTAGCGATGAAAATTATGGCTTAATACTATTGCAACGCGACTTAAAAGAAAAAAACGCTATGGGATTTTGGTGGGATTAGACTAAGTTAAATTAAATATATCAATTAAAAGGAGTCTGACCTCAATTTATTCCTTAAATCAATAGAGCCTGAAATTGTTAGTTATTTTGTGCAGATTTTAGCTCTAACTCTTCCCATAAACAGGCACCGCAGCACCCGTCACGCCTTTTGCTTGCTCTGAACATAGGTGCAAAATTTCATTGGCTAAATCAGTCGTAGGTACCCAGTTACTAAAATCAGCATCCGGCATATCATTTCTATTTTGTTGTGTATCCACCGTTCCCGGTAAAATACAATTTACATTGATGTTATTCATTTTATGTTCAGCTGCTAGGCTTTGGGTGAGCGTAACTACAGCGGCTTTACTCACACAATACGGTGCCATTTTAGCTTTGCCTTCTACCGCTGCACGTGCAGCAACGTTTACAATTTTGCCTTTTTTCTTTTCAAGCATATGGGGGATCACGGCGCGGCACATTAAGAACACGCTTTTGGCATTCAGGTTGATCATGAAGTCCCAATCGGCTACGGATGTTTCGTGCACCATCGGCCCCATTTTAAAACCTCCAGCAACATTAGCTAGGCAATCTATTTTTCCAAAGCGCTCTATAATTTGTGCGACAGTATTATTTACAGAATTTACATCGGTTAAATCGGTTTCAAACAAACCAACGTTTTTGGCATGTTTCCAACGCGGGTGAGTGAGTTTTGCAAAGCTGATATCGACTAGCGCGATGTCTGCTCCTGCACGAAAGAATAATTCTGCAACGGTTGAGCCCAGTGCACCTGCCGCGCCAGTGATAACTACGGTTTGTCCTGTGTAGTTGAATTTACCCATTTATTTCAATCCATCCATATGAACGGCCTATAAAATATCCACCTAATATTAGCACTACATAGATATAGCCGCAGATTAACGTTGCGACTAGCGCAATCCAAATGAGTCCTTTTAGGCCAAGTAATATATCCATACCCAAGGGTACGATTAAAAATAGGATAGGGGTTAGTAATAGCAATACAATTATTCGTTTAGAGCTCCAACCTTTAATTAGTATTGCAATAATGATTGCAAAAATTATGTACGGTGCTGCGGCATATAAATGTCCTATCGCAGCGATAGCTAAATAAGGTTGCAAGTCACTTTTGAAAAAAGATTTCTCAAATAAAAAAATTAATGCCGCTAAGGTTGCCCCCACAACAATTGGGAAAAGAAGACTGATTCTGAAGTATTTGACATGAGTCATTTTTTGAAAAACTTGTACCAAAAGAAGTTCATTGATAGGTATTCTATCAAAGCTTATTTAATTACTGGGGAGAAGTGACTAATGTTTAGTCAGATTTGGAGGCTTTTTCGCTAAGGTCTCTGGAAAATATCCACTCCATGCAAACCAATAGGCTACATGCCCGGGTAGGCGAGAGAGTTTTTGATTTTTGGGACCGATGAGTTCGTTTTCGGTTTGTTGCCATTCTTGTTTGTCTGCTATGAGTTGGCCGTTTTTTGAAAGTTGAAACTTTTTGCCTTCTGAACGATAGGCACGGACGGTCTCGGTTTTTGCATCCCCAATGAGGACGATGGGAATAATGCCGACTTGGTCGTTTATCACTTTAGTTTGTTCAAACAACTTTAAGGGCCAGGCTTTGTTGGCACCACTAATGCGCAGACCAAACACTTTGTCTTTTTGTTTGAGTGAATCATCTTTTACGCTTGCGGGAAACATGAGTTCATCACTGAAGAAATACGCACCGTAGGCTGCACCGGGCGTGTAGTCTCGTTTAAATCCAGTTTCGGATGACATGATTTTAGTATCAGGGTGTTGTGCTAGCCATTCACCCCAGGTAGTGGTCACCAGTGGCAACACTTCGAGTTCGATATCGTTCTGTACCAACGAACCTACAACTGGTTTACCATTGAATTGATTCCATAGGGAATGGGTTTTTTGGTCATACATGAGTTTGTTAGAGCGATATAAGAATCCTGATGAGCCAAATATAAGTGGGTCTTCATCCGGCGTTATTTTGGTTTTATATAAAATGCCGGAACCACAGAGCGTGCAATAGGCTAACGATACGGAAACGCCGCCGATCATGTCGTTTAGCATTTCATGCCAATCCATAAAGCGGTACGGATAGGCACGGGTATCGCCATTAATAGAAATGCCAAATACGAGTTCATCTTTGCTGATGTAATCGGCTTCCTTTGCAGCAGTCATGAAAGGGTAGGTTAGCGCTGGGATGCCATCTTTGCGTACACCGCCCCACACTATTTCATCTAAACGTATGCTTCGCTGTATATCTTCATGAAAAAAGTCTTGGAAGTTTTTATCAATGCGTTTAGTGATGGTTTTTATAAATAATTCGTTTTTAGCAAATGGTTCGGTGGGGTTGTCTTGCATCCATAGCACCCAATCATGCCAAAGCGGGCCGCTATCTTGTTGGGTGAGCTCTCTTAATAGATGCAGTGTTTGGCTTGAGTCTTCTGGGAAGTAACGCAGGCTACGAATTAGTGCTGGGACGACATCGGTTTTGCCACGTTGTAGCATCCATTGCCTGGCCGCGATACGAATGCTGGTAGCGCCATATAGATCGATGGCATATTCATGTACGGGTTTGTCGCTACTACTATTATTTTCTGTATTTTCTTCTTGGGCAAAAACAAAAGTACTGCAACTAACGAAGAGGAGTATCAGGAAGTACGTTAGTCGCAGCATTTTGGTACGATTTTCTAGTTGTAAATAATAAGTAGTTTATGGCCCGTTATGGCCCGGTGCCGTTTAGGCTCCAATCATATTTTAAGTATTTAGTTTTGTAGTTTCCTTCACTTAAATCTTTTGCGACGTTTTCATCATTTACATATTGCGCAATATATTTTTCAACCGTTCCAGAATGATTGGTAAAGTCGCTTTTAAACCAGTCAAATATTTTTGAAATGGAAGCGATGTTCATAGCTTTATCAAAGTGGTTGCGCATGGTGTCATTAATAAAATACTTTGCGGCTTGGGTGAGTTCTTCATCCAGATTTTCTGCGCTATAGGCTTGTGTGGTGAGTTTGGGACATGAGCTAGAGGCACAGTTAATGGCGAAATGAATGCGCGGTTCGCCAAGAGGAAGTATCACTTCATGTTCAATTTCAAATAAGCTAATGCTTAGGCCATTTACTTGGTATTTGTCTTTTTTGAAAAAACGCATTCTGCTAAAGAATGAGCTGGGTGAGCCACCATTTAGAATGCCTTGAATAACTAATGCATTATAAGCATTAATCCAATACGCCAATTCTTCATCTTGGTTTTCAAAAGTAGCTTTTTCTTTAAGGGTTTCTAGGTAGCTAGCGAATTTTGGGTTCTCATTAATGGTTTTGTAATTCACTTGCCCATTTGTAACACTCTCACTTAATACGTCTGTGAAAGGTTGATGTAGATCATCACTGGCATGGATTGTATTCGCAACCAAACTGGCGACGATTAAAAAAAATGCTTGGGTGAAGAAAGTGTTTATTTTTAACATGTTTCTAGAAGAGTTTTAAGAATGAGTCATTATCGGTAATCAACGTTTGTAGAATTGATGAAAGGACCTTCTTTAATGTAAAACTTCTTTGTTTGAGATGTTGAATGGGTTTCTTTGGTTTGAGGGTTACGTTCTGTATGGTTTAGAAAATATTGCTCTGTCGTTTTGTAAAATTGTTGTCTAGCTTCACTCATGGCTGTATTTCCTGAAATTTGATTAATGCAACGATCATTATGTTGCATGGGTTCTACTCAAGTAGACCCGGGAAGGGGTTGGAATCCTTACAAGTAAGGGGAAAATTTAATCCCTTACTTGTAAGTGGTTCTAATGTTGAGGATGGGTGGTTTAGCTGGCTATTTTCCAGCTACCATCATCTTGGCGGCAGGCAGTGCCATAGGCCGTTTCCGATTCACCGCCCACTTCAACCATGGAGGTGTATTCACGACAGAAGCTGCCATCCGCCATTTCAAAGGTGTTGGTCGGTATCACCGATCCAGCATTACCACTGTCTGGGTTGGACCACATTGTTTCGGTATTAGACTTGTTGGTTTCAAGTGCAGAATACGTGGCTTTTTGCATGGCTTGATGATCATTCGTATCTAAGCGTTTGCCAATATGTGAACCCACCAGCGCGCCACCAATGGCACCTGCCGCTGTGGCCCATACTGTTCCTCGTCCATCGCCGACGGTGGAGCCTAAAATAGCACCAATCGCGCCTCCGGCTACGGTGCCTTGAGTTTGGTTAGTTCCAGGTAAGCTGGCACAGCCCGTCATGGCTGCAAGCATTAATATTAGTATTCCTATTTTATTCATCGCCTTTCTCCTTAAAGTTTCATTTTCTTTTGTTAGTAAAATTTTCTAATGTCCATATCGGTAACGATTGTGGTATCGATTAGAGTAATAGTAGTTACGTGGTTGGTAATAACGGTGACCATAGCGGTTATATCGATGGCCTCTATAATGAGAATTTCCACCTCGGTAATATCGATTGCCGCGATAATGATTGCGTTTCGATTTGTGGCGGTAATTTCGTTTTCCATAATGTCTAGAGTGAGAAGCCTTGCTGAAGTTTAGGGAGGAGTGCAAAGCTTCTGACTCGTAGACCGTACGATGTAAACCTTCATTTAAGTCGCGTGCGTTACTTGCATTAGCAGATAGCAATAATAAAAGAGTTGCTACGGATACAAGTACGACTTCAAGATTAATTTTATTTTGCATGGTAGTTCTCTTTTACTTTACTTCTACTACATCCAATAGAGAGTTGTAATATTCATCACACTTATTGCATTCGCCGTTGTAATCCACCCAGTCTGGGTACTCTTTGCGAATCATTTCGCGAAGGAATAATTCAGCCACTAGATTTAAGTGCTTGTCCAAGTTTTTTGATTTTTCTATTTGGTTCATGTTCTCGCTCCAGTTAAGGTTTAGTTCACAATTTAAAATCTAAGTTCAAATATATTATTATTGACTACTTCTATGTCATCTAAATAGGTATCAGGTTTAACCGAATTTGTTGAGTTCACTAAACTTGAATTCAAATTTAATAAATTAGCGTTATCTCTTGGTGTTTCTACCATATGCATAGCTAATGGTTTCTTAGCGGGTCTTGCGATGCCTGGAAATAACGTCATCTGAAAACGAGGTTCAACAATTTCTTTAAAATTCATTGTTTCGTCATTTATTTCAAATTCACTGGCGGTTGCTGCGCTAGCGCTTATGGTTAAAAGTGCAATGAATATACTTGTATATATAGTTTTCATAATTATGTATGTTTAAAGAGAACGTCCTTGTTCTTGATTACATCCTTATATATTTAAAATCTGCCATTTCGTAGTTTATAAAACGTCATTAAGTGAATCATAAGATTGCTGAAGTGAAGTGATATCCTCTTTCTCAGCATTTTCAACTTTTACATTGAACTGATCCGTTGGGCCTTGAGCCTTAATTTCAGTCATTTCAACTACAGCGGGCTTAACATTGTTCACATCTATATTGCTGAAGTCGCGACCACCTTGGGCTAGTGCCAAGCCGCTTGTTAACAATAATGTAAGAGTTACGATCGCTTTTGTTTTCATGTCCATATTTCCTTTTTGTTAAGTTAATCAGTTACGACTCAATAGACACGGCTAATGGAATATTCATTGCAGCTTATTTGCCTGATTTACGCGCAAAAAATTCATCGTAATGATTCATTTTTTGCATGTAATATATTTGAACGGGTGCCGGTCTTGATAATTAGTCCGTGTGTTTCACGGACTGCTCATAAAATTCTCGAAATGAAGTAATTAATTCGCTATATATAAGGTCTATAGGCCTGTATATGGTTAATTCAACTAAAATTTAGGAGTCATTCAAATGAAAAAACAACATACATTGCCTGCATTGTCGGGTATGACCATGGCGCTTGCGGCGGCAGGTCTTATTGCTGGCTGTACTACTAGTGGGTCGGTTAACAGTGCGGAAACTACCGCTGCGGCGGAAACCGTAGAACTTGCACACTGTTATGGCGTGAACACTTGTAAAGGCCACAATGACTGTGGCACTGCAACGAATGATTGTGGTGGTCAAGCTTCATGTAAAGGCACAGGATTTGTTGCAATGCCGGTTAAGGCATGTGGTGACATCGGTGGAACCGTTAAAGATGAATGGAGAGGCGAAGTCACTACGGCTGATCTTGTTCATTGTAATGGTGTAAATATTTGCAAAGGCCACAATGACTGCGGTACTGCAAATAATGACTGTGCTGGTCAAGCTTCATGTAAGGGAACAGGATTTGTAGGGACTACTGCTAAATCTTGTGGTGATGTTGGTGGAGAGGTTGGCTAAACTAGCTCTACTATATTAAACACCTCCAAGGACCGGGGGAGCATTAACACTTCCCCGGTTTTATTAATATGAATAATAAATTTATTGGTTATGGTCTGGGTCTGCGTACCGTGCACTATCAGCATGTTTTAGAGCACAAGCCGGATGTGGATTGGTTTGAGGTGCATTCTGAAAACTTTATGGTCGCAGGTGGCAAGCCTAAGTATTACTTACACGCCATTCGTGAACATTATCCTCTTGTTTTACACGGTGTGTCGATGTCGATTGGCAGTACGGATCCGTTAGATTTTGATTATTTGAAGAAACTAAAAACCTTAGTGGCTGAAGTTCAACCTGAATGGATTTCAGATCATTTTTGTTGGACTGCGGTAGGTGACATCAATAGCCACGACTTATTACCCATGCCTTATAACGAGGAAGCGATAGATCATCTTGTGGATCGAATTACTCAAGTGCAAGATTTTATGGGCAGGCAGATTTTATTTGAAAATGTGTCTAGTTATTTGACCTATAAAAACTCTGAAATGGAAGAGTGGGAATTTATTAGTGAAATTGTAAAACGTGCGGACTGTAAAATGCTGTTAGATATTAATAATATCTATGTTAGTTCACGTAATCATGGTTTCTCACCACAAGAGTTTCTAAATAATATTGATCCTAATTGTGTTCAACAGTTTCATTTGGCTGGGCATGAAGACTGTGGTGATTATGTAATTGATACGCACGATCATGATGTGCCTGACCCGGTTTGGGATTTATATGCTGATGCTTTGAAACGCTTTGGTCCGGTAAGTGCAATGATTGAGCGTGATGATAATATTCCAGAATTTTCAGAATTACAGGCAGAAATGAACCACGCAAAAGAAATTGCGCAAACGGTTCATCCACAAGCGGCCTAGAAGGGTGGCCTAGAACGATGGATAAGTTTATTTATGTTTGAACTGAGTAAGCTGCAACATGAATTTATGCAACATTTGTTGGATAAAGATTCCGTTATTGCTCAAAATGTAACGCAACAAGGACAGGTGCCTGTTTCTACCCGCTTGGGTATTTATGGCAATGCTTATAAGGTTCGTTTAAAAGGCAGTATCGAAAACGACCACGAAATGCTGGGCATCTATCTAGGAGATGAGCTGTTTGATTTACTGGCTGCGGGATACATTGAATCTAAGCCTTCGCATTACACTTCCTTGCGTGATTTTTGCCAACACTTGCCAGAGTATTTAAGAACGACGGCACCTTTTTCGGATCATCCTATTATTGCCGAGATTGCAGATTTCGAAAGACTGTTATTAATTGCATTTGATGCAGGGAATGCACAAAGAGCGACTATTGAAGAGTTAACTGCAATTCCACAAGAGCAATGGCCGGATTTAACATTACGTTTTCATCCGAGCCTGCAGATTTATACAACCGATTGGAATTCAGTGCCTAGCTGGCAAGCTCTTAAAGCTGAAAAATCTCCACCTCAACAAGAAGAGTTAAAAGCACAATGGTTGATATGGCGTAACCGTGATCGCATTACCGAGTTTCGTTCACTTGCGAATGATGAGCATGCCATGTTGAGCGGTTTTTTACAGGGCAGTAACTTTGCAGAAATTTGTGAAGAGCTGCTTGAGTTTCATGTGGAAGAGGAGGTTGCAAGCCATGCCATACAACATTTAACCTCCTGGCTTAAAATTGGAATCATTTCTTCATTTCAGTAACGATTTAATTCACTTCCTAAACAGCCGTTTCCTGCATTGCCCTAGCTCCTCTAATTTTGTATTCATAGATTAAGTTTTTGCTTAATTATTGGATGTAATAGGTTCTTGGATAGAGAATAGAAATAAAATGAGTTCTAAAATTCTACCTCTAACTAAGGTATCGCCGTACTCAGGGTCTACTTCTGACCAAGATTCTGTACTATATCGGTTTCCCCAAATTGGCATTAATCTTGGCCCATGGCTTTTTACGATTTCTCTACCATCGATAATTAAATAGGTTTCAAGAAAAGGGAAGACACCATTATTATCTGCAAGCAGTGTGGTGAGATCAGAGGGTTTGAAAACAAGCGCAAATGCATAGGGTCCATTTCCTTTCCCATTATCTCCATGACATAACGCACATCGTTGCTGAAATTCTTTAGCGCCAGCATTTACTGCATCTATAGATTCGCTCGCAGACACGGTATTAAAGCTACAAGATAATATTAAGAAAAGTAAAAATAATAGTGCTTGAGTAGTATTTATTTTTAATAAATTTGCTTTATCGAAACTATATTGATAGCGCATTTCTAAGCTCCTATTTTCCAAGCACATCTTTTCGATGCTCTTCGATTTTTGCCATTACCTTATTTATTAATGTGTCTTCTATTGCTAATTCTTTTAAGGTAGCGCTTACGCATTCCATCATGGCATCTACATGATCATCATTAAGGCCATTTTCAACAACCTTCTCATGTGCTTTACGCATCGTTTTTCCTAAATATAAAGATGGGCCACCAAATATGTTTGTTAAAAAACTGGACATTTTTCGCTTTTGTTTTTCTATATCTATATTTTTGAAAAAACCATTAATGCGTTCGTCACGTAGTATATTTACATAGAGAATGGCAGAAGCTTTTTCGACAGTTTCCTTGCCTCCTATCTCATCAAATAATGTCTGATCCATAACGCCTCCATAGATTGATATCAATTTAGTAACGGTCTTTGCCACTAAAGGCTTTTCGCTTTAGAAGCGATATAGATAGGTTAAATGCGCAACGATATGCGTGATCTGATATAGATCAGTAATTAGCGAATAAGCTAATGAATTGTCTAGGTAGGAAAATTGAAGTGTATATAGGGGAGGCTATTTAGTTTAAAGACTGATCGCCTTCAGCAATATCACACAATAGACTATGGTTAAGTATCGATATTTTCTTTCTGTTGGCATCTAAAACTTTGTTGTCTTTAAATTTAGAAATTAATCTACTTATTGTTTCATCTGCAAGTCCAAGATAGTTACCAATGTCATATCGAGTCATTGTTAAGTCAAACTCTTCTGCTGAATATCCACGAGCTTTAAAACGTCCAGAGAGGCTGATTAAAAACGTTGCTAGTTTTTGTTCAGCATTACGGCGCGCAAGCAACATCAGCATTGTATGGTCTTTGGTAATTTCATTACTAATCAAACTGAGTAACTGTTGTTGAAGGCCTGGTATTTTCACGCATAAAACATTTAGATCATTAATGGGTAATTCACAAATAGTAGTGGTATCAAGTGATATTCCCGAACAACTATGTATTTCGTTATCTAAGCCATCTAAACCAAGCAGTTCACCGGGCAAATGGAAACCTAGTACTTGTTCTTCGCCATTTTTGTCTGTACTAAATGTCTTTACAGATCCCGATCTAACGGCATATACACAACCCGACTTTTCGCCTTGTCTAAATATAGTCTCGCCTTTCTGTACCAGTCTTCTTTGTTGGATTACCTCATCTAGAGTCGTTAGATCATTACTATCTAAGCCTCGTGGAAGGCATAACTCAACCAATGAGCAATTTTTGCATGAAGCCTTAAGTGATTTGAAATTAACTTTTTGTTCGGTCTGAGGCATTAGGTTTCTATATTTCCCTTTGTACTATAAGGTTTGCGTGCAGTCTCTATATACATATGTTAACGCATTCTAGCGCTTAATTATTATGAATAAGCATCTTAATTAATTTGTTCAATTGAGCTTTCCTGTTCTAGATCAGTAAATACGAATAATAATTCATTTTATTCAGTATCTGAGAAATTATGCTGATTTAGATCAGTGTAATCCTGTAAGGCCCAAATTAACCTGTGTTCAAGATTTTGGCACAAAATTATTTGGAGATTAAGAACATGGGTCTATTTAGTTCAAAGAAAAAAGTACATCAAGCTACAAAACTTATTTGCAATAAAAAAGATGCTGGTTCATACAAATGTGTCTTTTTAGCATCTTATAGAAAACTTCCTGTTGAAGTGAGTTGGGAAGAATCTTCTGTTGCCGATGACAAAATGTCAGAGTCTTTGCATATGACAGGATTGAATCGTTTCCCCTGTGTAGAGGAAGGAGATTTTACGGTATGCGGAGCAGAGGCTGTTTTAACTTATTTAAATATAAAAGGGGCGGCACCTACAATACATCCGAGAAAAGCTAGGTTGTTGGCTGCACAAAATTATTGGGTTCAAGTTTTATCAAGAAAATTTGAACCATTGTTAAATGATATACCAAGTAATGTAGTGCGCATCTCAGACATTCTAGAAGTTTTAGACAGGGAAATAGCTGGAAACAATTATATTGTTGGAGAATTCTCACTCGCAGATGTTCATTGGTCTGCAGTATTCAAGTTACTTGAAGACCAAGGTCAAAGCAGCTTATTTAGTGGCTTCAAAAACTTAAATTCATGGTTGACTAAAATTAAAACAGAGATACCAGGGTATGAGTCTAATACTGAAAAAGTAGCGGCATAAAAAATTACATACATTTTAATGATAGGAAAAATTATGACAGATTTATTCAATGCAATGGCAGAAAAATCAGGACATGCAGATGCTTCTAAATATGGCATGTCTGGTGAAATGAAAAAGACACAATACGTGCTTGAGTTGATTGGCTCTCCAACCGATGCAGATACTCTCAAATGTATTATCACAGCTGCAGAACAAGGTATGGAGATGAATTGCTACAGCATGATTACTAATGCTGTAGATGGCATGGATAATTTAATAAAAGAAATATCTCCATTCTCAATTACTCCCTGCTTAAAAGAGGGTGACTTTGTTACTTGCGGTAGTGATGCCATAACTTCATTCACAGATGCACGAGGTTTGGGATATGCGCTTACGCCACGTAATGCATCGCTTGCAGCAATGCAAAATTATTGGGTAGATATAGCTGAATCAAATGTTGCACCTCATGTAAATCTTATGGTTGATGAAGCGATTACAAAGAAAATAAAAGATTCTTCTTATTTGCCTGATACACAGGTGATTAATGCTAATAACGAAGATCTAAAAATATTTTTTGATGCTTTAGATCAGCAGTTGTCAAGTAACAAATATATTGTTTGCGATAAGTATACCTGGGCAGATCTTCATTGGACTGCATATGCTCATCTTTGTGTAGTCGCTGGGTATGAATCTATTATCGATGATAGAAAAAATGTAAAAGCATGGTTTGATCGAATTAAATTTAGAAAAAGTCAATGTGGCCAAGATCTCATAGCTTATGACATGTTGCCAAATTCAGGCGAGACACTGAAAGGACAACTTAAGGATGTGGTAATTGATAATTACTAAGAAAATTAATTTAAATAATAAATAGATAGTAAGTGAGGAAATAATGCATAAATTTTTAGTAAATATAAGATATTTTTTAACACCGAGTTTAATTTTCTTAGCGTTAGTAGGTGTTGTAGTGGGTGGGCCCTGGGTATGGACGGGGGTGGGGTTATTTATTGCATCCATCATTGTCGATTATTTAACGAGTGCTATGAAATTTATTCACTGCGGGCCTGCGGGCACGGATGAGAATGGGGAGTTGTATGGTATAGCTAATTTATTAAAGGTAATGATGTGGGTGCAGTATCCAATATTTGTGATGCTGCAATTAGCATTGGTATGGCGCGTATATGAATATGTAAGCGGCGTATCTTTTGGTCCTTCTGAAATTTTAGGCATCACAATTCATCATGGTGTTACAGGTTGGCAATTGTATGGTGCAACAGTATCTGCAGGCATCTATCTTGGGCTCGGCATTATGTTTGGGCATGAACTTGCGCACACAAAAGGACCTACCTTTGTATTAGCACGTTGGATGATGGCGTTAAGTGGTATCGCACATTTTTGTTATGCGCATGTGTATAACCATCATTTAGAATTAGGCTGTGAAGATGATCCTGCAACTTCTCCTAGAGGTCGTAGCATTTACAAGCACTATCTACTTTCTCACTTTGGCCAATCGCGATTTTTATTCGTGATGGAAAAACAGCGTTTACTTAAAAAAGGTGTGCCATTTATCTCTTGGCAAAATCGCTGGATACGCGGTTACGCAATGAGTCTTCCAAGTATCTTCATGTTTTGGTTTGCAGGTGGTTGGGTAGGTTTGGGTGTGATGGTGGGTTCCTGGGTAATTTCGGCTTTTGAATTAGAGGTATTAAATTATCTTGAGCATTACGGATTAATTCGTGAGAAAGGCCAACCGATCGATTATCACCATTCATGGGATGTAGGCGATTCTCCTTTTACACAATGGGGCTTCATAGAAATAGGTCGTCAGGCAGATCATCACGATAGAGGCGAGACTCACTTTTGGGAGTTAGATGATTGTGGTGCACCCGATACTGGTTATGGGTACTACACAATGTTTGCGATGTTACTTGTGCCACCAGTATGGGAGGCATTTATAAAACCGCGACTTGCGGAGTGGGACGAAACAAGAGCCAGCGAAGGCGAACGTAGTATTGCAGCCAGAATGAATTACAACGCAGGCTGGCATGACATGCCGCTTTGTGAAAAACCATCTTAATTCTATTTCTTTGAGGAATTTTAAATGAAAACACCACTAGCATTACTATCAATAACAATTTTTACAGCGATGATAGGTTTTATTTTGTATTCAATCGGGGTCGGTGATCACCATGCCGACCCTATATGGGCGCTTGGTACCTCTGTCGTATTTCTAACGGTGTTATTAATTGATGTATGGATGTTTTTTGCCATCGCAGGCGAAGAAGCTTATCAGTGGAAAATTTAAATTTATTAATTAAATAATTTAAATGCATGTGAAACGCTTAATTATTTTAATGCTAACCGCAACGTTGGTATTAATTGGTACAACAATATTTGCATTTATGCATCATGAGGATGGCCTTAGTAAAAAAATTAATTTTAATTTAATAAGCCATAATAATATTGAGAAAACTGAAAAAAATTTTGAAGATAAGTGGTTGTTTGTATATTTTGGTTTTACCAACTGCCCTAAGGTATGTCCAACACAAATGTTTGTTATGAAAAAAGTTTTGCAAGAGCTGAAATTAAGTGGGCATTCCAATTTAGTAGTACCAATATTCATTACTGTGGATCCAGATCGTGATACACCTAAAATAATGAAGAATTACATTGCGCATTTTGATGCACGCATAGTTGGGCTGACTGGAACAAGAAAAGAGATAACAAAAGTTAAAAAGGTTTTTAGAACTTTTTCGCAATTCACACAGACATCAAATGATTCGAATAACGGAGTAATTCATTCAGACTATTTCTATCTCGTAGATCCAAATGGTGTGCTAGTTGGCAGCTACGCAAATAATCAAGATTACATGCAACTTACAAAAAATATTCATGACAATTTAAGTAACAATATAAAAGTTAGCAATGAAAGAAAATAACAACCCATTACCATCAGGACATGAGCCCGATACCGTAAGGCTGATATACGCATATTTTTCTTGGTCAGCATTTTGGTTAATGGTGGGCACGATTTATGGGTTGCTTGCCGCATTTAAACTGTATTGGCCCGATCTTTTAGCATTTAGTGGCTTATCGTTTGGGCGAATTCGTCCAGTGCATACTAATGTAGTGATGTTCGCATGGTCATCTATGGCGTTAGTGGGTTTGGCATTATTTATTGTTTCACGTACCTCAAAAGTGAAATTATATAGCGTGCGATCTTCACGTTATGCTTTGTATTTATGGAATATTGCCATTGCGCTTGGAGTGATCACCTTGTCGTTAGGGATAACGCGCGGACCGCAAGAATATCGAGAACTTATTTGGCCGATTGCGGTGATATATGCAATAGGCTTATTACTGAATGCGTATAACAGTTACCAAACTGTTGCTAATCGTAAGCCTAAAGAAATATATATTTCTAACTGGTATATCTTAGGCGCATTTTGTTGGCTTGCGATCCTTTATACCGTTGGGTACTTACCATTCTATCAAGGTGGTATCGGAAATATTGTCACGCAAGGGTATTACATGCATACGGGAGTAGGCATGTGGTTTACTCCATTGGTTTTAGGTATTACTTACTATGCACTTCCTCGCATATTGGGTAAGCCAATATATTCTTATGCGCTAGGAGTTTTGGGTTTTTGGACTAGTTTAGCTTTTTACACACTCATTGGTGCACATCATTTTATTTTCAGTCCAGTTGCTTGGTGGGTGCAGACGACTGCAATTTTATTCAGTGTTGGGATGATGGTGCCAGTGTGGTCTGGGTTTGGTAATTTTTTTATGACTGCAAAAGGTTCGTGGCACAAGGTGCGAAAAAGTTATGCAGCTATTTTTTTATTAGTAGGGATTTGGGGTTATGCACTGTCTTCCACGCAAGGAACTATAGAAGCATTTAGATCTGCCAATATTTATTGGCATTTTACTAATTTCACAGTAGGGCATTCACATCTTGCTATGTATGGGTTTGTAGCATTTGGAATTTGGGGTGCGATCTATGGCTTGCTTCCACGTATAACGGGGCGCTCGCCAACTGAAGGCATGATGGGCTTGCATTTTTGGTTAGCATTTGTTGGTGGCAGCATGTATGTAATTGCCATTTCAATTGCTGGAGTACTGCAGGGGATTTCTTGGGTAGCGGGAGAGTCATTTATGGCTTCTGTGCATACCGCTGCGCCTTTGTGGTTGTGGAGGTCTGTGGGTGGTTTGATGATGGTAGCAAGTCATGTTGTATTTGTAGTTAATCTTTGGGAAATGCGTCCACGTTCTGAAGCTACAGTATTAAAGGAAGTGCATGCATGAGTTTACATACTGATCATCGTGCATTGGTAGCTGTTTCAGCGATAGGGTTTTTCGTGCTTACTTTAATAATTGCAGTGTTTCCTGCATTTGAAGCACAAAAAACATTACCATTAGAAAATATAACTGCGCGCACAGTTCAACAAGAACGCGGTCGTGAGCTATACATAGAAGAAGGTTGTGCATTTTGTCATACACAATTTGTTCGTAATCTTCCTGTAGATGCGCCTTATGGAAGAGGATCTGTAGCGGGAGATTTTGCAACTGAAGACCCGCCTTTATTGGGGACACAGCGTACTGGGCCAGATTTGTCCAATGTTGGTGTTCGACAGCCTAGCGAAGTGTGGAATTTAATCCATCTTTATAACCCTAGAGCAGTGGTTGCAGGCTCAGTAATGCCTGGTTATCCGTGGTATTTCATAGAAAAAAAACAAGCTGATATCAATGATGTATTGGTGCCTGTACCTGATACATATAAACCAAAAAATACTCAAATTGTGGCTACTGATGATGCACAAGCAATCGTTGCGTATTTGCAATCACTTAAACAGGTAGAGATTCAATAATGTTTGAAGAGGCTACATATTATTTCAAGCTGTTTCTAACGCTTTGTGGCGATATTGTCAGTTCTGATATTTCAGTGCCGGCGTTGCTGGTTGTTGTTTTTTCTGCAGGGGTTGTTGTTTATGCATTTTACCAAGCGATTATTTGCACCCTATGGCCTGGCGAAACTTCATCAGCACATATTAAGCGTAAAGTTTTAGAAGACTGATTCAAAAAATGAAAATAGAAATATATTTAGATGATGACTCAAAGCCATATAAGGTTATAGAGCCACCAGAGAATATAAAAATTAATTCCAAAGAATTATCAGATGGTCGTCATCGATTACGTTTTTGCGCAGTTGAAAAAGATGGTGTCACTAGTGAGCGAGAAGTTGAATTTATTGTTAGTAATGGCCCTAGTATAGCTCTTCACGGTATTCGTAATAATGATGTGGTTTCAGGAGAAGTTTCAATATTAGCTAACGCCTATAGTAGCCGCATCGGTGATGAATTTGAGCCAGTACGTATAGAGACACCTTTGCCGATTCCAACATGGGCATGGGTACTTTGTTTAATTATTTTTTCTTGGGCGGTTGGCTATCTTACTTGGGAATATGGTGCTCGGGAGTCATTACTTTCTAATTCGAGTATTAGTTCTGGAATTAATAGTGGTACGAGTTCTAATTCAGATAATAAAGATCAACTTAGTAAAAATGATAGTAGTGATGTTTCTGTACTGGGTGAGCAAGTGTATGGGAATTACTGTGCATCATGCCATCAAAGTAATGGAGAAGGTTTGCCAGGTGTATTTCCGCCTCTTAAAAATAGCGAAGTAGTGTTAGCGGATGACGCAAGCGAACATATAGATATAGTCTTGAATGGGCTAAAAGATAAAGAAATTTCAGGTGTGAATTACTCTGCACCCATGCCAGGGTTTGCTGCGCAATTATCGAATGAAGAGGTTGCTGCGGTTGTAAACCATGAACGGTTACAATGGGGAAATTCTGCTAAAAAAATAACGAGTAAGAACGTTGCGGAAAAGCGCTGATTTATGTTCTTTTTAAACCAAACAGTACATGGAAGTTTATTTATGTTTTCAATAAGGTCGTTAATTATATTTATATTTATTTTTTCCCCAACGCTTACAAGCGCCACCAATGGTTATTTTTCCCACGGTACTGGCATAAAAACTCGTGCTCTTGCAGGAGCGGGCGTTGCATTTCCACAAGATGCAATGGCTAGTGCAACTAATCCAGCAGGCATGGTTTTTGTTGGTGATCGATATGATGTGGGCTTAGTCATTTTTAATCCTGATCGAGGTTATTCCTCTTCTAATAGTTTAGCGAATGGTATGGGCGGTGCATTTACGATTGGGCCTGATGCGCAAGACAGTGGCGATAATATTTTTCTTATTCCTAGTTTTGGTATTAATAAGATGGTGACTGAGCGAGATGCGATTGGTTTATCAGTCTATGGAAATGGCGGTTTAAATACGACGTATAGATCTGGCGGTGGTTCCGCAACGTTTGATCCTGATGGAATGGGTCCAGCACCCGTGACTACCTTTGCTGGCGTATTTGGTGGAGGTACCGCAGGTGCTGATTTATCCCAACTATTTATCAATTTTTCCTATGCGCATAAATTTAGCGATACATTGTCAATTGGTATTAGCCCGATCTTTGCTGTGCAGTCATTTCGAGGCAATGGTGTAAGCCCATTTGCAGGTTTCACCAAAACTTTTGTAGAAAGTGGTTTTACTCAAATGCCCACTAATTTAACTGAAAATGGACAAGACTACTCTTATGGTGGTGGTGTGCAAATTGGAGTGGTAGCAAAAGATTTAATTGGAACCACAGACTTTGGAATTTCTTATCGCTCAAAGATTTGGATGAGTGAGTTTGATGATTATTCTGACTTGTTAGCTGAAGATGGAGATTTTGATGTACCGCCTACATTATGGGCGGGTATTGCAGCAGAATTAAGTGAGAGTGTGACACTAGTATTTGATTACCAAAAGATTTGGTATGACGAGATCGATTCATTAGGTAATGATTTTGAGAGACTATTTGATTGTCCGGCATTGGGTGGCTCTAATGTGGAAGCATGTTTAGGGGGTGATGAGGGTGCAGGATTTGGGTGGAACAATGTTGATGTGTTTAAACTTGGTTTGCAATGGCAAGCTTCTCCAAGCGCAACTTGGAGATTTGGTTTTAGTCATGCTGATCAGCCGATTGATAGTGATCAAGTTTTATTTAATATACTAGCAACCGCTGTAGTGGAAGATCATGTTACCGCAGGTTTTACCTATAAAACTAAAAATATGGGCGAACTAAATTTTGAAGCAATGCATGCATTCCATCATTCCCAAGACGGTGTGAATCCTTTAGATCCTACTCAAACTATACGCATTAAAATGAAACAATATGAAATTGGGCTTGGTTGGTCTAAGGAGTTTTAAATGCAAGATAAAGAAACAAATCAAAGCATGTATTACATTGCTGAGACTGAAAAACTATTTGATCAGGCAGTCGATGATTTAGAGATAGCAGTAAAAAAACATGGTTTCGGAGTGTTGCATATTCATGATTTAGGTAACACGCTGCGTAGCAAAGGCGTGGATTTCAATGAGGAATGTAAAATATTTGAGGTATGCAATCCTAAGCAAGCTGCGAAGGTTTTATCTACAGATATGCGTCTTAATATGGCATTGCCGTGTAGAATCTCTGTCTATACAGAAGGCGCGACTACAAAAATAGGCTTGATTAAGCCAGAAAAAATGTTATCAGCGCTTTCTCAAAATAAGAGTTTAGAAGAAACGGCTAATGAAGTAGAAAAAAAGACAATTAAAATGATAGAAGAGGCAAAGGCATAAATACATATTCGTTAGCCTAATAATTATGAAACCTATAATAGATAAGTTACATAATGACCACATAAACTTTATCAAGCTTTTAGAGTTTCTAGAAAATCAGCTACGTCTGTTGAAAAATTATCAACAATCAGACCTGGAATCCATGCTTGATGCAATTCAGTATATGAAAGAATATCCTGATTTAGTTCATCACCCCTTAGAGAATGTCGTATTCAAATATTTCCTAGAAAATCACGATGAAGTTCGCAGCGAGTTAAAAACACTTTTGCATGAACATGATGAATTACCTGAGCTCACCGATAGACTTATCGAAATGCTACAAAGTGCGCTAGCTGATATACCTCAAAAAAGAGAGGAGCTTCAACGATACTTAAAAGAGTATATTTCTGTTCAAAAAGAACATATGAATAAAGAAGAATCACTTGTTTATCCAATTATTAATTCAGTCCTAAATGATGATGATTGGGAAAATATTAGTAGCGAATTGGAGTTTGTTAAAGATCCTTTGTTTGGAGATAGTGTTAAAAAATCCTACCAAGCTTTATTGCAAAAAGTTATTGGATAAAAAAAAGGGAGCAGAGGTTGCTCCCTTAATATAACCACCATAGTGGTGGCCCCATAACGCCGGTTAACTACTGCATTAAATCGCTTACCAATACGTCATTCACAGGTAGTGAACGATAATGGGTAACTTCTTTGGTTACAGTGTTCATGGTTAATTCGAAATAAACATTCTTTTCTTGGTTAAAAACTTTGATGGTTTCTGTACCATTTTCTTTGGTTACATACGCTTGGTTTAACATTGCATTATTTGTCATGTTGATTACCAATCCTATTGCCAGGCCTTGCCTACCACGTAAGCGCCCCGCCAGTTTGGTACTCCGTTACGCGTGTTTCAAAGAAATTCTTTTCCTTTTTAAGGTCCAAAATTTCAGACATCCAAGGGAAAGGGTTGTTGGCTGCATTGTATTGCTGTGGCAAACCAATTTGTGAGAAACGTCGGTTGGCGATGAACTGCAGATATTCTTCAAACATCGGTGCGTTCAAACCTAAAATGCCACGTGGCATGGTGTCGTAAGCATATTGCGTTTCTAAATCTACACCACCCTTAATCAGGTCAATCATTTCTTGTTGGAACTCTTCAGTCCATAAGTGCGGATTTTCTAATTTGATTTGGTTGATTACGTCGATGCCAAAGTTCATGTGCATAGACTCATCGCGCAGAATGTATTGGAACTGTTCTGCAACGCCGGTCATTTTATTGCGACGGCCCATGGAAAGAATTTGCACAAAACCTACGTAGAAGAAGATGCCTTCAAACACTACATAGAATGCAATGAGGTCACGTAGTAAACGTTGGTCATCTTTTGTGGTACCGGTGTGAAAGTCTGGATCGCCCAAGCTGTTGGTGTATGGCAGTGCCCATTCCGCTTTTTTAGCTACTGAGGGTACTTCGCGATACATATTGAATACTTCGCCTTCATCTAAACCTAAAGACTGAATGCAGTATTGATATGCATGGGTGTGAACCGCCTCTTCAAACGACTGACGTAATAAATATTGACGACACTCAGGGTTAGTGATGTGTTTGTATACGGCTAACACTAAGTTGTTTGCTACGAGTGAATCGGCAGTAGAGAAGAAACCAAGGTTGCGCTTGATTACGGTACGCTCGTCTTCAGTTAAGCCTTCTGAATCTTTCCATAAAGAAATATCGGCATTCATGTTTACTTCTTGCGGCATCCAGTGGTTTGAACAACCATCTAAATACTTCTGCCAAGCCCATTCATATTTGAAAGGTACCAATTGGTTTAGGTCTGCACGGCAGTTGATAATTTTTTTGTCATCAACTTGGATGCGGTCTGCACCCATTTCAATGCCTTCTAAACCTGTGACACCTTCATGTCTTTCATTAGCGCTTGTGTTTTCAGCCTGTTGTTCTTCTGATGCAACTTCATCTCTTAGGTTTTGCAGTGCTTGTGTGGCTTCAACAATTGCGGTGGTACTTGGCGTAGCCACCACCTCTTCAAAAGTGTGTGATGTCTTTGGGTCTGTTAGTACTGGCACATCTTGTGATGTAGCAGAATCTGTAAACACGGCGGGTGCGGCGGCACTTGTCATGACGCGCGAATCAGCGATTGGGTCTTCCCAGCTTTGCATATTTCCTCTCTCCTCTATTTAAAAACCAAACTTATAAAAATATTTTCTAAGCAAGGTTTTGGTCTACTATATTGCCTGTCTATTATTGGCAGGCTTCACATTCTGGATCTAAGATCGAACAAGCCTGCGGTGCTTTACTGTCGCCATTACTAACTGCATTCAGTTTGCTTTCTCGACCTTCGACGGTACTTTTTTCTACATGCGTAGCGCCCATAGAGCGTAAGTAGTAAGTAGTTTTTAAGCCACGTACCCAGGCTAACTTGTATAAGTTATCTAGTTTTGTGCCTGAAGGTTCTGACATGTATAAATTGAGCGACTGTGCTTGATCAATCCATTTTTGTCGGCGCGAAGCCGCTTCGACTAACCAGCGTGGATCTACTTCAAACGCAGTGGCATATAACACTTTTAAATCTTCTGGAACGCGATCAATCGATTGCACACTGCCATCATAATATTTGAGGTCATTGGCCATGACTTCATCCCAAATGTTGCGTTGCTTTAAGTCGTCAATTAAATGTGGATTGCTTACCGTAAACTCACCGGATAAATTCGATTTCACAAATAAATTTTGGTAGGTAGGTTCGATGCTTTGTGTCACACCACAAATATTAGAAATAGTTGCGGTTGGTGCAATTGCCATGGTGTTGGAGTTGCGCATGCCCACGGATTGCACACGTTGACGTAAGCTGTCCCAATCCATCGTCATGCTGCGATCTTGTTTTAAATAATCACCGCGACCTTGTTCTAAAATTTCAATCGAATCGATGGGTAAAATACCTTGGTCCCACAATGAGCCTTTATAGGTTGCATAGGCGCCGCGCTCTTCGGCTAAGTTGCTAGAAGCTTGAATGGCGAAGTAGCTAACCGCTTCCATCGAACGATCGGCAAATTCCACTGCGTCTTGGCTGCTATACGAGATGCGTTGCTTATACAGTGCATCTTGAAAGCCCATCATACCCAAGCCCACTGGACGGTGACGCAAGTTAGAACGTTTTGCTTTGTCTACGCTGTAATAGTTGTATTCAATTACGTTGTCTAACATGCGCATCGCGGTAGAGATGGTTTGTTCTAGCTTATTAAGATTTAAGCCGTTTTCATCTATATGCGCTGCGAGGTTTACAGAACCTAGGTTACACACTGCAATTTCATCTTGCTTGGTGTTCAGCGTGATTTCTGTGCATAGATTAGAAGAGTGCACTACACCAGTGTGTTGTTGTGGCGAACGTAAATTACATGGATCTTTAAATGTGATCCAAGGATGACCGGTTTCATACAACATGCCGAGCATCTTGCGCCAGAGGTCTACCGCTTTTAGACGTTTGAAGTTTTTAATTTCACCGTTATCTGCCATTTTCTCGTAAGCTGCATAACGATCTTCAAAAGCTTTACCACTTAACTCGTGTAAATCCGGTGCTTCATGTGGTGAGAATAATGTCCAAGGCTTGTCCTCGCTGACACGCTTCATGAATAAATCTGGCACCCAGTTGGCCGTGTTCATATCATGGGTGCGACGACGATCATCACCGGTGTTTTTGCGTAGGTCTAAAAACTCTTCTATGTCTAAGTGCCAAGTTTCTAAGTAGGCGCACATTGCACCTTTACGTTTACCGCCTTGATTGACTGCAACCGCGGTGTCGTTAGCCACTTTAAGAAACGGAACCACACCTTGTGATTTACCATTAGTACCTTTGATGTGTGCGCCCATGGAGCGTACCGGTGTCCAATCATTGCCTAAACCGCCCGCAAACTTGGATAACATGGCATCGTCTTGAATCGCTTCAAAGATGCCGTGTAGATCATCCGGCACGGTGGTTAAGTAACAAGAAGATAATTGTGGGCGTAAAGTGCCAGAGTTAAATAAAGTAGGCGTTGAGCTCATGAAGTCAAACGAAGACAACAACATGTAGAACTCAATCGCACGTTCTTCACGCTCCACTTCGTTCAGTGCTAAACCCATCGCTACGCGCATAAAAAATGCTTGTGGCAATTCAAATCGAGTGCCCTCACTTTGAATGAAGTAACGGTCATACAAAGTTTGCATACCCAGGTAGGTGAACTGGTGGTCACGCTTCGGTTGTAACGCTTTACCAAGTTTCTTTATGTCATATTCGCTAGCCAGTTTTGGATCTAATAATTCTAAGGAAATCGCTTTGTGAATATAGTGTTCAAAGTAGTCTGCATACTGATAAGACATTTCTTTGAAGGTAGCTTCAGTAGGCATGTCATAGACAAAAGTAAGTGCTTCACGACGCAGGGTATCTAACAATAAGCGTGCTGCTACATAGCTGTAATTTGGTTCTTGTTCAATGAGTGTGCGTGCGCTCATGGTGACCGCTGTGCCCACTTCATTTTCAGGAATGCCGTCGTATAAGTTGCGCAGGGTTTCATCGATGATCGGTCGTGCGGGTACATCAACGGTATCTGTACAGGCTTCTTCCACCATGCGCGACAAGCGCTCGACATCTAGAAGTTTTACATTACCTGCCTCATCTTTTACGTTCAGGTTAGGAGTGTCGGTTTCTTGTTGGCTAGTATGTGCAGCCAATTCAATTTGTGCGCGTTCTTGTGTGCGTTCTTCTCTATATAAGACATAGGCGCGAGCTATTTTATGGTGCTCACTGCGCATCAGAGCCAGTTCAACCTGGTCTTGTATGTCTTCTATATGGAAGGTGCCGCCTTGTGGGCGACTGCGTGACAGGGCATAGAAAACTGTGTCAGTAATCTTATCCACCATCTCATGAATACGAGTTGATGCCGCGGCATGACCGCCTTCAACGGCTAGAAAGGCTTTAGTGACCGCAACCTTAATTTTTTCACGATCAAAGGTGGTTACCTTGCCATTACGGCGAATTACACGATATTGGCCGGGTGCTGTGGCAGCAATTTCAAGTTTAGTAGGTGCATTATTTTCATGTGGAGTGTTTGGGGTTTTTTCTTCGGTAATAGTAGTAAGTTCTGGCTGCATTTGGTCTCTCAGCTTGGCATTATAAGTTATTGTTTTTACTTCCCTTTTTCACGCGCCCTTAGATCTATTTTTATAAACTTCAGGTAAACTGAAGTGGACTGCTGTGAACGGGGATTACTATAAATTGGGGTGAGAATTTCGTCAAGCACAACATCTTGTGTGTATGGTGTGGAATAAGCTGTGGATAAGCTGTGGATAAGCCGTTGGTTGAATACAATTAGGTTAAAATATCCTGAACGTTCGTGTGGTTGGAGAAAAGCAAGCTTTTTTTGGCGCTTTTGACTTAAAATCTTTCGATCGATTGGATAGAAAAGTTTTATAAAAGATCTTCTTTTTTTTGTACTGGGGCACACTGAGATCTGCAAAAACGACCGTTTAAATTTTTCCAAATTTAATTTTTTACTCAAAAATATATTCAACGTGAATTCAGAGATATTAAGTAAAAAATTTGTTTGCGTCATGATGCCTAGGCATACATAAGTCCCGTCATTTTTAATAATTAACTAATGTAATTACATGCAATTTCACGCACGAACCGAAGAGCCGCATAAAAAACGTACCGATTTTAAAAATCTGTTGCAGATGTTTCCTTATTTGTGGGCCTTTCGTTGGCGAGTGCTCATTGCTTTAGGGTGTTTAGTGATCGCTAAAGTGGCGACGGTTGCAGTGCCATTAATTTTGAAGCGCATTGTTGATTCATTAGATGTAGAAGCTAGTTTATTAATATTGCCATTAGGTTTTTTATTAGCCTATGGCGCTTTGCGTTTAACCACTGCGATATTTAATGAGTTGCGTGATGTGTTATTTGCGCGCGTTCGCTACCGTGCAATCCAAAATCTTTCTACGCGTGTGTTGGAGCACTTGCATAACTTGTCGTTGCGTTTTCATTTAGAAAGACAAACCGGCTCGATCACACGTGATCTGGAACGCGGTACGCAAAGTCTGTCTTCGATTATCAATTATATGGTGTTTATTATCGTGCCGACTTTTGTTGAGTTGGGATTGGTTGCAGCCATTTTATTGGGTGCTTATGCATTGAAATTTTCAGTCGCGACCTTGATTACGATCATCATATATATCTCATTCACTCTATTTGTAACTAATTGGCGCATGAAATATCGCCACGAAATGAACCGTTTGGATTCGCAAGCCAACTCGATTGCCGTAGATAGTTTGCTGAACTATGAAACCGTAAAGTATTTTAATAATGAGCGTTATGAGTTATCGCGCTATGGTGAAACGCTTTCGCAGTGGGAGAATGCAGCGGTAAAAAGTATTACTACCATGTCGATGTTGAACTTTGGTCAAGCCTTCATCATTGCTATTGGCGTTACCATCATCATGATTTTTGCAGCCGGTGGCGTGGCTGATGGAAGTATGACGTTGGGTGATTTGGTATTGGTGAATGCATTGATGTTGCAATTGTTTGTGCCGCTTAATACTTTGGGTATTGTGTATCGACAGATTACGTATTCACTGGCAGATATGGATATGTTGGTGAAGCTGTTGCAAAAAGATACTGAAATTAAAGATGCAAACGATGCAAAGCAATTGGCAGTAAGTGCAGCGCAAATTGAATTCGATAATGTTTCGTTTTCATATAACCAAGATCGCGAAATTTTACGTAATGTTTCCATCGCTATTCCTTCGGGACATAAAGTAGCCGTAGTCGGCGCCTCGGGTGCGGGTAAGTCGACCGTCGCACGTTTGCTGTTTCGTTTTTATGATGTGACTGAGGGTGCAGTACGAATTGATGGTCAGGATCTGCGCGAATGCACGCAACAAAGTCTGCATGAAAACATTGCCGTCGTTCCACAAGACACCGTGCTATTTAATGAGAGCATCTTTTTCAATATCCAGTACGCTAAACCCGGTGCGAGCAAAGAAGAGATTGAACAGGCTGCGAGGCTGGCCAATATCCATGACTTTATTGAACAGCTTCCACAACAGTATGAAACCATTGTCGGTGAACGTGGCCTGAAGCTTTCAGGTGGTGAAAAGCAACGCGTTGCGATTGCGCGTGCGGTATTGAAAAATCCAAGGATTGTTATTTTTGACGAAGCGACTTCCAGCTTGGATTCGCAATCGGAAAGTATGATTTTGAATGCCATGCAAGAGGTCACCCAAGGGGTCACTACCCTGGTGATTGCGCACCGTCTTTCAACTATTGTTGATGCCGATAGTATCTATGTGTTTGACCATGGGCAGGTAGTGGAAACGGGTAGCCATCGTGAGCTGCTAGCGCAACAGGGTATTTATGCCAATATGTGGGCGCTACAACAGGAAGAACGTGCCGCGGAAAAAGCTGTCGAATCAGAAGTTTAAGTGATACCGAGAATGGAATTAGTATGAGACATTTTTGCAAAGTACAATATTAATTATGAGCCAAAATATGAGCGACTCTAAAAATCCTTCAGAAGCTGTCATAAAAGAACAAGTACTGCACGCTGATTTAGCCGACCACGGTGGTTGCGCAAATTCAGAGCCGTTTGCGTTGCGAGTGATAGGTGACAGTATGGAGCCTGAATTCAAAGATGGCTGTATTATTATTATCGATTCAGCTGCGGCTGTAGAGAGCGGTAGTTATGTGCTGGCAATGGTAAATGAAGAATATATTTTTCGCCAATTCATTGTTGAAGATGATCGCTATTATCTGCGCGCACTCAAACAGGGCTATGAAGAAATATCACTTTCGAATAGGGATGCAGTGCGAGGCGTTATTGTTCAACGTGCGGGTACACGTCGTAAAGATCACAAACACTATACTTAAGTAATACCTCTGATTTACTTTATTAGATTTAGTTCATAAGTCTTTTTTCGCGTCTAAGCTCCAAGTTATTCCTCCTCTGTTTGTCGTTTATTCCATTGCTTCCACCTTTTGTCGTGAAGATGTCGTTCACCTGTAATATTTTATTAACTTTCTGTGTATAGTCTGCGCCCCGTTACTTAAAGGATAAGCCAAAAGTGTTGGGCTTAAGAATTTAAGTATCTATATATTCAATATGCCGATGATAAACGACTGGTGATTGAAACTAGAACCGAGTTGTCTCGTAGCAGTTTAAAAAATGCTTAAGTAATGATGCTAATTGACGATAAAGGTGTAGTTAAATCTTAGGATTATAAGAATATCGATTATTACGAATAAAAAAGATTCATATCGATAAATTGAACTTGAAGTGATTGGCTCCGTCTAACTAACATAAGTACTGAAAAAATAATTTTTAACGATATTATTAATTTAACCCATAATTTTAAAATAGAGGAACATTACCATGACTAGCTGCGTAGAGAATGCCTTTGCATACAATGTATTGATGCCTGATGTGTTGTTATTTGTAGTAGGAATATCGACTGTATTTGGCTTAATGCTTTTAATTTTTTAATACATACCGATTTTATACGTAGATATTTCTCCCCTTAGTTGCGTAACTAGCCCCGTCTTTTAGCGGGGCTTTTTTATTCTTAAAATAAATGATGTACGACCGCCATGGAAGGCGGAAGTGCAGAAAATGCAGGAGCAATTTTCTGCCAGGGATGTAATTGTATCCCGGTAACGCAGGAGCGGCTACCGGGGTTGTAAAAGATTAGCGTTAAGCTGAAAAATGGAAAGATTTCCGGGCTTGTTAAGGCTAATTGTTATTTTGAAAATAATTAGCGTAGCTGCGATTGCCGGCTAGTTATAATCTTCATACAGCGAGATTAGAAAAAGTGTTAAGGGAATAACATCTTTTGGTTTGATATCAATTTTAGCAATATCTTCATCTGGGTTTCTAAATTGTTCGTTACGAGTATTGATCGAAGCGGCTAGATAAAACCCTACTACTGCATGTAGATCGCTGATTTGACCGTTATGCATATAGGGTGCAGAGTGTCCTAAGTCTCGCAAGCTTGGTGTTTTGAAGCTTGCCAAGCTACGTGATAGTGCATCATCTCTTGATTTGCACACTACTTCTCCATTCTTTATGCATATTAAGTTGTAAATACTTTCTTGGGGAAGCGGGTAGTCTGTATTAAAGAAAATATTCCATGTACCTAAATCTGTATAAGCGAGGTGTTCTTGTGATGCGGGCCTTCTAAATATTCCTTTTCGTTTAGGATTCTTCTCGTTGGCTGGTAAGAATACATTTGGATTCTTTTCACGTTGACTGAGTGAAGGGATATTTAATGCGGCAAATTTACCAAATCCATGGATGTTGTCATACTCGATTTGTGAAATGCCAATATTATGTAATCCAAAGTCTGTAAAGTGTGGAGCAGCATGGCATGCAATACAGTTGCCTGTGCCAATATTATCTTCCGGATCTTGATTGAAAAAAGCCTCTAGACCTGCTAGTTCTTCTTCCATAAATTTATAATCCGGATCATGAGTTATAAATTTACCATCTTCAGTGTTTGGGTTTTTTTCTACAAATTTAAGTTTGTTGTTTTTCTTTAATGACTCTATTTCTGTAAGCAATCTCTTGCTATAGACTAAATCCGTTTCGTTTTCATTTGCTTGGGTTGGGAGGTTGTTAATCTTTAAAAACACATCATAAGGAGAAAAAATTTCTTCATCACTTGCAAAGGTTAGATCCTCAGTATAGGCAGCTATTAAATTGACAACGCCAGCATACATTTCATCACATGATGCTTTGTTAATATTTACTCTGTATTGTTCTGGCAGTAAAAATTCTTGATCAACTGGAGTGGTATTACGGGTTACCCCAGAAAACATTTCTGTATAGGAAAGCCCACCAAATTCTTTTGCTAATTCATCTTCACCGTTATCTTCTTTTAAAATTCGGCAAACATGGTTAATGGCGAGTTGTTTTTCACCTGGTATCCAACCAAAATTTCTACCTGCCAATGTGTCGACAATTAGCTGTCTTAAGCTGGAGAATTCTCCGTCTGAATGTAATAGAAAATTATTACGTGCAATCGATGCGTCTACTAAAATAGGAGAGTTTCTAACAACAGTAGTTTGCTTGTCTTCGCGTGCTGGGACCGGGCTGCGTGCTGCAAAATCTGCGTAAGCGCGCATACCGAGTTCTGATTGTTCTATATGTTCATCAACCATATGACAGGTGCGGCAGTTTATGGACTGTCCTGCATAGGGGCTATTGGTAAATGGAATTTGATAAGGCGGTAGCCCAAAAAAGCGTACGGTTTTGCTTAAGACTGGATCGCCTTTCGGCATGGGTTTGTTTGTTGTTCCGCCGTTTTCAAGATACTGATAAAAAAATTGTGCAAATCTTGTTTCTATAAATAGTCGTTCACCGTTTACTATTTCTGGCGGATCCAATTCTTCTGCATGAAGGATTGCAGTCGTTAAACATAGAAGGGTGGTTATGAAGAGGTATTTCATATGTATTCTAAATAATAATGATTATCATTTATATTTAAATATTCTTTTAGGCATAGTGATTATTTTAGATGATAAAACCTGCTGAATAACACTAATTAATATAAGGGATTTGACTGAAAACTTATTTCTTAAAAATTTAGATAAATCCTTTTGCAAATGAGTTTGAAGATTACTTAATGAACCATATACCTAACACTATTAGACATAGCGCAGCCATTTTTTGCAGATTTATTTCGCCATTTGCAAAGATGACAGAAAACACAAAAGACACCAATAACCCTATGGAAATTACGACGGTAATTGCGAAAGGGGAACTTTTATAGGCGTAGAAAGTGGCTACTCCAAATCCGGCACTACCAATAATAATTAACAGAAAATTTATAGGATCTCTAACAAGAGAGAAAGCCGCTTGATAGACTGATTCGGCTTGTCCGGTTCGTAAGCCGAATACTGAAAATAAAGTATAGGATGTAATAGTTGCTAATATTGCAAGAAACCAGTTCATAATTTTTCCTTTCAGACAAATCAAATAGCAGTATGGTATTTGATTTTATATGGATTGAGCACAGAGAACTTAAATATGAATTATCAATGGCATGATTTTTTGGGCAATATTGGTGTTGCCTTAATGGTGGGTATGTATTTGCTTTTGCAAATGGAACGTATTGAATTCTCTAGTTATAAATACTCATTATTCAATGCGCTTGGGGCTTTTCTCGTGGTTGTATCTCTGATGTACGAATTCAATATGTCCGCATTTGTCATTGAAGGCTTTTGGGTTGTGATTAGTCTATATGGACTAATTAGGCAGTGGCGATTGAGAAGAAGCTAATTCTCTGAAGTGCGATGAATTGCAGCTGGCAGCTTTATATCAGCACATTAAGATTCCCAATATTTAGTCTCTTTATTATAAGGAGATTACTCACTATGTGGTACGTCCTAAGTGCAATTGCCGAACTACCCATCGACGGCCATATTTGTTTATTAAATCAAGCCTATAAAGGCTTTTAGATTAATATTTTCTAAGAATTCATACGTATATATATGGGTATTCCCAAGCATTCAAAATACTTAATCATTGGCGCTGGCATACATGGGCTGAGCACTGCCTATCATTTGGCATTGCAGTTAAAAGCAAATGGGCAAGGTAGTGGTAAAGATATACTTGTGGTTGATAAAAGTGGAATAGCCGCAGGTGCCACCGGCATTGCATGTGGTGTTATTCGAAATAATTACTTTCAACCCGCCATGCGTGAATTAATGGCGCACAGTGTAAATGTATGGGATAGCGATCCTGAAACCTATAGTTATCATCCTGTAGGGTATATGCAGATTAGTCCGGAAGTGATGCATGAAAATGTTGCAAGCATTGCAAAACAACAAAAAGAAATTGGTTATGAGTCCGTATTCATAGAGGGAGAAAGCGATAGCATGAAATACATGCAAGGTCTTTTTCACGATTGGCAAGCCAAAGAGATTACCTCCGTATTGCACGAAAAACGTGGCGGTTATGCGAACAATGTTAAATCAATGCAAGGATTAGCTTCTAAGGTAGAAGCGCAAGGCGTTCAGATTATAAGCGACGTCACGGTTACGGGTTTCCAGTATGCAAATGAAAGTGACAGTATTAAAGCAGTAGAAACAAACCAGGGCACTATTGAATGTGATTACGTTGTTATTGGTGCCGGGCCATGGGTGAAAACATTCTGGGACATGTTGGAGCTACCAAAAACGGTAAGTATTAAACAACCAGATGGGAAAATAGTGAATGATGTTCCCATGTGGATTTATTGGTCATTACAAGAGGGTACTTTGGGTGTCGACCCTGATATTCAAAAAACCAACGATGGTGGATTCCCACCCGTTGTGCACGTGGATTCAGTAGCGCCCCTTTATTCAGATAAAACAGGTGATTTAATTACCAATAAGATGTGGGGAATTTATTACAAACCTGATTTTAATTTTGGCGGCATACAAGGTGGTGCGGCTCCATTTAGAGTCAATGAAGATCCTAATAAAGTTGACATTGATCCCTACGGTTCTGAGTCACCGCATTACATTGTGGATGATGATTTTGTAGAGATGTGGGTATCGGCACTTGCGCATTGTCAAAAACGCTTCGAAGGAACATTACCACAGTATAAGCGTGAACCCTCCGGCGGCTTAGGATGTTTTACCCCCGATAGTTTTCCAGTGTTTGATGTATTCAAAGACAATTGTTACATCATTGCTGATTCAAATCATGGTTATAAGATGTTGGGTATTGGCCAATTGGTTGCAGAAGAAATATGCGGAACTACATCTTCATTGTTGGAGCCATTCCGCTTTGCTCGTTATGCGCAAGGAAAATTACATCCGGTATCCAATAGCCCATATCCGTGGAGTTGATATAAGAGGGATAAGTGAGTTTGTTTTGTTGGCAATATAATTTAGTACAACACAGTTATGAGTGTAAGTATGGAAAGTTAGTATAAATAAGGATCTTAGCTTAATCGTTCTTATTAAAAGTAAGGGCGGAATAATTAAAAAAGTAGTGAGGAGTCCAAAATGACACAAGATAGTACAGACCTAGAACAACATGTGAATGCACCCGGGCGAGATGATCTGGTTAAACAGGTTAGAGAAAAAATAAATGAAACCGGAGTCGACTATATTTATTACCAGTTTATATCGGTCTCGGGCCGAATTATGGGTAAAGGTATTCCTTCGGCACACTGGGAGCGTCTTGCTAAAACAGGATTTCAACTGGTTTATGGATCGACGGCCAACCTTTTTGTCGATCGTCACGGACAATATATTGGCTACGGGCCTGAGTCATCGGAACTTGTGGGTATTCCTGATCCGGAAACCTTTATGCAATTACCCTGGGACAAACGCGTCGGTCGTGTGTACTGCACCCTGTTTCGTAACCGCGAAGAACGCGAGAATCCAGGTGGCGCACTGTCTTCGGATTGCCGCGGTAACTTACGTCGTATTCATCAGGAATTTGAAGACAAACATGGCCTGAATATGCGTTGCGGAACTGAGCCGGAAATGATGTGGCTCAAACGTGGAGCTGACGGTAAACCAGACGGTGGTGTCACCAAACCATTCTGTTATCACATCGACCAGTTTGAAGAATTGCGTCCCACGTTTATGAAGGTGATTGAGTACGCTCAACAAATGGGTCTTGATATTATTCAGGGAGACCACGAAGACGCACCCGGTCAGCTTGAATTGAACACACAATACGATCTCGTATTACGTAACGCAGATCGTCTAACTACTTATCGTCAAATCTGTGCACAAGTCGCACGTGAAGACAATTTAATTGCGTGCTTTATGCCGAAGCCATTTATGGGCGTTGCCGCATCGGGTTGTCACCACAATATGTCGCTATGGCGCGGAGGTGAAGATGTTGTGAATAATCTTGGTTTTGATTCCTTAGCTGGTATGGAAGGTTCATTTACTTACCGCGAGGGTGGTGAAAACACCTTCATGCCTGATCCATCCATTGATGAGCGTGCGCCAGGTCCTATTGGCTTGCACTCCATTGGTGGTGTGATCAAACACCTGGGTGCCTTAACCTCAATCGGTTCGCCTTCAGTTAACTCGTATCGTCGTTTATGGGATACCGGTTTTTGGGCGCCCATTTTTGCAGATTGGGGATATCAAAATAGAACTTGTGCGTTGCGTGTTTCAGCACCAGGTCGTTTTGAATATCGCTCAGTAGATTCGATGGTGAATCCATACTTAATGGGCTCTGCATTGTTGAAAGCCATGGACGATGGTATCGACAACAAACTGGATCCAGGCGAAGCCGAGGAACGCAACATCTATGAAGCGATCGAAGCGGGCAAGAAAGTTAAAAAATTACCCATGTCGCTCGGTGATGCTTTGGTAGAACTGGAGAAAGACGAAGTCATTAAATCCGCTCTGCCAGATGAAATGTATAGAGTTTATGAGCATTACAAACGGGATGAATGGGAACGATTTAATCATACCGTTACTGAGTGGGATCTTGAAACTTATCTGGATGTCTTGCCGTAACTTTGGCTGTAATTTTGGAGAAATAAATAATGTGTGGAATAGCAGGACTTATCTGGAAAGGTAAGAGTTCGAATATTGGTTCAGAGATGACTTCAATGCTGCAAGCATTGAAGCATCGTGGACCAGACTCTACCGGTTATGCGTTGTATGGAAACGCTGATAAAAAACAATATGTAATGCGCTTCATCACCGCAGAACAAGAAGCCATGAAATCAGGTTTTGATATTCAAGCTGAAGTGGAAGCGCGTGAAGAAGCAGTAGAAGCACGCCTTAAAGAGTCGGGTGTGAAAATTAACGAGCAACACGCTGCAACAGATTATTCCCACCGTTATACATTCAGTTTTGATGGAGATTTGCGTCGCTTGATTGACTACATTGAAGATATTGATGGCGTAGAAGTGCTGTCTGTTGGAAATGCTCTGGAATTAATTAAAGATCTCGGTGATGCTGAAACGGTTTCTGATCAATATAAATTAGATGGTTTTCAAGGTACGCATAGTATTGGTCATACGCGTATGGCGACTGAATCCGATGTCGACATACGTTCTGCACATCCTTACTGGGCCTATCCGTTTTCGGATGTGTCGGTTGTGCACAATGGTCAGCTTACTAATTACTGGACCAACCGACGTGCTTTAGAACGAGACGGTCACCGCTTTATGTCTAACTGTGATTCTGAATTGATTGCAGTATATCTTGCTAATCGTATCGACAAAGGTGATGACTTGGAAACCGCAATGAATAATTCGGTGGAATATTTAGATGGTGTGTTTTCTTATTTAGTTGCTACCAGTGACCAATTAGGTATGGCAAAAGATGTAATGGCTGCCAAGCCAATGGTGATTTATGAAAGCGATGAGTTTGTGGGTTTAGCCTCAGAAGAAATTGCAATTCGCAGTATCTTCCCGCGCGAAATTGACACATTCGATCCTTATGAAGGGGAGGTACGAGTATGGCAAGCGTAGCCAAAAATCAAAAATCTGAAGACATGGGGATGCATGCCGAGCAATTGGCGGGTCGGACACAACAGATGTATTTCTCTGCTTCTGAAGAAGAGAACTTCACATATGCATATGCACACGATGTAGATTTTGACAAAACTGCAGAGTTTGATTGCGAGAAAATGAGTAATGTGGAAGTAAATATCAAAATACGTGAGTTGATGAAGCAAGGGCATGGAACGATCACTGTAAAAAATCCTATGGGCAAGCATTCCTTGGGTGTAGGAATCTTGAATCGACTCAATCTTAATTTTGAAGGCAGTTTAGGTTACTTTGCAGTAGGCCTAATTGATGGTCCCAACATACATATTAATGGTCGTGTGGGTTGGTCATGCGGTGAAAACATGATGGCCGGAACGGCGTTGATTGAAAAAAATGCTGGTTCAACTTTTGGGGCCGCTATTCGTGGCGGTGATTTAGTTTGCAAAGGCAGCGTTGGTTCTCGTACCGGCATCGACCAAAAAGGCGGCACCATTATTGTGGGTGGAGATACCGGTGCTTTTACAGGTTTCATGATGCAACGTGGTCGTATGATCTTATTAGGTAATGCAAGTAGCAACCTCGGCGATTCAATGTATGACGGCACTATTTATATTGCTGGTAAAGTTAAAAGTTTAGGTGTCGATGCGGTAGAAGGCGAAATGACGGATCTTGATGTTCGTTATCTGCAAAGCAAACTTGATTTGTATGGAATGGAAGCACCGAATGGTGTTGAAAACATCACTAAGATAGTTTCTGGAAAACAGTTGTGGAATTACGACAACTTAGAACCCACTGAGAAGAAACTGGTGCTCTAATAACAGAAGTTGAGGATAAAATTATGTCTGTAAAAGACGACGCAAAAAAATATCATTTAGGTAGCAGTTATGTATTCCCGCCGGAGGTCATGAATGACATTCATGTAAAGGCTGAGTTAGGTCGATACCGCATGCGTGGATTTTCTTTATTCAAGAAAATTCCGAGTTGGGATGATTTAACATTTATGCCGGGCACATTAACTCGATTTGTGATCGAAGGATACCGTGAAAAATGTGAGACCAAAACCGTAATTGGTCCAATGGCCAAACGCCCGCTTGTTTTGGATATTCCTGTGTATATCACTGGTATGAGTTTTGGTGCTTTAAGTTATGAAGCAAAAACAGCGTTAGCACGGGGTGCAACCATGGCGGGTACGGCAACCTGTTCAGGAGAGGGTGGCATGATTCCTGACGAGCGCCGCTATTCTTCAAAATGGTTTTACCAAGTGATTCAATCACGCTACGGGTTTAATCCAAATCATTTGCGTCTTACTGATGCGGTAGAATTTTTTATAGGACAAGGTTGTAAAGTCGGTTTAGGCGGGCATTTGATGGGTCAAAAAGTGACGGATCAAGTTGCTGAAATGCGTTCTTTGCCAGCAGGTATTGATCAGCGTTCTCCTGCGCGTCATCCGGATTGGCTAGGTCCGGATGATCTTTCGTTAAAGATCCAAGAAATTCGTGAGGCTACTGATTGGCAAATACCCATTCAGTTAAAGCTGGGTGCAGCACGTGTGTATGACGATGTGCGTATGGCTGCGAAAACAGGTCCGGATTCTATTTTTATTGATGGTATGGAAGGCGGAACTGGAGCGGGTCCTCACCTGGCAACGGAAGATACCGGTGTTCCAGGTATTGCTGCGATTCGCCAAGCACGACGTGCCATTCAAGATGTGGGTATGGAAGGAAAAATTTCCTTGGTATACGCAGGTGGAATTCGTAATGGTGCCGATGTGGCAAAAGCGATAGCTTTAGGTGCAGATGCTTGCGCCATTGGGCATTCTGCGTTAATGGCATTGAACTGCAATAAAGATATTCCGGAAGCCAATTTTGAAGAAGAAATGGGTGTAGAAGCGGGTCATTGTTATCACTGCCATACCGGGCGATGTCCAGTAGGCGTTACCACGCAAGATCCAGAATTACGTAAACGCTTAAATCCAGATGAAGCTGCGATTCGTGTGTATAACTTTTTGCACACCCTCACCATTGAAGCGCAATTATTCGCAAGAGCTTGTGGAAAGACCAATATCCACTCGCTTGAGCCAGAAGATTTAGCGGCTTTAACGATGGAAGCTTCTGCAATGGCGCAAGTACCACTGGCGGGTTCACAGTATACTGTGGGTCGTCCTGATTTAACGCGTTTCTAAAATGATTTCACTATATAAAAGTATTTGGAGAAGATCATGAGTGATAAAGATATAGACCATTTTATAAAATCCGACGGGCTTGATGAAGAGCGAGAAAAAATGATTGGCCAACATATTGGCTATCGTTATGATGTAAATTTAGTGCCTGACTTAAAATATTTAACACCGTTTCTTAAAAAATATATTGAATTAATGGGTTGGTCTGATCTGAATTGGCTTGAAGATGTGCATATGGGTTATGAAGAAAACCGTGCTGCAGTATTTGATCGCAATATTAACGGTTGGGTTACTGTGCCTGAGGATTTAGAAATGTCTGATAACCAACAAGAGCGAGACATGGTTGCACGTGAGTTACTTGTTAAATTTCAAATGTCAAAAAATCACCCTATGGTAGATTTGCGCAAAGCTTATGAGAAATTTGACTAACCTCATGTTCAAATCTGGCTTAGATAAAATAACAATAAGGTGACAGAGGAAACTGCAGGACAACTACTGCGCGCTCACTTCCTAGGTTGGCAATGCAGAGTTCGCCAGCATGCAGTTCGCATGGAAGAAGGTAGACCTTCAGAAGGAATGCAGCCTTCAGCAGTAATAAATAATGAAGTAATTGGTAATCTTACCGTTTTAATTAATAAAAAAGAATTGGCTGAACTGGTTGCCGAGTTTCGCTATATGTATAAAAAAAATGATGATCCTGCTTTACGTCGCAAAGATTTATTAAAAGTTTTAGTCGCGGGGTATTTTCAGCAACTAGAAGAATTTTCAGATTGTTTGACTGCTTTGTTTTCACCAAACTCTGAGATCACCAATAAACTTATAGCGGCAAGTAATCTATCGTTATATTTTAATCAACAAAATCAGAAATATATCATTCCATGTTCTGTGCAAGAACTGAATTCTGAAAATCTTGAGTACCAAGCCACTTTTTGGCACAACTCAATATTTAACGCTAAGCTTCCAGCAGATGTTCGCATCCTGTCTTTTGTGCCAGATTGGTCCTCAGCACAAGCAGATCCTTTGCCAAATCAGCTCGCGGTAGCCATGTAGTTTCCCACATAATTCTGTGAGTAATTCTAGTAATCAAGCTTATAGAGTTCATACAGGTAATTGCCTCTGTGGAGCCGTTCGCTACAAAGTTACAGGACCTTTGCGCGATGTTGTGAATTGTCACTGTAGTTTGTGTCGCAAGTTTCACGGACATTATGGTGCTTACACAGCAGCACCTCGCGAAAACGTATTCATTAAAAATGAAAATAATCTTCTCGCCTGGTATCGAGGAATGAATAATCATGCGCGCAGAGGATTTTGTGTGGTTTGCGGATCAAGCTTATTCTGGGATTTGGAAGATGCAGCTACATTAAGTATTGCAGTAGGCACACTCGATCAACCTACTGGCCTACATACAACAACTCATATTTATACGGTAGACAAAGGAGACTATTATAATTTGTCTGAGGGTCTCCAAGAACTTCCTAAAGGATTAGGGGCATCTAAGTATTCAGTTAGCTAGTTCAGCTGATAATTGTCAAATAGAGCTGTAGCATTTGCATAGATTAATTGAAGATTATTCGTCTACAGATCTTATAGTGGAGATCTGTTGAGAAAAAATTTGTGGATCAGATGTAGGGAGTTTGCAAGTCCCTTGTTCGCAAACGTATGCCGTCGTTTCTCCTTGCATGGCAATTTTCCCTTTAACTAAAGGAATGCTATTAGCAACATTACTTTGTTCGCTACCTTCAGATAGCACAATTAATACTTTATTGGGCAAATAGTTTTCTCTATATTTTTTAATAAAATGTTCTGCATCTTGTTTTTTATCTTGTGGAGTGACAATAACAATTTCTTTGGGATTGTCTAAGTAATAATCAACAGCTAGAATCATTTCAGAAAGAGCAGTCGGATTCTCGGTTAGAATTTGATTGGCTGATTTAAAGGCTTTGTCTGCTCGCATGCGATATGAATCGTTCGAGGTAAATTCATATAAACGTAATAGATTAAGTGCAGCAACTGAATTGCCTGAAGGTTCTGCCCCATCAAAATACGGTTTTTCTCTAACCAGGAGGCTTTCATGGTCATCACTGGTCATAAAGAAGCCTCCATTCGTATCATCTTCATAATGATTGGAGAGTGTGTTATCGAGATCTATCGCAAAATTAAGCCATTTAATATCGTGAGTGGCCTCATAAAGATCTAAAGTTGCTGCGGTGTAAAATGCATAATCGTCAAGATAAGCATTGTGTTTGTGCGCGCCATCTTTATAGCTTCGAAATAATCTGCCTGCTTCGATTAAATGCGTTTTAATAAATGTAGCAGCCATTGCAGCGCGTTGAATATATTTTTGTTCACCAAGAATTAATCCAGCGCGCGCATAAGCAGAAATCATTAGCCCATTCCAAGCAGTTAATATTTTTTCATCTCGAATTGGGCGGGGTCTTTTTTCTCGTTCTTTATAAAGTTTTTCTTTGGCGTCGGTAATAATAGTTTCTAGTTTTTTAATAGATATATTGAGTTCTTTTGCAATAACTGCTTTATCCTTAGGTGTGTGCAGAATATTGCGACCCTCAAAGTTTCCATTATTGGTTGTTGCAAAATAGCTCTTTACAATGATTGATGTTTCTTTATCTAGTGCTTGATCTAATTCATTTTCGGACCAAGTAAAAAAATAGCCTTCTTCACGACGGTGATTATCGACAAGGCTATCTGCATCTGTAGCGGAGTAAAAAGCGCCGTTGGGTGACGACATGTCTCGTTCAATATAGCGGAGGATCTCTTTGGTAATTTGAAGAAAACTTTCATTACCAGTAAGCTGATAGGCCTCAAGGTATGCCATGGATAGTAGCGCGTTGTCATAAAGCATTTTTTCAAAATGCGGCACTAGCCATTCTTTGTCAGTACTGTATCGATGAAAACCTCCTCCTACATGATCGTAAATTCCACCCGCAGCCATCTTCTTTAACGTTAAGGTTGCCATTTCTAATGCTTGAGTATTTTTTGAATGTCTTTGGTAGCGCAGCAGAAAGCGAGTAGATAGATCACTCGGAAATTTTGGAGCTCGTGACAATCCTCCGTGTAATGGATCAAACCCTGATTGATAATATGAAAACGTATCGTGGAGAATTTTAATCGTGGGTAACTGCTTACTGCTTGTGGCCGGACTAAGGGAGCTGGAAATTATTTTTGTTAATTGCTGGCTTTGTTCGGCGACCTGATCGGGTTGTGTGTCATAAATATTTTTGAGTTTTTTGATTACGGTTAAAAATCCAACGTGTGCGCCACGATCACCATCACGCGCAGGAAAATAAGTGCCACCATAAAATGGTTTTCGATCCGGTGTGAGCCAAGTTGTCATCGGCCAGCCTCCGCGGCCGGTCATGGTTTGTACGGCAGCCATGTAGATGCTGTCTATATCTGGCCGCTCTTCACGATCAACTTTGATCGCAATATAATTTTCATTCAAAAACTTTGCTATTTCTTCGTCTTCGAATGACTCTTCTTCCATCACGTGGCACCAATGACACGTGGAGTAACCAATACTTAAAAGTATCGGGCGCTTTAATCTCTTAGCAGTTTCAAAA